>QHOK01000030.1:0-36185 GCA_003218755.1 Verrucomicrobiota bacterium
AGAGATCGGGCTGGGTAAATGAGGGTTCGTCGCCTTCGTTGTGGCCATAGCGGCGATAGGAATACATATCGATCACCACGTCTCGCCCAAATTGCTGTCGAAAATCAAACGCCAGATCGCTAACAAATTTAATGGCCAAGGGATCGTCGCCGTTCACATGAAAAATCGGCGCCTCAATCATCTTGGCAATATCGGTGGCATACGGAGATGATCGCGCGTCTTTGGGAAGCGTGGTGAAGCCGATTTGATTGTTCACCACAATGTGAATGGTGCCGCCGGTGCTGTAACCGTGTAGTTGAGATAGGTTGAGTGTCTCGGCTACGATTCCCTGTGCAATGAAAGCCGCGTCGCCGTGCACGAGCAGCGGCAAAACTTTTCGCCGATGCTCGACATCTCCACGGATTCGTTGTCGCGCGCGTGCTTTTCCCTCGACCACAGGATCGACCGCTTCCAAGTGACTCGGATTTGAGGAGAGGCGAATCTCGACTTCGGCCCCTGAAGCAAGTCTGCGCACCGCGCGATAACCAAGATGGTATTTCACGTCGCCATCGCCGGCTACCAAATCGGGAATGTAATTCTCGCTGAATTCCGTAAAGACAACCTTCAGCGATTTGCGCAAAAAGTTCGCGAGCACATTGAGGCGCCCACGATGCGCCATGCCCATGCAAATTTCCTCGACGCCACCCTCGGGGCATCGGTGCAGGATCGTATCAAGAATTACCATGAGCGATTCCGCGCCCTGAAGGGAAAACCGTTTTTGTCCCACGTAGCGCGTATGCAGGAAGATCTCGAACGATTCGGCTTCGAGCAGCGCCCGCAACAGGGCCACCTGAACTGCGCGTGGCGTCGAATGTTTGTGCGGCCGCGTCTCCAGCCGCCGCCGCACCCAGTCGCGAATCCGCGGGTCCTGGATATGCATGAATTCCGAGCCGATGGAGTCGGCATAAATTCTGTCGAGGCCGGCGACCATTTCACGCAAGGTCATCGGCCGATTGTCGAGGAAGAATTTCGACGAAACGCGAAGATCGAGATCTGATTCGCTGAATCCGAACTCGCTCAAACTGAGCAACGGATTTTGAGGTTGCGTCTCTGCCAGCGGGTCGACGCGTGCGATGGTATGCCCCAGCGAGCAATACGCGTAAACGAGACCATCGACACGTGTCTGCAACGCTGCCTCGCGAGCCTCGGCCTCCGCCACCGCAGCCCCGTCACGCTGCGGCAGATTCCCGAGCTCGAAGCCTTCGAAAAAGGCCGACCATCCCGAATCGACTGACTCAGGATTTTCCTGCCAGCGCCGGTAATTATCCTCGATCAGGTCGATATTTGCGCGAGCGTCAATTGAAGTACGCATGGCAAACTTAATCTCCGACGATTGCGCGGCGCGGCAAGTCTGTAGCCACCGAGCTGCGGCCGGCAAAATAAGAATGACAGCCTCCGCGCGGCGGTGCACAAGGCCGCCGCTACAGTGCCCGCAGCGGTTGACAGTGCGAAGATGGCTTCGTTACTTGGCTGCGCAATGAATGTCAGGAAAGTGTTTGCTCTCGTACGCGCGCAGAGCGCGGATTGCGCGCTGAGTTTATTCATTGCGAGTCTGTTGATCCTCGCGGGATCGGCGTCTTGTTTTGCACAAGCGGATCCGGCTTCGGAACCGGCCGTTTTGGCTGTAGCCAAGGTGTTGCCGGCAGTAGTGAACATTAATACCGAACGCGTGGTTCGGCGCACGGTGCGCGATCCGTTTGAGGATTTTTACGCGCAATTCTTCGGTTACAACCGCGTCCGGCCGCGCCAGATTCGCCAGACGCTGCAAAGTCTCGGCTCCGGTTTCATTATCGATCCGGCCGGTTACATCGTGACCAATAAGCACGTGGTCGAACGCGCCGCGGACCTGAAAATTCACGTGACGACAAACGACGGCAAAACCTACAACGCTCACTATATCGCCGGCGATGACAAGACCGATCTGGCATTCATTAAAATCGACGCACAAACCGCATTTCCCTTTATCAACCTCGAGAACATTTCTCCGAACTTGCTTGGCCAGACAGTGATCGTAGTAGGCAACGCTGTCGGCTACGGCAGCTCCATCAGCCGGGGCGTCCTTAGCGCGGCGAAGCGCAATATCACAGTGGATGACGTCGAATATAAAGACCTCGTGCAGACCGACGCGGCAATCAATCCGGGTAACAGCGGTGGGCCGGTGATCGATCTCTCCGGCCGGCTGGTCGGCATCGCTTCCGCAAAGATGGCGTTCACCCCACAAGGGGTGCCCACGCAGGGACTTGGTTTCGCCATTCCGGCGGAGGTCGTGCGTGATAGTGTCAATCGATTCAAAAAAATGGCGCAGAAACAGCCCACGACAAAAAGCTCGGCCGCTACGAGCGAAACATCGATTTCGAGAGCAGAGAACTTATTTGGGCTGCAGCTACAAAACTTAAGCCAGGAATTAAGTGATGCGCTCGGCTATGCGCGAGGGCGGGGCGTTTTAGTGGCTGCGGTCGAACCAGGCAGCCCGGCAGATGAAGCGGGTGTTGAGCGTGGTCTGGTGATTTACCGTATAGGCAAGTTTGAGATTAGCTCTGTTAAACAGGTCGAGGAGCTATTTCGATCCGTAGACAGCGGCGCGGACGTGGAATTTACAGTCGGCGTAATGGGCGCCGATGGACAAAACCGACAGCTTGCGAACGTGAGTCTAAAGGCGCGCTAAAAAAATTGGCAACGCAATCGCGCCTCAGTTGTCTCATCGAAATATCGCACAATGATTAAGGTCGAAAATCTGACAAAACGGTACGCTGGCCAGACCGCGATCCAGGATTTGAATTTCGAAGTTAACCAAGGCGAAATCATGGGCTTTCTCGGGCCAAATGGGGCCGGTAAAACCACGACAATGCGCATTTTGGCTGGTTTTATGCCGCCTACTTCAGGCCGGGCTACGGTCGCGGGATTCGACGTTTTTGAACAATCGCTTCAGGCACGGGCGCACCTCGGCTACATGGCGGAAAATGTGCCGCTCTACAGCGACATGCGCGTTACGGAGTATCTCAACTATCGCGCGGCGTTGAAGGGAGTGCAGCATCGTCGCGTAGCGGAGCGTGTCGGTGATGTAGAGGAACTCTGCGGTCTCAAGGACGTGAAAAAGAAGCTGATCGGCACTCTCTCCAAAGGCTATCGACAACGCGTCGGTCTGGCGGATGCGCTGTTGGCGGAGCCTGACCTACTCACATTTTACCGGAGGTGGAGATGACGTGCAGCCGGGTGATCATAATTCACAAGGGTCGAATCGAGGCGTGTGATACGCCGGATAATTTGCTCGCGAAAATCAGGCAAGCTGGCGGCGTAGTGCTTGAAGCAAAAGTCGGCAAGGATAACGGCGCAGAGGAACTGATGAAGATTTCAGGTGTGCGAGATGTGGTTACTGACGGAGAGGATGACTGGAAGAGATTTTCCCTGCGGGTTGAATCGGGCATCGACGTCCGCGAAGAGGTCTTTCGGTTGGCCGCCGATCGCCAATGGGCGGTGCGCGAGTTAACTCAGCGTCGAGCGACGCTCGAGGATGTATTCGTTGAGCTCACGCATCCCGACCTGGTTTGAGATCATGGTAAAAGGCAAATCGATCCATGCGTAAGTTTTACACCCTGCTCTCGCGCGAGGTGCGCGGCTATTTCCATTCCCCGATCGCGTACATCGTGCTCATCTTTTTCCTCATCGTGAGCGGGATCGATTTTTACTTCCAGGTCTCCTTCATGAACCAGCGCCAGGTGCAATACACGGTACAGGAAGCATTCTTCAATTCGGTCTTCTTCTGGTTCGCATTCGTTCTGATCTTTCCCCTGATCACGATGCGCCTGTTTGCCGAAGAATTTAAGCTCGGCACGATTGAGCCGCTAACTACCGTCCCTGTGCGCGACTGGCAGGTGGTGCTCTCAAAGTTCTTTGGTGCGCTGGTCTTTTACCTGATCCTCTGGGTCCCGACACTGCTTTACTTCTGGATTTTTCTGAGACTAACGAGCCAGCCGGCCGCGCATTCTGCCGGAGCATACTGGGGATCCTATCTGATGCTTTTGTTGCTTGGAATGTTTTATCTCTCGATTGGTTGTCTCACATCTGTTCTGACCAGGAACCAAATCATCGCAGCGGTTATTTCTTTCTGCGCAATTACCCTGCTGTTTTTTCTCGGCCTGGTTCAGTTCATTCTTCTGGACGTTACTTCTACAACGCGCGATTTGCTTGGCTATTTCTCTGCGATCGAACACATGGGCACATTCTCCCGTGGCGTAATCGATACGCGGCCGATCGTTCTCTATGTGAGCATGACGATTGTAATGCTGACGCTCACCTATCAGGCATTCCAATCCCGTAAATGGAGGCTGTGACAGATGGCTGACAAAACTACCAAGCAGCCGCGGACGCGGGGGAGAATGAAGATTGGCCGGGTCCGGATCGGTTTCAATGTCCTCGTCCAGGTCGTGCTGATCTTGTTTCTCATGGCGATGGTGAATTCCTTCGCCTTCAAGCACTACGCGCGCTGGGACTTTTCCCGCGACCAAAAATATGCGCTCTCGGACAAAACGAAGCGTTTCCTCGACACCCTGAAGAACAAGATGCGTATCACGGTTTTCTTTTCGCCCAATACGCCGATTACTGCCGACGTTCAGAATTTGCTGACTGAATATCAATACGCCGGTAAGGGAAAAATTGATGTCGAGCACATCGATCCCGAGCGGAATCTTTCCCGCGCCAAAGAGCTGTTCGACAAATACAAAGTTGTCACGGACGAGAGCCTTTTGGTGCTCGATTATGACGGTCGCAACAAAACGGTTAAGGCATCGGAGATGGCCGATGTTGCCCAGAGCGGAATGGCCTTCGGCGAAGGCCCACGCGTCACTGCATTCAAAGGCGAGCAAGCCATCACCAGCGCTATGATCGACCTTGTGGAAGGCAAAAAGAAGACGCTTGGTTACGTCACCGGCCACAAGGAAGCGCCGCTTTCAGAAGGCACTAGCCCGGTCTCGGTGCTGAAAACGTTTATCGAAAACGAAAACATCAAGTTTCAGGAGCTGAACCTTCTCGACCTGGATGCGATTCCGGCCGAAGTGAAAGCGGTAATGATTATCGGGCCGCAATATGATTTTTCCGATCGCGAAATGAAACTGTTGCGCGATTTCTGGGATAAACAGGGCCGGATTCTGCTTCTCCTGGATCCAGCGGCGAAAACGCCGAAGCTCCGCGGCTTTGTCAATGAACTGGGCGTCAAAATGAATGACGACAGACTGATGGTGTTCCTGCGCACTGGTATCCAGGAGCTGGCACTGACGCGAGATGTGCAAGCGCGTTTCATGGGCGACAGTCCAATCACAAAACGGTTAGCCGACGTGCGGACGCTGTTCTTGGGCGGCACATCTTCACTTACTCTTGAGCCGGACCGCGTCCGCGCTGCCAACATCCGAGTCGAACCGCTGATCCAGGCAGAAAAAGGTTATTTTGCCGAAAAAGATTACAACACCGACGACCAGGTAAAACTACAGGCTGACGCGAAGCAAAGTAATGTGCCGCTGACAATCGCCGCAGCAGTAGGAAAAGGGGGCAGTGCAGATCAGCGGGTCCAGGTGAATTCGGCGCGTCTGATAGTAGTTAGCAACGCAAGCTTCGTTCAGGACAATGCGATCACGCAAGATCAGCAGGGGCTCGATTTCATCTCTGGCAGCGTGAACTGGCTGCTTAGTCGCGAACAGCTTATCGGTATCGCGCCAAAGGTCTCGAAGCCGCTCACCTTCAGTCTCAACGAAGAGGCATTGCGCCGGCTGCGCTGGATTATTTTGGTGTTCATACCGCTGGTTCCCGCCGTGATCGGAACCATGGTGTGGTGGCAACGGCGCGTTTAGTATGAACTGGCGGAATACCCTCATCCTGGGAGTCATTGTGCTCGCTGGTGTCGCTTACTTCAGGTTCTTTGAAATGAAACGGCCGAGCACGGAGGAGGCAAAGCGGCAGGCTCAGAACGTAGTCAATTTCGACCGAAACAAAATCGACGGCATCGTCATTCAAAATGGCGATCAAAAAATCGAAATACGGCGTCGTGAAAACAAGTGGCGACTTGAAACGCCGATCAAAGACCAGGCAGATGGCGCTCTGGTCGAGAATTTGTTATCGGATTTGGAGACATGGCAGAAGGAGGGGACCATCCCAGCCAAAGATATTGAGACCGATAAGAGCAAACTGACCGAGTATGGTCTGAACAATCCCAAGCTAAAGCTCAAGCTGCTCGGCCGGGATAGACCGCCGGAAATTTTGTTCGGCAAAGACGCCGCGATGGAAGGCAGAATGTATGTGCGTTTCCAGAATTCAAAGGAAACGTTTCTCGCCACGCAGTCGGTCAAGAAAGATATCGACAAAAAACCGGAGGAATTTCGCGACAGAAAATTAACCGATCTGACGACTGCGCAGGTGCGCCGCATCGCATTGAAGACGCCTGCCGGTGAGATGGAGCTGGAAAAGAAAGGCGAGCACTGGGACATCCTCAAACCGCTACGTGCCCGGGCCGATCACGGGAAAGTAGGCGACTTGATTTCACAAATTACGGCGGCGCGCATTCAACAATTCGTGGCCGATGATCGTGGTGACCTGCGTCCTTATGGATTGGCCGAGCCGCGCGGATCGATCACGTTATATGATCAGGAGCAAAAAAAAGATCAGAAAGTTGAGCTAGGTGATTCGATCAAGGTCTTCGGGCGTGAGGACAAGGGTCAGACGCTGCAGATCGGCAGCGTGCCCGAGAAAGAAAAAGACCAGATTTATGTACGGTTCGCTCCTCGCGGATCCGTTTACACCCTGCCGAAAAAGATCGAAGAAATACTTAACACGAAGCCCGCCGATTTGCGCGACTATCATTTGGTTCGGATCGATACAAACATTCTCGATCGGATCACGATCGACGCTCCAGGCAAAGGCAAAACCGTTCTCGCCCGCAAGGATGGAAATTGGATAGTCGCCACACGAAACAATGCGCCGGCGGATTCAGCTGCGGTTCGGCGCTTGATCGACACGCTGCAAAATGAGCGGGTAACAAAATTCGTGGAAGACGTCGCTTCCAGTCTGCCGAAATACGGTCTCGATAAGCCGCAGATTCAATTGACGTTCAGTTCATTTGCTTCGGAAAACACCGCTGAAAGCAAAGCGGGTGAGCAGCCGTTTGCGGCAATCGCCTTTGGAAAAGAAGAGGGTGATAACGTTTACGCGCGGCTGACCGATGAGCCATTCGTCGTGGCAGTGCGTCGCGGTTTGGTGGATCAGATTTCACCCGATCCGCTGCAATGGCAGGAGTTGTCGATCTTCAAGTTTAAACCTGATCAAATTCATCGCTTAAGCGTCACGACTGAGAAGGAGCTGTCACTTGAGCGCGACCAGACGAACCAGTGGCATTGGCTAAAAGGGAGCGACCAGATCAACCAAGCCAATCTGCAATCGCTGCTCAACACGTTGTCGAATTTGCGTGCAGTGCGCTGGCTCGGGGCAACGACGCAGCAACACGGCTTCGAAAAACCGAAGCTTGTTCTCGCCTTTACAACTTCACCCGATAACAAGGTATCGCATAAGCTGACCATCGGTGCTCAAAATAATGACGGCACATGGTGCGCGCGTGTGGATGGGCGCGAAGGCGCCTTCGAAATCAGCAATCCGGACTTGAACATCTTAAAATTGCCGCTGGCTGCTCAAGCTACTGCAACGCCGAGTCCGTCACCAAGCGGAACTACATCTCCTATTCACAAATAATAAAGGGTCGAAAATGCGTACCAACGTTGAATGGTTTCGCAATCACTGGGAACACTAGAATTGCCCGTCTCGTTTTTGCAGTTACCGCTTCGCAGCTGTGTAGATCGTGACGATTCCACCAGTCAGTGGTTCGAACGTCGGGCACGTGAAACCGTTCCCAGCCATCAACTGACACATCGCACTACCGTTTGGAAATTCCTCGATCGAATCACCAAGGTAATTGTAAGCGTTTCTCTTGCCCGTTAGAAAAGAACCAAGTAACGGCAAGCACTGATGTAAATAGAAGCGATAGACCGAGCGCAAGAATGGTATTGTGGGCAGTGAGAACTCAAGTACGAGCAAGTGCCCGTTGCTCTTAAGCACGCGCGACATCTCGGCAAGGCCGGCTCCCCAGTTTTCTAGATTGCGCAACCCAAATGCGATCGTGACACAGTCAAATGAAGCATCGCCAAACGGCAGGTTCATGGCATCGGCAAGTACGATTTGCCGCACACCTTTCCGCTGCGCAAGTTCCAGCATTTCCGGCAGGAAATCGACGCCCCTGATTTCTGCCTCCGGCAATTTCTTCTGCAGTGCCAGCGCCAGATCTCCGGTGCCAGTCGCAAGATCTGCAATGCAGTGTGGACGCCAATCGGAAACCATTTCAGCCGCGCGTCGTCGCCAATAGAAATCCATCCCGCAGCTGAGCAAGTGATTTGCGGTATCGTAACGTCCAGCAATGGACCCGAACATTTCTCGAACCCGTGCAACTTGCGTAGTCACTTCAGGATTTGATAGAACACCGGCTGGCAATTTTATCACAGTTGATTTTACTCGTTATTACGTAGGTATAACTAGTAAGCAAGTCCAGCCGAGGAACACCACTAAGTTATTATAAAATTGGGATTTGCCAGTCGGGCCAACTCCAGCTATCTAACAACATATGGATACATCTGCTAAAGCTCTAGAAGAAGCGATTTCAATTCGCCGACAAATTGATAATCTGGAAAAACGCCTTTCCTTAATTCTGCGAGGAGGTGCACCTGCGACGACGACAACACGCCCACGCCCTGCGGGCGCCCGTTACTTTTCGCCCGCGACTCGAGCGAAGCTTGCGGCTGCCGCCAGAGCGCGTTGGGCAAAACTAAGGGGAGGCGCGACTACAGCGACTCCTGCCAGGAAAAAAGGTCAGCTCACCGCTGCCGGACGAAGAAAGCTCTCTCTGTTAATGAAGGCTCGCTGGGCGGCAAGGAGGAAAGCGTCGGGCAAGAAGGGAACTCCTGCCAAGAAAAAAGGCGCACTCACTCCTGCCGGGCGAAGAAGGCTGTCCGAGCTAATGAAAGCGCGTTGGGCAGCCAGAAGGAGAGCTGCGTCGAAGTAACCAGCCTTCCAAGCTGGCATTGTAGGGTTGTATTTGCCCTCTGGCTGAAGGCAGGAAGGGCTTACTGCTCGCGAGAGGACTCGAACCTCCACGGGTTTCCCCATACGGTCCTGAGCCGTACGCGTCTGCCGATTCCGCCACGCGAGCGAAGACAACAGCCTATAATTCGCGTACACCCGACGGCCTGCAAGGCTAAATCGAGCGTCTTACAACAGCACCGAAGCGAGCTACATCTGGCTAAATCAGCCGGAACGCTTCTTGCGTGCGCGAACCTCCAATTGATGAGCTTTGCGCACCTGGCCAATGGAACGCAGAAGGTCGGCATAATTCGAAACAACGATCTCGTAATCTTTGGAGGGCTTTTCCTGCACCTCCTCCCAGGTTTTTAGCGAAGATTGATAAAGTTCTGCTGCTTTCGCGTAATCGCCGCGCGAATGATACACTACCGCCAGGTTGCATTTTGATTGCGCAATGTCGGCGAGCGGAGGTGGATTCAATTTTTGGCGGATAGCCAGCGCGCGAAGATGTGTCTTCTCGGCTTCAGTGTAACGGCGTTCATTCGTATAGAAAACCGCCAGGTTGTTTAGCACTGACGCCACATCGGGGTGATCAGGCCCAAGTTGTTTCTCATAAATCTCCAATGCACGCACATAGCACGGCTCCGCCGCCTTTTGCCGGCCCGATTTGCGCAGAATCAGCGCAATGTTATTTAACATCGTTCCGATATCGGAATAAGGAACGTCGTCGATTTGGGTACCGGCGGCTATTGCCTTCTGATAAAAATTGATCGCCTCCTCAGATTGGCCGAGGCTATCGCACAAGGATGCCAGCCGCCGTGCCGAGCGATAGATGGCACGGTGGTCGGGTGGTTTTCCTTTTTCGAGGATTGCATGCGCCTTCACTAGGTTTGCCTCGGCCGCGGTGTAATCTCCCTTTTGTTCGAGTAGCTGGCCTAGCTTCTCGAAGCTGGTGGCAAGTGGAGTCTCGTTCCCCTTGAAAGCGCGTTTGGCGATTTCAAGGGCAGTTTCGGCAACGCGAATCGCCTCAGGCAAACGATTTGTGGCACGCAGAGTGTCAAGTTTGTCGTTGAGGATGGTCCAAAGCCTTTCTTCCCCCTTCATCACTCATCACCAGCCCTCGCTTATTTGGCTAACTAATCGGGTAGCGAGATCCTCAGTAGCCAGCGGCAAGGCTTGCCGTTCATCAGTGGTTACGTCGCTACTCACGAAGAAGCTCGTCGTTCCGACCGCTTCACTCGGTGGCGCCAGCTGTTCGCCATTTTTTCCGGTTAGCGAGTACCTTACGCCTAGTGTCAGAGCAAATTCGGTTGTGGCCAACACGTTGCCACGCACCGATCGAGCAGGCAGGCGGACGATCCGAGATACCTCACCATTCAAAGTAGCGTCCGCATTGTCCCCGCCGGCAATCTGAAACGTTCCATCCTGTTGCAACTGCTTGATTACAGTATCGGTGATCAAAACTTCGATGCGTGGGACGAGAGTACGATTTTTAAAAGTCGGGACTGAGATGGTGTGAACGTCACGCAGATAATATGGCTTTACCGGCCCGATGTGATAGCCAAGGCAACCACTCAAGACGAGGCAGAATACTGTCGCGAGTGAGGCTTTCAAGGCGCCGGAGAGGCGGGCGCTTCGGGAGAGGCCGAGGCGCCGGCAGCGGGAGACGTATCCGAACTTGTACTCGTGCCCGGCAGAGGCAGCAGCGGTTCAGGCGCAGTGGTAGTATCGGGCGCAAGCGAAGCCGGCGGTGGAAGCGAAGAATCAGTCTCCGGTGCAGGTAATGGCGCTTCGTTATTTGCCGCACCTGGCTTTGCGGACCCGGTTCCGGCAGTCCGTGCTCCATGCGCTTCGCCCTTTTTCTTGCCAGTTTGTGCGACGGGCAAAGCCGGCTGAAGCGCAGCATCCCCGAACTTTGCGCGTAACTGATCAATCCGTTTCTTGGCCTCATTGCTTTCCTCTGATCCTGGTTGCTGACGAATGACCTCGTTGTAGTAGATGACGGCAGCGCGATAATATTTTTGTTTATCGTAAAATTTCGCGACTTTGTACGAGTTGGCCGTTTGCTTGTGCTCGAGAATGTCGAGGTTAGCACGCGCCTGCGCTGCTTTCTCGCTCTTCGGATAGTGGAAGAGGAAATCCTGGAACGCAGTTTTGGCGTTGGCTGCGGCAGCGGCGTCCTTTGTCCCGGTTTGGGCCGCGGTGAACCAGATGTAACCGATTTGATATTGCGCATCCACTGCCAGCGGTTCATTGGGGAACTTGTCCACCACCGCCTGGTACGCCTGCAGGGCCGCATCGTTCGCGCCCTGTTTCTCACGCGCAAGACCAATATCGAACTGCGCCCGGGCTGTGTATCTTCCATACGGCGCGGTGCGAACAACGTTGGCGAAAATAGTCACCGCGCGATCTAATGCCGATGCAAGTGGAATGCCGAGAACCCTCAGTTTTTTCCCGTTAAGATAAATTTCGCCGACGCGAAACTGCCCCTCGATCGATTCGTCGAAATGCGGACTGCTGGGATATCTTTCCACCAACTGGAGAAATGAATTGGATGCCGGTGTGTAGAGGTGGAGCTGTTCCTGCAATTGAGCGCTGCGATAAAGCGCACTGGGCGCCAGCTTATCTTTGGGATGGCGTCTAACGAGACTTTTGTATGCTCCGATCGCGCGTTTGATGTTGCCTTCTTTTTCGGCAGTCTGTCCGATCTGAAACAGCTCCGCAGCGTTCCCACTTATTTCTTCTTCGCCGGGCGCTACGTACCGCGGTTTTTCACCCGGTTTGAAGATTACAGAGGCCTTGCCCGGTTCGGGCAAAAAGAATACTACAACGGCGACAACCAAAAAGGCGCGAATAACGAATTGCATTCGGGTGGGGCAGCGTAGTTAAGTTATCTGGCCAGTCAAGTTTCAGCAGCCGCCACCACGCAGCTGGCGTACCCGCGTAATCATCACAGATTCTAGCGTGAAAACTTTTCCTAGCGGACAAAACTGACTAATTTTCTGACTTCCTTTGAATCTGGCTGATCAGCAAAAAATTCGCATCGGCTCGTGCGCATGGAGCTTCCAAGACTGGCGTGGTGTTTTTTATCCGCCGGATCTACCGGAGTCGCGCTGGCTGGAATTTTACGCCAACTATTTCCCAGCAATTGAAGTGGACTCTACGTTTCATGCTACTCCGGCGGAAGATAACGTCCATCGTTGGGTCGAAATGACTCCCGCTGCTTTTCGGTTCACCTGCAAGCTTCCTCGCCAGATCACCCACGCCTGCCGGCTGCGTAACTGTGAAGCGGAATTAAGCTCGTTTCTTCGCGCCATCGAGCCACTCGGACCAAAGCTTCACGTTATCCTCATCCAACTCCCACCTTCCTTAGCGCCAAGGGACGGCAAACCGGCGCTGCGAAAATTTCTCGCACAACTGCCGCGAGATTTCCGTTTTGCGATTGAATTTCGTCATGCCGGCTGGCATCGGCCACAGTTTATTCGGCTGTTGGAAAAGTATCGCATTTGCTGGGTGTGGGCCGATACCACTCCGCTCAACGAACGAAATCTTGCCCCGTTTGAATTTCTGCCGTGCACTACCGATTTCCTGTATTTACGTTTGCTCGGCGACTACGCAACGAAATACGACGTTGATGGTGGGCACGTCCATCGTTACAAAAAGTTGCTCTGGAAACGTGAAGCCTCCTTGGAGAGCTGGTCCCTTAAGATCGAGCGGCATTTTCCAGACGTGCGTAATGTCTGGGCATTTGCCAGCAACCACTTCGAAGGATTCGCACCTGAAACCTGCCAACGTCTCGCCCAACGTCTGGGCTTCATATTACCCCTGCCTTCGGAAACAGAACAGGCGTTTTCGACAGAGAGACGATCACAACTAGATCTTCAGCTATAGAGGTAATAGCAGCTGCGTTTGACAGCGCGCTGAGCTGTCCCCGAAAGACATTCGGTCAGCCGCAGCGTCCCTACCATGCATGCAGGGCACGTTTGTGTTTTTCGAAAATGCAGACCTTGCGAATTCCAAAACTCGCCATCCTGTGCGCGAGACACGGAAAATTGTCGCCAAGTTGCACGTGTGAGTGCGCGTCGGAGGCAGTGGTGAAAGGGATCCCCTTCTTCATTGCCAGGACAATGATCGGATCCCCTGGGTAACCTTCGTTCACCGGCTTGCGCAGTCCGGCGGTGGAAAGCTCAATCGCGAGGTTCTGCGCGCGAATAAAATCAAGTGTTTCGTTGACCAAACAGCCGATCTCTGCACTAGGCCGATGACCATGGATTTTGATGAGATCGAGGTGGGCAAGGCAATCGATCAGCCCCGTTGTTGCTATTTCGCGGACACGGCGAAAGTAATCAGCGTAAATCACGTCGATATTGCGGCCTTCGAATTGCGAGGCGCCGTCCGGCACGCTGTCGAACATCTGATCGGCCTGATCGAGGAAATGAATCGACCCCAAGACAAAATCGAGCCTGTCCCAATGCTTCTCAATCCAGTTTCGGCCGGCTGCCGAGTGAATGGGATCGTTATCGAGCTCGATGCCGGCGCGGATTCGCAAATCGGGATTTCTTTCCCGTAAATGATCGATTTCATCGAAGTCGATTCCGGCATGATAACGATCGTGATCAGTAAAAGCGATGTCGGTTAACCCTAATCTGCGCGCTGAATTCACCCAGGGCTGGAGTAATGTCTGAGTGTACCGTTGCACCCGATGTCCCTGCGGATGCGTGTGGTAGTCGGAAAAGAGCTGACGGTTTGTAGTTGAGAGTTGAGTGATCGGCACGATTCGATCTATCAACTCTCAGCTATTGACTATCAACTATCTCAAGGCACAGCGAGGAATTTTTGCCTGATCCGCAACTCCGGGTATTGAGGAAAGAAAACTTCGGCGATAAAGACCTTGTTTGGTGTAAGCTCGCGCGTCGCGATTGTTTCGTTGTACTCGACCCGCTCTTGAGGATTGACTAAAATCGTGGCGGGTTTTTCGGTGATAGCGTGATTGTCGGACCACTTTGCCAGCATGTCTCCCGTGGAATCCATCAGATAAATTTCGATCCGCTGGTTCGTCGGAAAGTCGAGCGCGACGGGACGCTTGGACAAATTTGCCAGCGTCACTTTCACTCCAAGCTGACGCACCTCAGAGAGCTTTACCGTCTGCGGCGTGATTTGGAGATCGAGAGCGAGCCCACGCAGCCTTGGGTCTTTGTAATGCGGGACTACCTCGGGCGAAAATGGATGAAGAATCCGGCTTAACCAACCGCGTCTCCGCGCCGGAGTGGACGTCGGCGCGGTATCCTGGCCAAAGATGCCTTCGGCCATAAAAAGCATCAAAAGAAGGAAAATGATGTGGCGCTTCATGAGCAGGCTAAACAGCTCGAAAGTTTTCGGGGTTGCAAAATTCGTGTCAAACCCTTTATCAATCGGCATGAAAACTCTCTGTGTATTCGCGTTTTGCCTAGTTTTCGCGCTGGCCGAGGGCGTCGCGAAACAACGACATTGCACGTTCCGGGTGCACGCACAAGCGAACCCTCGGGACACTGAAGTATTCGCAACATCAGTTCGCGCCCAGATCTCTGGAAAAGATGTGGCCATCGAGAAGATGCCGTGGATTTCGGAGCAAGATGTCCTGGCGTTTTCTTCTTATCAAGCCCAGAACGGAACTTATGGCGCGCTGATTCAACTCGACGAGCACGGACGCGTGGTGCTCGACACGTTGAGCGTTGAGCGCCGCGGCAGTTTCCTTTTTGTGTTCATTAATGGACGGCTGATCACAGAACTTGAGGTCGACAGGCGCGTCTCAGACGGAAAGATTTATATCCCTTCGGGATTGACCGCAGCGGACATTGACTTAATGAAAAAGGACTGGCGCTTAATCGGTCAACCAAAACGTCAATCGCGTTAATCGACCATGCGATTATTCGCTGCCCCAATCGTTATCGCTGTTTTCTGGTCAATTTCGACGCCGTCTCAGGCCGCCCAAAACCAAGCCCTCGATCTGGTTCTGCCGACGGACAATGACGCTCTGTTCTCGGGTGACGGCGCCGCGTTTTACCAGTACGTCGAGCGCGATTACAAGGGCGTGAAATCGAAGCCATGGGAGGGCGGCCAATACGGCTTTGTCCGCGATCCCACCGACACAGCAGGTGGCGTGGTTTACACTCGCTTCCACGAAGGAATTGATATTCGTCCCTTACACCGCGATGCAAACGGCGACCCGCTCGATCAAGTGCGCGCCATTGCCGATGGGAAGGTCGTGCACGCCAATCTTGTGCCCGGTTACTCCAATTATGGGAAATACATCGTGATCGAACACCGCTGGGACGGCTCGAGCTACTACAGTCTGTACGGGCATCTGAGTTCCATCGCCGTGCACCCCGGCGATATGGTCAAACGCGGCCAGCCCATCGCCACGATGGGTTATACCGGAGTCGGAATAAACCGGGAGCGCGCGCATCTCCATTTGGAGTTGGATCTGATGTTCAGCCATCAGTTCGAAGCGTGGCATAACGCATTCTTCAGGAACGATCCCAATCACAACGGCATTTACAACGGCTTGAATCTCGCCGGGCTCGATGTCGCGCGCCTCTACCTTGCGCTCCGCAAAAATCCGTCACTCAGGGTTCCCGAATTTCTTCATGATGAAGAGACGTTCTATAAGGTGACCTTGCCTAAATCGCGGCACCTCGACTTGCCAAGGCTCTATCCCTGGATGCTCGCGGCAGGGAAACGAAACGAGAAATCTTCATGGGAAGTTTCTTTCGCGGGTTCCGGCGTACCTCTGAAAATTGAACCCAGCGACAGGCACGTGATGCAGCCCGAGCTAAGCTATGTTAAGAAAAGCTCGATCGATTATTCCTATTTGACCCGCGACGTAGTCTCTGGCCGCGAAGGAAGCGCGGACCTCACGAACTATGGCAGGCAGCTGATGCGGCTTCTGATTTATCCCGACTGACATTTGCGTCGTTTCATCAGCACGATGTCGGCGTGCCTTGCGCAAGCTCGACCCCATGCGGGATTGCGCCTTGCACAAAGCCGAGACATTCCACAGCGCCACTCGGCTTCCCAGGAAGCGCAATCACCAAAGCATGATCGACAATCGCGGCCAAACTACGCGACAAAATTGCGTTTGGCGTGATCTTCATCGATTCGCCGCGCATCATTTCTCCGAACCCCGGCAGCTCGACGCGCATGATCCCGCGGATTGCTTCCGGGGTAACATCGCGCGACGCAATTCCCGTGCCGCCAGTCGTCAGGATCAAACCGCAGCCTTGTTTGGAAAACGAACGGATCGCTTCCTGAATCCGGGTTGCGTCATCCGGCACAATCGCGTCCGCGAGAACCTGCCAGCCCGCTTTTTGCGCCGCGTCTTTCAACGCGGGTCCGCCGAGATCTTTGTAATCACCCGCGCTGGCGCGATCCGAGATGGTGATGATGCCAACGGTAATTTGCATGCTTAACGATCGGCGCTCGTAAAAGCGCTGTCATCCTGAGCGCAAGCGAAGGACCTCGCACAAGCCGGACGCTGCTTAGCTTGTGTGCTGCAAACTGAAAAGGCGTGGTCCCTCGCCCTCTTCCCGGCTCGGGATGACAATGAAAAAGGGTCGCGCTTAGACATGATGCTTGGTTTTGCTCACCAAACGCACATCGTAAATCTGCATCTCTTTATCTACTGCTTTGCACATGTCATAAATCGTGAGCAACGCGACGGTTGCGCCAACGAGCGCTTCCATTTCGACTCCGGTCTGCGCAACTGTCTGCGCGGTGCACTTCACCTCTGCGCCCTCGTTGGAAGTGGCAATGTCGACCTTAACTACACCCAGCGGCAGAGTGTGACAAAGCGGAATTAGCTGCGCCGTTTGCTTCGCAGCTTGGATACCGGCAATCCGCGCAGTTGCGAAGACATTCCCCTTGGCGATTTGATTTTTTGAAATCAGATCGAGCGTCTGGCGTTCGAGTCGAATCTTGCCGGTGGCAACAGCTTTACGCTCACTCATTACCTTGGCTGAGACGTCAACCATCTGCGCGCGACCATCGGAACTGATGTGGGTAAGTCGTTTCGTCTTTCGTGTTCCAACTGTCATTCCGAGCGAAGCCGAGGAATCTCTAATTTCAGTTTCAAGAGATGTCTCGACTTCGCTCGACATGACATGAACAGGTCAGCCGCCAATCGCGATCATCTTGCGGTTTGGTTGGTAACTGTTTCGGAAATCGTGCTCCCGGGGTTTTCGATCGACCACATCGAGAAAGAATTGCCTAAGCTCCGCATCACTTGCGCCCGCTCGAAGTGGTCTCATGATGTCGAACTCCAGATAGCTTCCGAGACACGGACGCAACTTCCCGTCGCACGTGAGACGGAGCTTGTTGCAGCTTTCGCAGAAATGCAGATTGGTCATCGCCCCGATAAACCCAATGCGCTGTTTGCGGCCGGGAAGTTGGTAATATGTGGCCGGACCGTTCGTCCGGAATCCCGTCTCCGGCATCAAACTCCCGTAAAACGATTCGATTGTCCGTTTCGCCTCAAGGATCGACATGAAATTGTCTTCGTCGAGAACGTCGGTCGTGCTCACCGGCATCATCTCGATGAAACGCAAAATCAGATCGCGCGCTCCGGCGAATTCTATCAGCGGTATCAATTGGTCTTCGTTGCGGCCCCGCATCAGGACTGTATTCAGTTTGATTTGACCGAAGCCCGCGGCGATGGCCACGTCGATTCCACTAAGAACTTGTTCATGAAAATCCCGGCCGGTGATTTGTGAGTAGGTCTCTCGGTCCAGTGTATCGAGAGAAATGTTGACCGAATTCACACCGGCGTCGCGCAACGCTGCTGCCATTGTCTCGCCTGGCGTGATTTCGCGTGCAAGCAGTGTCCCGTTTGTGGAGAGACCAATGCTCTTGATGCCAGAAATTTCGGGGATTCGCCCGATGAAATTGATCACGTCACGACGCGTCAATGGTTCGCCGCCGGTGATTCGCACTTTCGAAACGCCAAGGTCCGCCGCGATGCGAATGAGCCGCAGCGTTTCCTCGAAAGTCAAAATTCCCTCGCGCGGCAACCACTCCTGCAATTCCTGCGGCATGCAATAAGTGCAACGCTCATTGCAACGGTCGGTGATCGACACGCGCAGATAAGAAATCCGATGGCCGTAACGGTCTTGCATCCTCCGATACGTTACGGAGAACGCCGTCGTGAATCAACTAGGCGCATCAATTGACTGAATGTAGCGGAGACGTATGATCGTCACGCTATGCAGCGTCGAGTTTTGTCCGTCGCGCTGACATTCGGGATAGCAGTCGGGATCATGACTTTGACTAGTTGTTCAACGACAGAAGCGCGCATTTCGCAACATCCCGAAATGTATCAGCGTCTCTCGCCGAGCGACCAGGCATTGGTCAGTCAAGGACAGATTCGCCCAGGTATGACGATGGATGCCGTATGGCTGGCCTGGGGCACACCCGATCAAAGGATTCCGGACAAGATGCGTGTTCGTCCCACCGAAACTTGGGTCTATTTGCGTTACGAAACTCCTCCTAGCTACGGCGGACCCTACTATTACGGCCCATTCGATTGGTCATACATCCCGCCAAAGTTTGTCTACCCCTCCAAAGGGGTCACTTTCTCCAACGGCAGAGTTGTCTTCTTCCGATACCTGACGCCGCCGTAACGCCGAGTTTGGCTTGCCAACTTGGTGGCAGGTATGATTTCCTCACGGCATGAAGCGTCGATTTTTCGTTGAGGCATCGACGCTCGCTCTCGTGACGGGCGTGCTCATTCTCACCAGTTGTTCAACCCCGCAAGCGCGAATTTCTGAGCATCCAGACCTTTACCAGAGTCTGTCGCACAGAGACCAAGCGCTGGTTGGCCAGGGCCAAATTCGTATTGGCATGTCACGAACGGCCGTGTGGCTGGCGTGGGGTTCGTCCGATCGAAAAGTTGTGGGCAACATGGGCGACGGTCCGACAGAAACTTGGCTTTACATTTATTACGCGACCTACCCGTACTATCCGCCATACGGGCCGTGGAGCCCCTGTGCTTACTTCGGCGATCCCTTCTACGATCCGTTCTATGACTCGTCCATCCCACCAAGCATTCCTTATCCCGGCAAGGTGGTCACTTTCTCCAATGGCAGGGTTGTGTCGTTTCAGTACCTGGCACCGAATTAGAGCAGGGTAAAAATTCTGTCGCGTTCTGCGCGCGGATGAATCAGAATAGCGGCACGCCTGACCAATGGCTTACCGCTCATTTCGGGAATTCCTCAACGCGCTTGAAAAAGAGGGCGAGCTGAAACGCGTCGCAATCCCTGTCGATACAGATCTGCTCATCGCCGAATGGGCAGACCGCGAGATGAAATCGCCCCGCGGCGGAAAAGCTCTTTTGTTCGAGCAACCGATTGTCGATGGAAAACGATCAGAATTTCCGGTTGCAATCAACACGATGGGATCGCGCCGGCGCATGGCGCTTGCGCTGCAGGTGGCGGACGTCGCAGACATCGCACAGGAGATTCAACTTATTCTGAAAGCAAAACCGCCAACCGACCTGCGTGAAGGTTGGACCTTGCTCAAACAAGGAATTCACCTCCTGCATGCGCGCCCAAAATCGGTGCGGGAAGCGCCATGCCAGGAAATCGTGCACAAGATCGGCAATGAGGACACTTTTTCGTTACATGATCTTCCGATCCTCAAATGTTGGCCAAAAGATGGCGGCCGTTTCATCACTCTGGCAAATGTGCACACACGCGACCCAGAAACAGGCACGCGGAACGTCGGCATTTACCGGATGCAAGTCTATGCCGAGCACACGGCCGGAATGCACTGGCAACTTCACAAGGTCGGCGCGCGCCACGGAAAGCGCTACTACGAGCGCGGTGAACGCATGCCGGTGGCAGTTACGCTCGGCGGCGACCCCGTTTACACATTCGCGGCGACTGCGCCGTTGCCGGACGGTTTGGATGAACTGTTTTTTGCCGGGTTCCTGCGAAAAAAATCAATCGAGCTTGTTCGCTGCAAAACCATCGACCTCGATGTGCCCGCCGACGTGGACTTTGTTTTGGAGGGTTATGTGCAGCCGGGCGAAATGCGCCCGGAAGGACCCTTTGGCGATCACACCGGCTTTTACACCGCGATTGAAGACTATCCCGTGTTTCATTTAACGGCGATCACGCACAGGCGTGACGCGGTTTACCCGACGACTATTGTGGGCATTCCGCCAATGGAGGATTACTACATCGGCGACGCTTGTGTGCGTATTTTTCTTCCGGTGTTCAAGATGAATTTTCCGGAAATCGTGGACATGACCCTGCCGCCGCAAGGCGTTTTTCACAATCTGGTCTTTGTCAGCATTCGGAAGCAGTATCCTTATCAGGCTTTCAAGGTCATGCACGGTCTATGGGGCATGGGGCAAATGATGTTCAGCAAATACATTGTGGTCGTGGATGAAGATTGCGATGTGCACAATACCAGCGAAGTGCTCTTTCGCTTGTGCGCGAACACAGATCCAGCGCGCGACACAACCATCATCAAAAATCCAAGCGACTCGCTGGACCACGCGCCGAGCGAACAGAACATCGGTTCCCACATGGGATTTGACGCAACCCGAAAGTTGCCGGGCGAAAACTACCACCGTCCGTGGCCGGAGTTGCTGAAAATGACAGACGAGGCACGAGCGCTTGTCGATGCGCTTCAAGCGCAGGCGGCGCTGATCTGACGCTGGCAGTCAGTTACGGTTTGCGGAAAAGCCGTCCGGTATCAGCATCCCGAGTAAGGCCACCGGGCGGTACCCCACGCAGATCGTAAACCCGTCCAGTATAAGGGCTATAATAGAAGCCAGGCGTTCCGGCCCATCGCGCGTAAGGAAATCCACCCGGCGGCGGCGGACCATAACCTGCAGCTTGGTTCTCCTGAATGGCTGCGCCGGTTAGCGCGCCGGCCGCAGCGCCTGCGGCCGCGCCAATTGAGGCCCCGCGAACGCGACCAGTCGCCGCGCCGCCGATGATTGCGCCGGTGGCAGCGCCCCATGCTGCGCCCTGGCCGACTGGGGTGTCACAGGAAGTTAGAAAAAGACAAGTCAGCGAAATGCCTGAAACAATTATGAGAGTGCTCGTCTTGATAAAATTAGTTTTGCCCAATGAACTAATTAACCGTCCGCGTGCAGAGTTGTTGCGAAGCAAATCTGCACAGTCCGCCCTCGCCACCTGTTACCCAGTCTGGATTTCCAGCGACTTACGGCCTTACAAAAACTTTGTTAACTTTGACATCAACGACCAGTCCGCCGTGTGCGACTTTCGAGCAGTCGTACTGTTGATGCGGCGGATACGGGCTGACAACAACTCCCGACTTCTCGTGAGGATCTCGCTGGGCGGCCGGGTACCCGCCGCTCGGCGGCGGATATTTTTTTTCAGCGTCTGCTTTCGTGATCGCCGTTGCTTCGATCACGGCATGGCCTTGACCTATGCGCGAGTCGACGCCTTGCGCGTACAGAGTTGTGCCGAACACAAAAAAGGCAATCGTGATTGCCGAGATGATTTTCAGAGATTTCGTTTTCATAGGTTTGTCCTTCGTAAGATTTCGCAGCCAGCGACTCAGACGGATGTTTGCGGCGGCAAATTCAAAAAAGATTTGAGGAGTTGCGTGGCGATCCGGGCTGCTTTCTCCAGCTTGCTTAGCTGATATTCTTTTTCGAAAATGCGAAATTTGTCCAGCTCCATTTGACGGAGCAGACCACGGTAAATCGAGGCCATAATTTCGGCGGGCGCCATCGCTCTGCGGTCTTCAGAAGGCAATGCGGCTGCGGCGCGGGAGAAAAACTCCCGGGCACGCGACGTTTCGAATTCCATCAGGCTGAGAAAGCATTCGTTATATTGCCGGTTTTGCAGCTCTGTTTCGGAGTAACCGAACCGCGCCAGGTCTTCCTGCGGGAGATAAATGCGACCATCCTGCAAATCCTTCCCCACATCGCGGATAATGTTCGTCATTTGTAAAGCCAACCCCAACTCGATCGCATACTGTTTGCAGCCTGAATTGCGATACCCAAAGATCTCAATGCTTACCAGTCCAACTGCACTGGCGACTCGATAGCAATAGACCCTGAGCTCTTCAAAAGTGGCATAGCGCCGGATGCTCAAGTCCATTTCTACTCCGGCAATAATTTCCTCGAACATGCAAACCGGCAGTGAATATTTCTCAATCAAACGTCTTACGTCTCGGGCAAGGGGCGGCTCGTCCGGAGCGACGGCCTGAAGCATGTGGCGCCATTTCGCCAAGCGCAGTTGCTTCTCTGCCAGCGTCAACTCCGCGGAATCGGCAATATCATCGATCACTCGGCAGAACGCGTAGAAAACAATGATGTCGCGTTTGCGCTCGCGGCCTAAAGAAATGAATGCCAGTGCCAAATTCGATTTGCTCTGGCGCGTAATGGTCGCGGCATTCACATCCGCCCTCTCGCAGGCCCGCTTCTTAGTACTGGATCCATTTCTCCTGGTTAATGCGGCGGTTTTCGCATTGGCGAAATAGACAGACCCACGAAGCCAGAAGCCATCCGGTAACCATCCCGCGTAGAAAAGCAAAACTGAATTTCCACAGAAAGAGTGCGCCCAGTCGGTCGGCAATTGCGCTGCGCATGACGGCGTCGCAGATCATGATCGCAAAAAAATGTAGTCCGCAAATGATCAAAAACCACGCGAGCCGGCCTGCATTTTGGCGGACGAACTGGCCGTGGGCGCGCATCGCTTCGATCAATGTTTCATTATGGAGTGCCAGGGAGATTTGGACCGAACAAAACGCAATGATCAAACCGCTCATCAGCACCCGCGCAATCGGGAGGTAATCAAGGACGCCAGGGATATTGGTGAAGTAGGCAAGCACGAGCGGTAATCGGACAATCAACGTGCTGACTGCAACGACAATGCCGGCCCATTCCAACACATAAGTAAAGCGCCGCATGGCGAAGCGGAATAGTTCTCCCTCTTCAAAGCTAACGCCTTTTATCCAAGCCAGACACACGGTAATCAGATAGACTTGGAAATAAACTCCCAGCAGGTATTCGAAAATGAATGCCGTCGCATCCACAGTGGCCGAGCTTCGCAGGAGGTCGGCAGCCGGCACCAAACCACTCCACTCCGGTAATCGCCAGAATACAATCGGCTTCAAGAGCGACGCCAGCGCGCTCAGCAACAGAATCAAATAAACGAGATAACCCCAGAAACCGTACCGTTTCCGCAATGCACGGATTAACGCACTATGCAGGCCGCGCCAGTTGATCAGCATGAACACGGCGGCCACAACCGACAGCGGGTAGGTGGTGGTGGCGTTATCGAAAATTCCTGCCACTCCTTCCAACGCAGGCAAGGGCGTTTCCCTCCAAATCTCCGCAAATCGCGGCCAGTACCAATGAGGTAACGAGGCGATCTGGTTCAGATCGAGATCAGACCAGTTTCGAATTGGCGTGAAAGTGACGAACTGAAAAACGAAATAGCCAAACCCGAGCAGGGCAAAAGTGATCCAGATGCGCTTGTAGCGCCCGACACAGCGAAAACCATCGGCCAGTGCACGCCGCACTGGATTGAAAAACATCACTAGAGCGTAGCCACCGCAGAGTCCCAGCACAGGATAGGCACGCGCGAGACTGGACAACATGCGGCAGAAATTTGCCTAGCGAATTAGTCCCCAGTGCGGATAGAACGGCCAGTAAACAAACAAACCGCGCCCGACGACATTTACGTCCGGCACCGGCCCCCAGTAACGGCTGTCGTAGCTGTTGTAACTGTTATCGCCCAAGGCAAAATAGCCGTTCCGCGGCACCGTATAAGATTGATCAGGCTTCGACAGATATTCATGACCCAAGGCATAACCGCGGTATGGAGGTTTTGCTGACATTACCCGCTCAAATCCGTAGCCTTCCGCTTTCTTGCCATTCACATAGAGAAATGGCGGGTCGATCCGCAGAGTATCGCCCGGCAATCCAGCTAGACGTTTAATGTAAAACGGCGCGCCTGCCTCCGGATCTTCCCGAATTCCTGGAATATGATTCGTCCTAAAGACAAAAACATCGCCGCGGTGCGGCTTAACAAAGTTGTAGGTAAATTTGTCAACAAACACCTGGTCGCCTGTGTCGATTGTGCCTCTAGCAATGATTTCACCACGGTGGTAAATGCGACCCGGGAAAACGTTGAAGTCATGACCTAGAGTGTCAGGCGCCGCATACACAAGAAAGTTTTGCCGCTGGCAGATCAGTCGCGAAAAGGTAAAAAAGAAGAGGATTTTTTTTGGCAAAATTTCAAAAACCTGATCATCCTCACGTGAGACCACGTTGATGTAATTGCGACCCAGCACAATGAAATCACCGATCTGTCGCAGAATATTTGGCGCCGGATCGGTGCTGGGATGACCGATAATCCCGTCTAACGTCGGTTGCATCGAGCCGGTGGGAATTTTAAACGGCTGCAGGAAATAGGAGCGAATGCCTACTGCCACAACGATCGCCACCAAAATGACCTCGCAATTCTCTCGCCAATGCGATTCCCAGGTCACAGGCGTCAATCTGTGCAGCGTCTTATCAAGCGTATCGGCCGCGCTGTGAATTCTCTCGCGGTCTTTATCATGTAACGCTTCGCGGAGACTCTTCATTCCGGCGACGATCTGTTCCCGGTCCGACGCGCTGAGCCGGTCATCCTTGTAGCGCAGGTACTTCCGGGCATGCCGCAGGAGCAATCTGCTGTGTTTAATGTGACGCGATGTGAACATGATTTAAATCGATTATCCCTCTGTCATGTTGAGCGAAGTCGAGGAATCTCTAGTTATTTCTAGTTATTTGCAGAGCGGAATATCCAGCGATGTCTCGACCTCGCTCGACATGACAAAAAGGCCTCACTGCGCTTTGAGCACCTCGATAAACGCCTCCTGAGGAATGTTGATTTTCCCGATGCTTTTCATCCGTTTTTTTCCTTCCTTTTGTTTCTCCAGTAATTTCCGTTTGCGAGTGATATCGCCGCCGTAGCATTTCGCGGTCACGTTTTTCCGTAACGCCGAAACACTCTCGCGTGCAATAATTTTCCCGCCAATAGCTGCCTGAATGGCAACCTGATAAAGCTGCCGCGGGATGACTTCTTTCAGCTTGGCCGCCAGCTGGCGACCGCGCGCCTCTGCGCGATCTTTGTGCACGATTGTCGAAAACGCATCGACCGGTTCGCCATTCACGAGCAGATCCAGTTTTACCAATTTCGCCGCTCGGTAGCCGGCGTGCTCGTAATCCATTGAACCGTAGCCGCGTGTGATGCTCTTAATCTTGTCGTTGAAATCGACGAGAATTTCGTTGAGTGGCAATTCGCAATGCAACATCACCCGGCGCGTATCGAGCGATTCCGTGCGTTCCATCTGGCCGCGTTTCTCCAGAATCAATTGCAGGATGTCACCAATGTTTTCATTCGGACAAAGCACATATGCCTTAACGATCGGCTCGCGAATCTCCCGGATCATACTCGGGCTGGGCAGGTGAGCGGGGTTATCAATCAACAGTTTTTCTCCCCGCGTGGTCGGCACCTCATAGACCACGCTTGGACTGGTCGCGATGATGTCCATGTTGTACTCGCGCCGGAGCCGTTCCTGGATGATCTCCATGTGAAGTAGCCCGAGAAATCCACAACGAAAACCGAAGCCGAGTGCGACGGAGCTTTCCGCTTGATAGACAAACGCGGCGTCATTCAGGCGCAGCTTCCCGATTGCTGTTTTCAAATGCTCGAAATCGCCGGTGTTAATCGGATAGATCCCGCTGAAGACCATCGGATGAATTTCCTGAAACCCGACAAGCGGCTCGCGCGCGGGATGCCGCTGGTCGGTGATGGTGTCGCCGATCTTCATATCCGCAGTTGATTTGATGTTTGCGATGAAATAACCGACGTCGCCGGGGCTTAACTTTTCCTGCACACGCATTTTCGGCGTAAACACGCCGACCTCCTTGATCTCATAGCGGGCGTTGTTGCTCATCAACATGATCGCGTGATTTGCTTCCATCGTTCCCGAAACGACGCGCACATAGCCAACTACGCCGCGATAAACGTCAAACACAGAATCGAAAATCAGCGCGCGCAACGTTTCGTCTGCCGGCGGTTGCGGTGGAGGAATGCGCGTTACGGTCGCCTCGAGGGTTTCGTCGATACCAATTCCCATTTTCGCGCTCGCCTCGATCGCTTCCTCCGCCGGGATGGCAAGGATTTCTTCCAATTGGCGCTTCACCGAGGACACATCGGCATTCGGCAGATCGATCTTGTTGATGATCGGAACAATGGTGAGCCCTTGTTTGTGAGCGAGATGAACGTTCGCTACAGTTTGCGCTTCTACTCCCTGCGCCGCATCAACAACCAACAGGGCGCCTTCGCATGCAGCAAGGCTGCGTGAAACTTCGTAGCTAAAATCGACATGGCCCGGAGTGTCGAGCAGGTTCAGTCGATAGCTTTGGCCGGATTTGCTCGTGTAACGCATCGCCACGGGATGCGCCTTGATTGTGATTCCCCGCTCCCGTTCCAAGTCCATGGAATCAAGAAGCTGATCCTGCTTTTCCCGCTCCTGGATCGTGCCCGTGCGCTCAAGCAACCGATCCGACAACGTCGTTTTGCCGTGATCGATGTGCGCGATGATGCAGAAGTTACGCGTGAACTCAATCGCCATGAGAGCGCCACTATGCGAGTGCGCCGCTATCGGGTCAATTGGCTCCGCTCTTGTCATTCCGAGCGAAGTCGCCGAATCTCTAATCGCTGCTTCAAGGGTGGATCCAAATCGCTCAAGCGAATGCTAAATTTCCGGCTAGATTTGGGCTAGGATGCTAAAGCGTATCTTCACCAGGGACCGGTCGGCCGAACCAAGTGCAGCACGCGCCGATTTTGCTAATGCGTCGCCGTTCCGGCGCCAAACGCAGCAGGATGACCCGGTTCGCAATGGAATATTTATTGGCGTGGCAATTGTGCTGCTCGTGTTTCTCGGGAGCATGATCGCGGTGCTGATGATGCACGAGCCGGCTTTGTAAGCTGTAGCGGCCGTCTCTGACCACCGGTATCTTGCCGAGGTCGAATCTTCGGTTTTGAAATGCGCAATGTGGAAAGTTGTACCACCTTAGGACGGCGCTCGCAGAGCGCTTCCAAAGAAATGCAGTCCGCAATCCGCCATCCGCAGTCCGCAATCGCGAGGCGCCTGCTTCTTTTCGATATCGACGGCACGTTGATCCATTCGGGAGGTGCAGGTGTTCAAGCACTCAAATCCGCCTTCAAAGAGCGCTTCGGTATCACTGATGATCTGCACGACATCGAAATCGCCGGTATGACCGATTCGGGCATCGTGGTCAGCATCTTGAAGAAGCACAAAATTGCCGCGACGAACGAAAACGTAAGCGCCTTTCTCGACAGCTACGTGCATTTTCTCTCGCTGGAATTGCCACGCCGGAAAGGCAAGCTGCTCCCCGGCGTTCTCAAGTTGCTCCAAAAGCTCAAGTCACGGCCGCATTTGGTGCTGGCGCTTCTTACTGGAAATGTATCCCGCGGAGCGCGATTAAAACTTGAGCACTATGGCGTCTGGCACTTTTTTGAATTTGGCGCTTTTGCCGACGATCATCGGGACCGCAATCAGCTCGGGCGATTCGCGCGCGCCCGCGCAAAAGAGAAGCATGGCCGCGAGTTCGCCGCATCCGAGATCGACGTCATTGGCGATACGCCGCGCGACATTGCGTGCGGCAAGGCGCTTGGCGCGCGCACCGTAGCAGTGGCGACGGGCAGATGGAGCCATACTGAACTTGCAAAATATCAGCCGGATGTCCTGATTGATGATCTTTCAGATGCGGAAGCCATCATCGATACGCTCGGATGGTAATCCATTGACGATTGCAGAGTTAAAATGAAGAAGAACGTTTCCCCATCTGCACCGACGCCGCGACGAGACCGTTCCAACGTGTTGCCGCTTAAAGGCGAAATCGATCTGCACGTCTCGCCTTCTGTCACGGCGTCACTCAATGGAATGATCGAGAAAAAACCGGAACGTTTGGTGGTCGATCTCTCGGGCGTGACTTACATCGACAGCGCCGGTTTGGCAGCGTTGATCGAGGCGATGCAAAAGGTGGAAGCCTACGGCGGCAAATTCCTGCTGGCTGGATTACAGGAAACCGTGCGCTCGATTTTCGAAATCTCACGGCTCGATCAGGTATTTCAAATTTTCCCAGACGCGGATGCTGCGCTCAGGAACTGATCTGACCGTGCAAGTCCGCTGAGGACATCCTCCTCCCGCCAAGGTTCCGGCGGACGAATCGGACGCTACAGTGCAACGCACATCAAAATCTCGAGGGTTTGCTGGACGTTCCTTGAAATGTCGAACTGCGACGCGCGCTCGATGTTTGCCGAGCGCGCGGCTGCGCGACGCGATGGATCGGACCAGAACCGCAGTGCGTCGCGCAAACCAACCAGATTGCCTGCGCGAGCGACAATTGAGCCGTGGACGCTGTCTTCAATGATTTCGCAAAAGCCGTTGGCGCGCGTTGTAATTACCGGCAATCCGCAGGCGAGCGCTTCCAAACAGGCATTAGAAAATGGATCGTAAATCGTAGGCAAAATGAAGATGTCCGCAGCCGCGTAAAGACGCATAACGTCTGCAACTTCGCCGAGAAACTGCACCAGCTCCTCCCGCCAAAAGCGCAGGCGTGTCGTTTTGTAGAGCTTTTCATTTCCGCGGCCGGCAACGAGCAGACGCATTTTTCTGTTCTTGCAGAGCGCCATGGCTTGGATCGCAAAGAGTAATCCTTTGCGTTGCCACCCAGAGCCTGCAAACAGCAGCGCAATGTGATCCGGCTTCAACTTCAAATCCTCGCGCGATTTTTCGCGAAGGTCGAGATCGAGCCGGAACTTATCGAGGGGAACACCGTTGCGAACGATGTCGATCTTGTCTGCGGGATAGCCGTATAGATCGATGATCTCGTTCTTGACCATTTGTGAAGCCACAATCACGCGTGCGGCCTTGCGATTGGCAAAAAGCGATTCCTCCAGCTGCAACAGATCGCGATGCTTGCGGTTAAGAACACGAACAAATTGCTTCAGAGGAAGCTCGAATTTTCTTCTGCGCGCCAGCCATGCGCGGTGGACGCCGTCGCCGGCGCGATAAATGTCGCAGGTCCAGACCCGCTCAAGGCTGAACAAAGTATCGCAGTCGAGCTGCGGCCGGATTTGTTCCAACTCATCGGCAAATCCAATGACTGATTCTGCGCGCAGGCGCGTGACCGATCCAAACGGCCATTGATCGTCTGGCCATTTATTCGTGGCGATAAGTTGGCTGTCGTGTCCGGCTTCTATCACGCCATGAGCGAGTCGTTTTAGGTACGTTTCGGCACCGCCGGTCGGAGAATAGCCGCGCCGCACAAAAGCGATCCTGAGTCTTTCTTTCATGTTCAGCGGACGGGAGAGCCCCGTTGTGTTCCGCCCACAGAAGGACACTTTACTTGCTGCACGTTCGCCAGAATACTTCTAACCCGATGCCGGGTGAAACCTTAAACGCTCCCGCAATGTCGCGTTCTGTGCCCTCCGTGGCGCGCACGCTACCAAGGTGCCTGCTCTATTCGATTTTCGCCCGCATCGGAGGTTCCGGCCTTGATACGGACGCATTTGAAACCTTGCGTGCGTCGTATCGCGGGGGATTCCTCGGCAAAGCAATCGCTTACGATAACCGGCAGAAGGAAATTCCCGCTTCACTGATCCGTTCTCTACGCTGGCATCCGGTGCGCCTTATCTCATTTCTCGATCGCCCGTATTACTACGGCGCGAAAAAAAAATATCTTGACTGGATTGCGTCCCGGCATCTGACGACCGGGCGCTATGATCTGTTCCATAGTTGGTCGGGTGACTGTTTGCGCTCGTTGAAAGTAGCAAAGCGACACGGGATCCCTTCGGTTGTTGAGATCCCTACCTGGCATCGCGACGGCGGCAAAGAGAAAGTTCGGCGGCCGAAAATTGCCGCACCGACAGAGAATATCTCGAGCTTTCAGAGGTGGAAAAATAGACTGTTGCTCCAGCGGAAGCGTTTCATTGAAGAGTACAAACTTGCTGACCTTTTGCTCGTTTTATCACAGAAGGCGGCCAACACGTTTCGCGTACGGGGATTCCCGGAGGAAAAGCTCTTTTATTTGCCTCGAGGCGTGGATGTCGAGCGCTTCAGGCCAGGAAAACGGCCACAAAAATTTCGTGCTGTTTTTGCCGGTGCATTGATTAAGCGCAAGGGCATTCAACATGTGCTGGAGGCATGGCACCGCCTCAGACTGTCTGATGCCGAGCTGTGGTTGGTTGGTTTCGTGCACGAAGAGGCGAAGCCTTATCTGAAGGAATTCTGGCGCGATAACATTCGCGTCATCGGATTTGTCCGTGACCCGGAGAATTATCTCAGCCAGGGCACGGTTCATGTTTTTCCGTCGCAATGGGAGGGGAGCGCCAAGGTCACATATGAAGCGGCCGCGTGCGCGTTGCCTCAAATCACCACGCGCGAGGCAGGCGATGTGGTGCGCAATGGCATCGAAGGAATCATTGTGAAGCCGGGAGATGTGAACGCGATCGCAGCGGCGCTTGAGCATTTGTATGGACATCCTGAAATCGTTGAACAAATGGGCACCGCGGCAAGACGTCGCGTAGTTGAGAATTTCACCTGGGACCATTTTCGAGGACGATTACTGGACGCATACGAAACCGCGATGCGAATGCGATGATGGTTGTGTAGCATCTGTCTGTGACCGCCGAGTGTTTGTGTCGGCGCTCATAGAGCGCCGCTACAGTTAGAACCCTGTGAAAATTCTTCTCCTGCAACTCAAGAGGATCGGCGACCTGATTTTGACGACGCCTGCACTCGCAGCTTTGCGTGAAAGCTTCTCCGAAGCACAACTCACGCTTGTCGTCTCCAAGGAATGTGCCGACCTGCTGCCAGCGATCTCAAATGTCGATCGCATTTTGATCGCGCGGCGCAATCTGCACGACCTCAGTCTGTTTTTTTCCATCGCAGCCAGGAGATTCGACTACTGCGTCGATTTTACACGGAACGATCGCTCGGCCTCTGTGGCGCTTTTATCCGGCGCGCGGAAACGTGTGGTGTCCTACCGCGTCCGTGAACAGTCGAAGACACGCGCCCGCGCTTATACGGATTTTGTTGGCGTTCGTATGCGGGACATGCACACGATCGACTATAATCTGGCGTTACTTAAACCGCTCGGCGCCCGCAATGCTTCGATCGCCCCGCATCTGGATCTGCCACAGATTGCCTACGAAAAAGCCGACGCGCTTCAGCGCGATTGGAAGGTCACCAAGCCTTACGTGATCTTGCATCCCGGCTCTGCCCGCGAAGAGAAACTTTGGGATCCCGCGCGATGGGCAGAGGTAATTGACTGCTTTGCGCGAAACGACGGTATCGATCTTGTGCTAAGCAGTGGACCATCCCGGGCCGAACAAGCGCATGTCGCGGCAATCAAAAGCAAGATGCAGCACCAAATCGTCGATCTCTCAGGAAAAACAGATTTGCTCACCCTGGCCGCGTTGATCGACCAGGCACGGCTTCTTGTGACGGTCGATTCCGCTCCGGTGCATCTGGCCGCCGCGACGCGTACGCCGCAGGTGATTCTGTTCGGGCCGACCAACCCATTTCATTGGCGCCCCAGGGAAAGCCCAGCCGTCGTTTTACACGGCAAATCAGCCGCGCCAGTCACCGAGTTTTCGCCGGTGCGGCCCCGCCTTGCGATGAGTCAAATCTCGACGGAGGCGGTCATTGGTGCTATGGATTCGCTGCTGTTGCTTCGTGCGGCGGCGCAAATTTCATGAGCGGCCCAAAACCGGCTAGGAAAAGGCAGTCCGTCTGGCAAACGTTACGCACAGCTTCCGGTTCGTACCGGCGGCTCTATGGTTACCTCAAGCCTTATAAGACGCGTTTCATCCTAGGGCTGGCGTTGGGCCTTGCTTATGGCGGAGTCAATTCTCTTTTTCCGCTGGCGATTGCCCGCGTCACCAGCACAATTTTCCACGGCGCCGCTCCCAATCCGATGGCTTTGCGCTCCAACCTGGGAGTTCTGGATACTGGCCCAAAGATCAATTCGATTGTTCTCATTTGTCTGGCCATCCCGGCCATCATGGCCGTGCGCAGCCTCTGTTCCTACGGAAGCACCTACTGTATGCAGTGGGTGAGCAACAGGGTGGTCTCCGACATTCGCGTCCAGCTTTTCAGTAAGATGGTGCGCCATTCCATGGATTTCTTTAACAAAATGCGGTCGGGATTTTTGATGTCGCGGATCACCAATGATACCCGCGTGATGCAGATGGCTTTGACAAGCGTCAGCAGCGACGTTTTTAAACAACCGATCACCATCATTGGTGCAATCACTGTGCTCCTTCTGATGGATTGGAAATTCACTGTCGTCACGCTGATCCTCTTTCCATTGTGTTTGCTGCCGCTCCGCATTTACGGCCGTCGCGCCAAGAAAGCAGTGCAAGACGAACAGATAGGCATGGCCGAAATGGTGGTGACTATGCAGGAGACATTCGCCGGCATTCGGGTAATCAAATCGTTCGCGCGCGAAGCATACCAGGAAAAGGAGTTCAAACGCAGCAATCAACTGCAGTTTTCGCAGATGATGCGGATGATTCGGTCGATGGAAGCAGTTGGCCCGCTGGTCGAGATCATCGCTGCGATCGGTGTGGGAATGGCGTTGCTTTACGTTTACGCTGCGAACCTGAGCGTCGGCCGCTTCTTTGGACTAATCTCAGGGATTTTCATTCTCTACGACCCGATCAAGACGCTTAGCAGGATCCACATCGTGATGCAGCGATCCATTGCCGCTACAACTGCTATTTTCTCGATTCTGGATTCGAAGCCCACGGTGGAGGACGCGCCGAACGCCGTTGTGCTGAGTTCGTCGGAAGGGCGTATTGACTTTGAAAATGTAACCTTCCGTTATGCAAACAGGGCTACTGAAGCGATCAGCAATCTAAGCCTACATATCGAACCGGGGAAAACTCACGCGCTGGTCGGCGCGAGTGGTGCGGGCAAAAGCACGATTCTCTCGCTGATCCTGCGCTTGTACGACCCGAGCTCCGGCGCTGTGAAGATCGATGGCCGGGATCTGCGCTCGGTCACGCAAAAATCATTGCGAGAACAGATGGGGCTCGTCACCCAAGAGACGTTTCTGTTTCACGATACCATATTCAACAACATCCAATTCGGCCGGCTGGGCGCTGCACCGGAAGAAATTTACGAGGCCGCGAAAGCCGCTTATGCACACGATTTCATCACGGCGCAGCCAAATGGGTATCAAACGGTCATTGGCGATAAAGGATGCCTGCTCTCCGGTGGCCAGCAGCAACGCCTCGCCATTGCACGCGCTATTCTTAAAAACGCGCCAATTTTGTTACTCGACGAAGCCACGTCATCGCTCGATTCGGAATCGGAACAACAAATTCAAAAGGCTCTCGCCAAGCTGGCTGCTGGACGCACGGTAATCGCCATCGCCCACCGTCTCTCCACTGTTTTATCTGCCGATCAAATCATTGTGATGGATTGTGGCCGAATAAAGGAGATCGGCACGCACGCGGAGCTGCTCGAAAAATCCGGCTACTATCGCCGCTTATACGATCACCAATTCAATCGCATTCAGAAGGAAGCCGAAGCAGGCATTCTTGTTGAAGAGCTCGTGTAGCGACTCGGAAAGCAATGGCCATAGCATCTCGCCATGCCGCTTAATATCGACCTGCACACGCATTCTTTTTTTTCCGCAGACGGTATTTCCAGTCCGGAAGACCTGATAGCGGCCGCGCGCGCTAAAGGTTTGAACGGCATCGCTATCACCGATCACAACACATGCGACGCTGTGAATTACCTACTCCAGAACGGCTTGATGCGACTGGATGGCTTGCCGGTCAACGATTTCCTCGTTTTGCCGGGAGTCGAGGTGACGACCGCCGATGGTCATCTTCTCTGTATCGGAGCGGAGTTGCCCTACCTGAAAGGAAAACCGGCACGCGAAGTCTGTGACATCATTCATGAACGCGGCGGTCTCGCCATTCCTCCACACCCATACGATTTGTTCCGCGCCGGAATCCGTTTTTCCACTCTAGAAACGCTGCCCGTGGATGCGATCGAGGTTTTCAACGCCGCGACCACGCTTCGCCGCTACAACCGTTACGCTTTCAAGTACGCGCAGATTCGCGGTTTGCCCATGACTGCGGCTAGCGACGCGCATCATGCCGCCGCCGTTGGAACGGCTTACACAATCGTCAATACCGATGATTTTTCGGTTAAAGGAATTCTGGCGCAGATTGTAAAGAGCAATGAGCTGAATCAGAAATACCAGACCCCTCGCGACAGCCTTCGCAAAACCTGGAACAACTGGTTGCGACTGCGTCGCCGAAAGAAAATCCCAGAGCTCGCCGCAAAAGACCGCAGCCACAACGGCGGCTGATTCTCGCTTTAGAGATCCGCACTCCGCAATTTCTGCAAATGCCCGCTTACGTCATCGTTGAAATCGATGTGATCGATCCGGTCGGCTACGAAGAATACAAGAAGCTCGCCAGCACGACGGTGGAAAAATACGGCGGGAAATACATCGTTCGTGGCGGCCAAACGGAGGTACTCGAAGGCAATTGGAAACCGAAGCGCATCGTTGTGCTTCAATTCGAATCAGCCGAGCGTGCCAAAGCCTGGCTGAATTGCGAAGAATATCGCGAACCGCGCAAAATGCGGCACCGCACAGCCAGGACAAACATGATCCTCGTCGAGGGGATGTAATTGTCCCGGCCGGTCTCAGCAGGGGACAGCGTTGGAGTTACAAGACCGGTTTTTCATTTCGCGCTCCTTCAGTACGATCGTGCGCTCGTACCAAGCTAGCAGCCGGCAGAGCACCCAGCCACGGTAGCCGTCACGAAAACCTTGCTTCCAGACGTAATGATAAAGGAATCGCAGGCTCGGACGACATGGCACCCTAATCGCGAGTTTCTTTAGCCAGCGCTTGCGTTCTACCGGTGTTCCAAGTGGCGTGGCTCGCAATGTCTTTCCACCTGTTCGCTGATGCACCTTTGCAGACGCCGCCGCTTCCCAAGTAGAATAGCGATTGTGCTTCTCGACGAAGGTCGCAATATTTGGAAAAGCGTAATGCTCCATTGGAGCCGGTAGATATTCGGCCCGGCCCTTGAGTAATACGTGCTCATGGACCTCATTGTCGCCGGACGCGATGTTGTCGTCGATTTCGATCCGTTCATATCGACCCAGCCGATGGCGGAACAGGCGCAAGTTCCAACTCGGAAAATAACCGCAATGATTTATCCAGCCGCCCAGAAACCAGAACCGGCGGTTCAGATAAAATCCATCGACGTCAGTGCGGCGTATCGCTTGGCTGATTTCGCGTTCCAGTTCGGGCGTGACGCGTTCGTCAGCATCCACGATCAGCACCCATTCATGTTGCCAGCGAATACTTTCCAGAGCCCAGTTCTTTTTCCGCGGGAATTTCCCGTTCCACACGAACTGCACGATTCGAGCGCCAGCTGCCTCGGCAGCCGCTTGCGTATCATCCGTGCTCGCCGAATCGACTACCACGATTTCCTGCGCGAAGGCAACGCTCGCGAGACAGTCACGCAGATTCGCGGCTTCATTCTTAACTGGAACAAGCACCGACAGCGGCACCCGCGCGCCGGATTGCTCGCTCATTGAGTGATCTCGCGCCGTTTTGTTTCGCGCGCTGGGTTTCCAATAACGATGCTCCAGGGCCTCACGTCTTTCATCGCTACCGCTCTTGCACCAACGATTGCCCCTTCGCCGATCGTCACGCCCGGTCCCACGAATGCATCCGCACAAATCCACGCCTCGGGGCCAATGATGATCGGCGGACGCAGCAGCGGAAAATCCGGTTTAGTGTGATCGTGTGTTCCTGCGCAAACATGAGCGCCGTGGGAGATTGTTACGCGAGCCCCCAGCGTCACGCGGCCGAGGTTGTAAATAAATGCATACTCTCCAATCGCGCTCTCATCTCCCGCCTCGAGATTCCATGGGAAATAAATCGTCGTCGTGGGATACAC
>QHOK01000030.1:36194-70724 GCA_003218755.1 Verrucomicrobiota bacterium
GCGAAGGTCCACAACACGCGGCGCGTGAGCTCACCTGAAGAGTATTTCCGGGCGCGGCGATTTTGTTCAACGTTCAGCATGTGAAAGACCACTGACCACGGACTACACGACTACGGGACTGGGGGCTTATAGTCCAGTTGTCTTGTTGTCGTCGTGTTTCCCGACACTGCTAGGGGGGCCGCCTGAATGGGTGCAAAAAAGATTGAACACCATACGTCCGGGGGTTGTCACAGATTCGAATATTTAACCTTGTTAAATACTTCCCCGGATGCTACAACGCGTGACCGACATAGCATCAACGAATACAATTTACGGGACGTTGTCGATCCGAACCCCCCAAGAATTTGATGAAAAAGAGTTATATGGCTGCTGAAGATAGCGATACCGGAATTAAGATTTACCTGCGCGAGATTGGGCAAATCCCACTGTTGACTCCGGACCAGGAGATCGAGCTGGCCGCGAAAATCAAAAAGGGCGATCGCGAAGCGCGAGCCCTGATGATCCGATCTAATCTGCGCTTGGTGGTAAAAATCGCGCATGATTACGCGAATCTAGGGCTCCCGCTCCTCGACCTGATTTCCGAAGGTAACATCGGCCTGATGAAAGCGGTGGAACGTTTTGATCCTGCTAAAGGCGGAAAGCTCAGCACGTACGCCGCGTGGTGGATCAAGCAGTCCATCAAGCGCGCGCTGGCGAACCAGAGCAAGACGATCCGTCTGCCCGTGCATCTGGTGGACAAGATCTCCAAGATGCGCCGGGTTTCGCTGCAAATGAGTGAGGAGCTGGGCCGTGAACCGACGGACGAGGAACTCGGTGACGAAATCGGCATTGCGAGCGGAAAAGTTTCGCAACTCAAGACCGTGTCAATCCGTCCGGCTTCACTCGATGCACCGATCAGCGACGATGACTCCACGGAGTTCGGTGAAATTGTCGGCGACGAGGAAGCTCAAACGCCCTTCGAATTATTGCGTGATAAAAATCTCCGCAATGAAGTCGGCGGTTTGCTCGATGTGTTGGATGATCGCGAGAAGAAGATCATTTTCCAGCGATTTGGCCTGGACGGCGGCAAGCCCAAGACGCTCGAAGAAGTCGGCAAGAAATTCGGTGTTACACGAGAACGGATTCGGCAGTTGCAGAATATCGCCCTCTCGAAACTTCGCCGTGCGCTCAGCAAGAAAGAGCGCCCGGTGGATGTCGAGTTGCCGGTCGAAGCGTAGGAGACTGTAGGCGCTTCCTTGTGGAAAGCGCGACACTGATCTACTAAACACGCACGCGGTGCGCCGCTCACAGCCCGGCGGCTACAATTATTTTACCACGCGCAGCTGAATGGAATCGATCAGCGCCCGCCCCATGCGCACGTCGCTGATGATCACCATGCGATTTCCGGGCGCAGCAAGTTTTTTCGCGCGCAAGAATTTCTCCGCTGACGCAATGGTCTCGTCTGGGTCTCCGGTAAAATGGATGCGAACGGGAAATGTTCCCCAATAAAGCGCCAGCTGCCGATATACTTGTTCGCTTGGGGTGAAGGCAAAGATCGGCGCGCGCTGCGGACGCAAATTCGACGCATAACGCGCCATCCTCCCATGCACGGTAAAGACGATCAGTTTCGAATCTTCCAGCGAGTTCGCCAGCGCGACGGCTGAAGCAACGGTCTTTTGTCGAATGTTTTCCAGCAGCGCATCTTTCGCATAACCTGCGCCTCCGCTGCGCTCGATGCGCATGGCCACGCGGTTCAGGACCTCAACGCATTCTACTGGATAGCGGCCGAGCGTCGTTTCAGCGCTGAGCATGAGAGCGTCGGCTTGTTCGAAAACCGCGTTTGCCACGTCGGTCACCTCTGCGCGAGTGGGAAGTCGATTTGTGATCATTGATTCCAGCAGCTGCGTTGCGATTACCACCGGTTTGCCCTGGCGAATGCATTTCTTCACGATTCGGCGTTGAATAATTGGCAGTTCCTCCATTGGACATTCGATTCCCAAATCGCCGCGAGCGACCATGATCACGTCAGTACTTTCGATCATCTTATCGATTGATCGCACTGCCAATTGGTCCTCAATCTTTGCGACGATCTGCGCGTTGCTCTTTTTCCTGGACAGGAGTTGGCGCAGCTGTTCGATGTCGCTTTTCTCCCGCACAAAGCTTAGCGCCACAAAATCGACGCCTAGCTGCGCGCCGAGCGCAACATCGGCAATGTCCTTTTTCGTAAGCGGCGGCAGATTCACGTGAACACGGGGCAGATTAATGTGACGCCGCGAGCCGAGCACGGCAGGAGTCAGGACTCTGGTGCGCACCCGGTCTCTTCCCTTTTCCAGCACGACCAATTTGATCAAGCCGTTATCGACCAAAACCTTGTCGTCGACCCCCAAGTCCTTCACGAATCCAGGGTAATTTACGTTCACGGAATATTGCTCTTTGCTTTTTGTGCCGCGCACAGTGAACTCCAGGATGTCGCCCGGCGTTAGGTGCAGATCGGTTTTCATGCGCGGCACAATCTCGCGGACCCATTCATGAGTAGCGTGACTCATGTTCAGCCGGAAAACATCCGTGCCTTTCTGGATTAACTGTCGCAGGGCCTGTGTCTTTTCTGTTGCCGGGCCGAGCGTGCAAATGATTTTGGTCTTCCGCATTGCTTGAAAGAATTAAGTTTGTGGCAGCGAAAGCCAAGTCGCTTTTGACGTTTAGTAAATTGCTGCCAAATCGAGCGAATGCGTTCCGCCGGTCGCATTGTACACAAAATGCGGCACGCCTTGCAAAGCGTGCCGCGTCGCGCAACAAGCGTTTTATTTATTTCAGCTTGCTCTGGGTTTCCTTGGCAAGGTCAAGATGCTCTTGGACCACTTTTGCTGTGTCCTCCGCAAACTTTTTCACGTCGGGATCACTCCCACCGTTTGCTTCCTCCTTGAATTCAGCCAGGTCCTTTCCGTGATCCTTGACCATCATGTCCATGTAAGCTTTGTCCGAGCTCCAGCTTACGGTTGGCTCTTTCGCCGGCAATTTTACGTTCTTTTCCGCCGCGATCTTTTTTAGTTCGTCGTTGGCCTTGCCATGATCGGCGACCATTCGTTTGCCGAATGATTTAACGTCGTCGTTTTGCCCCTTCTGTTCAGCTAATTTTCCCATCGCGACTTCCATCATTCCGCCCTTGGCGGCCTTCTTCATGAAAGTCTTGTCCTTGGCGGTCAGCGAGGAGTTTTTGCCGGCTGGAGTGTCTTGTGCTGCGGCCACTCCAGCCAGGCTGAGCGCCACAATCGCCAGAGAAAGAATACAAAACTGCGAAATAACTTTGATTTTGGTTTTCATGGTTTTTTGTACGGTTGAAATATGCCGGGACACCCCGGCAATTAAGAAATCGCAAAGGGGTGCCTGCTTGGACGCGGACGAATTGCGATTTCCCTAACCAATTCGTGCCGCCGTACGTGCCGCGACTGCCAGGCCGAGGAGAGATGCGAAGAGCGGTCAGACTCCGGAGATGTTCCTCGCGTACGAGCTCTCCACGCGTCTCGCCACGTCCTTGTAGCCGTAATCAACCTCGTAAATCTGCTTCATACAGGCGAGTGATTTTTCCTGTTCGCCCATCCGCTCGTAAACGAGACCGAGATTGTACACGATCTCTTTCTTCGTCGCGTCCATTGATAAAATTTCCTTCGAGACGTCCTCGAGTTGTTTGACTGCAAGATCAAGCATCTCAAGTTCGTTGTAGCAGCAACCGAGCAGATTCATCGCTTTCGGACGCGCATGTGGATTTTGCCGTGCGCGCTGCAATTCCGGCAAGGCCTCGCGAAAACGCCCGGCATTGAAGAGGTTTTCACCCAATTCAAACCGGAGCTGAAGATCGGTGGGATTCCGTGCAACACGTTCGAGCGCGTCGGCGATGACGATTTCTGCGCGCTTGGATTTGGCGGTCTTCAATTGCTCAGATCTTTTGCCATACAATTCATTTGCTGGATCGTGCGAGGAAAGAAACTCCTCGTGCGCAGCAATCTCCCGTTCGAGGCTTTTGATCTTCAAATCCGAAGCCTTTCGAACTAATCCGGCGTCCGCGCCTTTGGTCAGATTGGCAGCATACTCATACCAGCCAATTGCTGCCTCGAAATCTTCCTTTTGCTCGTTCAATGCACCCAGGCGCCGCGCGAGATCGATGTTTGCGGGTTCCGCTTGGTGCAGCGCGTACGTTTCGGCAATCTGTCGGTCGAGCGATTCCCCGGTCAATCGCATCCGGCTCTGTTGTTCTAACGAAATCGCTATCTCTTTGTCCTTGATCAGGTCCCGGTAACTTTCAGCCTGCGTCCATCCACCCCGCTTCATGGATCCATGGGCCGAAGCGTCTTTGCCCAGACGGAGCGCTTGAGCATCGAGCGGATTTATGGCCGTGATTTGATTATAGATTTCTACCTCCTGGTCGTGGTCGCCAAGCTGGCGATACAAGCGCCCAAGCTCGTGCAGCACCTTGACGTCGCGGGGATTTTCCTCCAGCAGCGTCCGCAGCGCAAACACGCCGATCTCCGGCCAGCCCGCGGCTAGCGCGGCTTCTTTCAAAACCAGATTTGCCTGCCGATTGTAAGGCTCCTTTTCCAGAGCCTTTTCCAGCATTTCAACCGCGTGTTTCGGGTCGTTTTTAATTTGTCGCTGCGCTTTCATCACCGTGATCGACGCAGTTGAGATGTAAAAAAAACTTTTCTTTGCCGATTTGCTTCTTGTTACCTCGGTACGCCGCAATAATTGACGGCCCGTAAGAAACTGTGGCTCCTGCTTGAGAATTTCCTGTAAGAGTGAAATTGCGTAACCGAGGTTGCGCAACTCGATGGCGGTCACTGCCTTGAGCCAAAGATTGCGCTGTGCTTCGGTCAGTTCCTTTTCTGTTTTAGCAGGCATACTCGTGCCGCTGACTATAGTTTCATTTCCACATGCCGTCACCGCAAATGGTGGCACGCCGGGAGTTCAGCGTTGAGCGCTTGCCGAGCCGTGCCAAGGCGAAGGCGGGTTGAGCGTCAGGCGTTGAGCGACTAGTCTTAGGTTAGCCGTCGAAACTCGGAATGAAACGTGGCTTCAATTTCTCTGACCGCGCTCCGGTCGAATTGAGTGGCGGCGGGCGGTTTGTAGTGCCGCGCAAGGATTTCGTACCGGCTTACGTGCGGACGTTCGAAAAAGGCGTTCTTCAGCAACGTGCCACGGAAGCCGTAGATTCGCTGCGCTCATGCCGCGTCTGCCCGCGTGACTGCGAGATTGACCGGTTTAATAACAAGATCGGCGTGTGCAAAAGCGGCCGCCTTGCGCGCGTGGCCAGCGCGTTTCCGCATTTCGGCGAAGAAGATTGTCTGCGCGGGTGGAACGGGTCGGGCACGATCTTTTTCGGCTGGTGCAATCTGCGCTGCGTGTTCTGCCAGAATTTCGAGACCAGCCAGTTCGGCGAGGGCGCAGAAGTCACGGCCTCGGAACTCGCGGGTATCATGCTTGATGTGCAAGAGAGCGGCTGCCACAACGTCAATTTCGTCACGCCGGAGCACGTCGTGCCGCAGATTCTCGAAGCGCTCGTGATTGCCGTCGAGCGCGGCTTGCGTCTGCCGCTCGTTTATAACACATCCGCATACGACAGCCTCGAAAGCATCGAATGGATGGATGGCTTAGTCGACATCTATATGCCCGATTTCAAACTCTGGGACGCCGAACATTGCCGAAAATATCTTGTCGCCAGCGATTACGCCGACGCCGCGCGCGCCGTGATCGCTGCGATGCATGCACAAGTCGGCGAATTAAAAGTGGACGACAACGGTCTGGCATTGCGCGGGGTCCTCGTGCGCCATCTCGTCATGCCCGGCCTTCTCGACGATACACGCGAAATTATGCAATGGATCGCTGACAACTTGTCGCGCGATACTTACGTCAACGTGATGGACCAATATTATCCAGCCCACAAAGCCGAAACCGAACCGCGCTTCGCCGAAATCAACCGCGGCATTTCCAACGACGAATTCTGCAATGCCCTCGAACTAGCCCGCGCCACCGGCCTCTGGCGCTTTGACACCCGCTGGCGTCACGTGATTCCGCACGGCGCTCCGGTTTGGCTGCCACGATTGCAAGGCTAGCGAATGCTGACTAAAGAAGATCCAATTGCGGTTTATCAGAGCTTTTCGCAGATTTTTTCCTGCGCCGCGGTTCGCTGGCGGCGATCGTTTCGATAGCGCCATCTGGCTTCTCCAAACGCGCAAGGATTTCCTTTGCGCGGTCGAGAATTTCCCTTGGCAAACCGGCCAGACGCGCGACGTGGATTCCGTAGCTTTTGTCCGCGCCGCCGGGGATGATTTTGCGCAGGAAAATGATTTGCTCGTTCCATTCGCGCACCGCGACATTGAAATTGCAGACGCCGCTACGGTCCTCGGCGAGTTTGGTCAGCTCGTGGTAGTGCGTCGCGAACAACGTCCGCGCTTTGATTTTATCGTGCAGAAACTCGGCCACACTCCAGGCAATGGAGAGCCCGTCGAAGGTGGACGTGCCGCGGCCGATCTCATCGAGGATCACCAGGCTCCGTTCGGTGGCGTTATTCACGATGTTTGAGGTCTCGTTCATCTCCACCATGAACGTTGATTGGCCGCGCGCGAGATCGTCGTTTGCGCCAACGCGGGTGAAGATGCGATCAACCAGACCAATCTCTGCGCTCTCTGCCGGCACGAAACTGCCGATCTGCGCCATCAACACAATCAGGGCAACTTGGCGGATGTAAGTTGATTTCCCGGCCATGTTCGGCCCCGTGATAATAGCGAGCCGCAGATTTTCGCCGTCGAGCGTCGTGTCATTCGGCACGAACTTCTCTTCTACCAGAGTTTGATCCAGGACGGGGTGCCGACCATCCTTGATCACTAGCCGCAGCGTTTCGTTCAGCGTCGGCCGGCAATAGCGGAAGAGACGCGCGGTTTCGGCGAGCGCACAGATAACGTCAAGAACCGCGATTGCTTCCGCAGTTTGCTGGATTGGCCCAAGCTCACGCAAAGTGTCGTCGCGCAGCTTTTGAAAGAGCTGGTATTCGAGCTGCCGAGCGCGCTCGTCTGCGCCGAGGATTTTCGCCTCCATTTCCTTGAGCTCGGGAGTAACGAAGCGTTCGCCGCCAACGGTCGTTTGTTTGCGCGCGTAATGCGCGGGCACATTCGCGAGGTTCGATTTTGTCACCTCGATGAAGTAGCCGAACACGGAGTTGTAACGCACTTTGAGCGACTTGATTCCGGTGGCTGCAATCTCGTGCTCCTGCAATTGGCTAATCCAATTTTTCCCGTCGCGCGATGCTCGCCGCAGCTGGTCCAGATCGCTATCGTACGTGTCGCGGAAAATTCCGCCGTCTTTCAGGGAAAGCGGCGGATCGTCGACGAGCGCCTTCTCCAGCTTCTCCGCCAGGTCCGGCATTTCGTGGATGTTGTTTTGCAGCTGTAGTGGCAGCCGTGTCGGCGGCTCTGTCGAATCGTTTGCAGCCGACACGGCTGCCTCTACAGGACCCGCGCCAAACGCAAGACGCTCAATCAGCTTTTGTAGTTCGCCTTTCAACTTCGGGATTTGTTGAAGCGAAGTTTTCAGCGCGACGAGATCGCGGGCGTTGCCCGAAGCCTGGCTCAACCGTCCGGTGGCGCGTTCGATGTCGCGAATTGACTTCAACTGGCCGCGAATAGCTGCGAGCAGATCCGGCTCCTGCAATAAATCGGCGATCATCTGGTGGCGACGTTGCAGCTCGTCCAGATTGCGCAGCGGTTGCAAAATCCAGGCGCGCAGTTTGCGTCCGCCCATCGGTGTAGCCGTGCGATCAAGTACTGCGAGCAGAGTCGTGTCACGCAGACTACGGGATTCCACCAGCTCGAGATTCGTCTGCGTGGCAGCGTCGAGCAGGACGTAATCCGCAGGCGCATCGCTGCGCAACGAGGTCAGGTGATCGATCTTGCGCCGAAGCTGATGTTTCAGGTAATGAACGATTGCGCCGGCGGCCGCCACCGCCTGCGGCATCTGCGCGCAGCCAAATCCGTCCAGCGATTTGACTTTGAAATGTTCGCACAACGTGAAGACTGCTTGTTCTGGCAGAAACGCATAGCCGTCGTAACCAAGCGCGTTCGGGATTTCTTTAAACTGCTGCTGCTGCTGTTCATCGCTAATGAGAAGTTCCGAAGGGGAAACACGCGCTATTTCGTCGAGCAGTGATTGCCGGTCTTGCAATTGAATGATCCGGAACTCGCCTGTGCTGAGATCGGCATACGCAAAACCGAAGCTATCGGCATCGGCATAGATCGCGCCGAGATAATTTGCGCGCTTGGATTCGAGCAAGTCGAGATCGCTTACCGTGCCGGCGCTGACAATCTGAGTGATGTCGCGTGAAACAATTTTTCCCGGTTGCGGCTCGCTGGTTTGGTCGCAGATGGCCACGCGGCGCCCTGCTTTGATGAGCTTTGCCATGTAATTTTGCGCCGCGTGGTACGGCACGCCACACATGGGCACGCCGTTGCGCTTGGTCAGCGCGACATTCAGCAGTCCGGACGCTTCTTTCGCGTCTTCAAAAAACAGCTCATAAAAATCCCCGAGGCGAAAGAGCAGAAGCGTATCGGCCGGAATGCTGGCCCGTAGCCGTCGGTATTGCTGCATCATTGGAGTGAGCGCGTCGCGCATTATTTCAGAATTAAATCAGCCCACGCGAATTGCGAGTGTGGAATGGCGCACTAGCAAAAATTCCTTGTCTGTTGGAGAATATTGACCTCCAATCCACCGCGACTTTCATGCATTTCATGATCAGTTTCTTCAGCAGTCGGCTCTTCGTATTAGGCTTTCTCGCTTTTCCTTCAGCGCTCCTGGCGATAACCTTGGTCGAAAAACATCCGCCTGTTCGCCCTGCGGACGCCGATTCGGCAGTGGCAATCTGGGACATTGACCTAAAGCTGGCGAACACTTTGCCACGAAACTTCCGCACGACAAACGATCCGCTTAACGAAAGCAAAGGTGAAACGCTTGCCACGACTGGGTTGAGCGATCTGCGCGCCTCGGGCAGCGGCGAGTTTACTCCTGAGGGTCTAAAGCTTGTGCTGGCGCGAACTCGCGGTCCCGTCACCGTCTTCGATTTACGACAAGAAACGCACATATTTGTGAACGAACTGCCTGTCAGCTGGTATGCTACACACGATTGGGTGAACGTCGGTCGCAGTCACAGCGCAATTGAAGAGGGGGAGGCTTCTCGAGTGCAATCGCTTAAGCCGGGGAGCGAAATCGACGTTCGACCCGGCCATCCTGTCAAACACGGCAGCGCCAATTCTGTCACGCCAGAACAGGTCACTGTCGAACGGGCAAGCACCGAACAGAATATCGTCGAAGGCGCCGGCGCGCATTATGTGCGCATTACGGCCACCGACCACGCGCGTCCGCCCGATGACGAGGTGGACCGCTTTGTTCTCGCTGTCCGCGCGCTTCCGGAGGATGCATGGGCGCATTTCCACTGTGAAGCGGGTCTGGGACGCACCACCACGTTTATGGTGCTTTATGACATGCTCCGAAATGCGAATCGTGTGTCGCTGGAGGACATTGTCCGCCGTCAAAAGATTCTGAGTCATGGCTATGACGTGCTTCAACCGGATGAACCCGGAAACTGGAAGGCGCCTTATGCCGCAGACCGGGCTGCATTTGTCCGCGCATTTTACGACTATGCTCGCGCTAATCCGAATGGCCGGCCGCAGCTTTGGAGCGAATGGCTCAAGTCCGCTGCGCAGTGATTGCGTTAACTTTGAATCGCGCCAGCAAGAAAGCGATGCGAGGACGCATCGCACTCAAAGGCACTTCGTGCGAAATGCACCGGACTGGTGGAGTAAAATCTGGAGTTGCGGAATAATTTCGCACTCAGGGTGCCCCCGGGGTCGCGTAAGCAAAGAGGAAACTATTTGAGTCGATTACTTCTCGTGACAGCAAACAATCCGGTTGTCCCAATACCGGTGAAGCCGTCTGTGAGGCCCGGCATGGGGACGAGTCTTTATCACGGTGGCGTGACATTTCGAGTATGGGCGCCCTTTGCCTCAAGTGTGTTTGCTGCCGGAACTTTTAACGAGTGGAGCGACACAGCCAATCCGTTTGCCAGCGAAGGCAACGGCTATTGGTCGGTGGATGTGCCGGGGGCGAAGATTGGTGATGAATATCAGTTTGTTATCCGCAATGGCGATCAGGTGCTATGGCACAAGAATCCCTATGCCAGCGAGGTGGTGAACTCGTCCGGCAACGCCATCATCCACGATCCCGAGTTCGACTGGACGGGTGAGGATTTTGTGATGCCGCCGCGCAATGAATTGGTGATTTACGAGATGCACGTCGGCAGTTTCAACGATTCGCCTGGTGGTGGCCCTGGCACGTTCGACGAAGTTGTGCCCAAGCTAGGTTACCTGCGTGATCTCGGCATCAATGCGATCGAGATCATGCCGGTGCTGGAGTTTCCGATGAGCTTCTCGTGGGGTTACAATCCTTCGAACCCCTTCGCAGTGGAATCTGCGTTGGGCGGACCGCAGGGTCTCCACCGGTTCGTGAAAGCTGCGCATGCACAGGGCATCGCGGTGATCATGGACGTGGTTTACAATCACTTCGGCCCTGGCGATCTCGATCTCTGGCGCTTCGACGGCTGGAGCGACTGGAATCACAACGGGGGTATCTATTTCTATGACAACGATCGTTCGCACACGCCCTGGGGCGACACTCGTCCGGACTACGGGCGGCCAGAGGTACGCCAGTACCTCCGGGATAACGCCCTCTTTTGGCTGAATAAATATCGCATAGACGGTCTGCGTTTCGATTCAGTGAGCAACATCCGCAGCGTCAATGGCCGCGACTTGCCCGATGGTTGGAGCCTGCTGCAATGGATCAACAATGAAATCCGTTCCACGCAGTCGTGGAAGATTACTATTGCCGAGGATTTGCAGAACAACGAGTCGATCACGAAGAGCACTGATGAAGGAGGAGCAGGCTTCGGCTCGCAATGGGACGCCGGTTTTGTGCATCCCATCCGGGATGCAATCATCGCTCAAAGCGATACGGACCGGAATCTAGATGCCGTTCGGGACGCACTCTATCATCGCTACAACGGCAACGCGGAGCAGCGCGTTATTTACACGGAATCGCATGACGAGGTGGCGAATGGTCATGCTCGGGTGCCCGAAGAAATCTGGCCCGGCAATGCCGGAAGTTGGTTTTCGCGGAAACGCTCCACTCTCGGTGCCACGCTTGTCTTTACCGCCCCCGGTATTCCAATGATCTTTCAAGGCCAGGAGTTTCTTGAAGATGAATACTTTCGCGACTCGGCTCCGCTCGATTGGGCGAAACTTGATTCCTACCCGGGTATCAATGCTCTCTATCGCGACCTGATTCGGCTGCGCCGGAACTGGTTCAATCAGACGCGCGGTCTCCGGGGCCAACACGTCAATGTCCATCACGTCAACAACGCTGATAAGGTGATTGCATTTCATCGTTGGGAAAGCGGCGGACCTGGCGACGACGTAATGGTCGTTGCAAACTTTGCTAACCGCAGCTACGACAGCTACGCGTTAGGGTTCCCACGAGCAGGCTACTGGCGGGTTCGTTTCAATAGTGACTGGCAAGGTTACAGCTCGGATTTTGGAAATCAGCTGGGTTACGACACCCTCGCCGGCGACGGATCTCGTGACGGAATGCCGTTTGAGGCAAACGTAGGCCTTGGACCTTACTCCGTTCTCATCTTGTCGCAGGATTAGCCCGTGAAGTATTTTCTCGGCCTGGCTTGATTCTTTGTCCAGGGGAGAGCGGCGTTTCCTATCGTGTTCGTACCCTCTGTCTTTTCTGGGCACAGCTTTGCGTTTCAAATTTCGCTAATTCCTGCTTCCATCATTTTGCAGACGTCTGCAAATCGCGGATCCACACGTCTTATAAAATATCACCATTGGTTTTTGGCGTCCTCTCGCGAAACCTTGCAGGACATAAACGTAAGTAAAACTGCGCATTTTCTTGCTGGCTTGCCGAGCCGTAGCTCGCAACAACGTGTTCCATCGACGCTGTGTGTCCGCCTACGCTAAAGCTCCGGCGTGACAGCCCCGAAAGCTTTCGGGGCTGGAGGCGAGGGGAGTTGAACCCCTGTCCTCGTCGCTATCCGCGCAAACATCTACATGTTTATCCGACGATAAAGTCTAGGAGCCAAGCCATGCGCCGGCGCACTACCGGCTCCCGAGCGTCCACGAAATCGATTCACAAACCGGCGCGGTCGCTCCGCCGATTTGCCAGCCTGCTGTCCACGTTTGCCGCCGTAGCAGGCGTCCAGCGTCAAACGTCGCGGTCAATTAAGCCGCGAGAGCGAGACCTTCGTTGTCTGCGTTTATTTTTTTGGTCCGGTTTTTAACGAGGCCAACGAACCATCCTCGACATGCCGCCTGCGCTTCCAACGATGAGTCGAAGCCAGTGCGCCCCCAATAATTATGCTTGAACAAGTACCCCTTTTTGCAGTCTTATGCAACAGCCCGCGCGTTGTGCGGCGCGACCTGAATGGCAATCGAAATAACATCTCAATCTTTGGCCGGAGCCCACCCGGACGAGACAGCCGCTTACAAGGAGAGCCTGCCTCGAGCGCTTTCGGGTTTTCCGGCTACGGATAGGTCTGTCTCGCGCTCTCGATTTTGGCACCCAACTCCGCGATGGACCCGCCGCAACTTTAGCAGCCGAGCAACTGAGCTTTCCGGAGGGACGGCCATTATTGTTTCGGTCCCGAAAAGCGGCCGCACCTGGCTTCGTGCATTTATCTGCGCATACTTCTGCAAGCGCTTCGGGCTCGAGTTCACGTTGCGCCCGGGACGCTACGATTTACCCGAGTTTCCACGGGTTGTGTTCTCTCATGACCTCTTCGAGCATCGCACCAAAGGCGATCGGTGGGACAGAGTTCGCGGCAAATATCTCGTCCCGCGACGCGAGCTTAACCGGGCGAAGATCATTCTGCTCGCTCGAGACCCGCGCGATTGTTTTGTCTCTCTGTATTTGCAGCTGACAAGACGCGATCCAAACGCGCCGCTTAGGCTCAGGCAGAAGACGGTGAGTGAAATGCTGCGCGACGAAAAGTTCGGCATGCGGTCGATCGTCAGTACTATGAACGATTGGCTGAACGAGTTCTCCGAGCGCGAGAACTTCACCCTCGTCCGCTATGAAGCACTGCGCGCCTCGCCCTCCGAACATTTTCGCGATCTGCTGGCCGTGCTTGGCGAGTCAGCGCCAGACGCGACGATCTTCCAGGAGGCGCTCGAGTTTTCACGGTTCGATAACATGCAAAAGCTCGAGGCGGCTGGAGCGTTTGACTCAAACATCCTGCATCCGGGCGACGTTCGCGATCCCGAATCGTTCAAGGTGCGCCGCGGCAAGGTAGGCGGCTACCGGGAATATCTTTCTGTTGAGGATCAGCAATACGCTGCAAACGCGCTGGCTGAACTCGATCCGCGGTTTGGCTATAGTTTCTGAGCCTCGCGGGCCTGCCATGGCCGGCTGAACACGGCTAAGTAGGAGCACATTTATCTTCTCGCCCGGCGGCTGCTGGGCCAGCAAAAAAACCTGAAAAAATTATTGCTTTTTATTTCCTACTAAGATAGTGGGGTATATAAGCCATAGTGGTTCAGTAGACATTCACCTTATGAAACAGTTAGATAACAGCGGTAAAAATCAGATGAGCCAATCCAACAAAACAACCGGCGAGCTGCGACCGGCGTCGGTCGGCAGCAAACCATGCGTGCAAACCTTGGAAAAGGAAGGATTAGCGCTGCCACACACTGAAAATGCTGGCCGGTCAGCGATGGTGCTAATACGGCCAAAAATACACCGCGATCCGATCACAAAACGTTATTTCATACTATCGTAGTAGATTTACCTATCGCCAGACATGAGACCGAAAACCCGGATCTAAAATTATGAAACGCTACACACTTCGAATGCTCATTCACGACGCAAAAATCTTTAACCAATTACGTAGGGAATATCGCCGGACCAAGAAAAACCGGCGCACACGTTCCAGCTCCGACTGGCTGTCCCGTTACTTAGCTGGCATGAGGCGACGCGCGCGAGCTTAAGAGAATGAAGAAGTCAAAGGTCAGGTTCGGCGACAACGGTTCGTTCCTCGTCGTCACCTGTCATTTTGGAAAGAGGATGGATTTGTTTGGGCTCTTTTTCCGCGGACACGTTTTTGTCAAATACCGGAGCGGCTAGGCGGCGCATTCGAAGCGGGCACGTGTAAACACTGAAAACATGAAAATTTCTAAACGTGGCGAGTACGCGTTGCGAGCTCTCATTGACCTCGGCATCGCTTCAGAATTGGGATGGCCGATGCTTCAAATCAGCGAGCTCGCTTCAAAGGAAAAACTGCCCATCAAATTTCTCGAACAGATTTTCACGCAATTGAAAGCGGGTGGATACGTGTCAAGTAGGCGCGGAAAATTCGGCGGCTACTCTCTCGCTCGGCCGATGAGCCAAATCAAATTCGGCGCCGTTATTCGTCTCATTGATGGCCCGTTGGCGCCGATCCGTTGCGTCAGCCAAACCTCCTACGCTCGCTGTTCATGCCCCGACGAGATTCACTGCGGGTTGCGATTGTTGATGTTCGACGTGCGAAACGCCATCAGTACTATCCTGGATCGCTATACTCTCGCAGACATCGTCGAGATCACGCTTCGCAAATATCGGCGCGACAAAGTTACCCCGCCTTTTTTGCACCGCGCGATTCCGATTACATCGGTGTTGCCCCAACACAAGGAGGCACTTCGCAGCAAGCGAAGAGCCGCGGCACGCAATCGCTTTTCAGGGTCGCCAGGGAGCGGAACCAACAATCATCCGCCAAAGAGGCGGTGAAGGAGGAGCGAATCATGTTAGTCACTAACTATTGCTCAATCAGAAAAATTGCTCTGATTGCCAGCGTACTGGCTGCCATCCAGCCGCTGACTGCGCGGAGCGCTTCGGAAACTGATCGACTGGAGAAGCTCGAGCGCGCGGTGGAGTTGCTCGAAAAACAGAATGCGGAACTCAAAGCGGAGGTGAACAGCCTGAAGTCCAAACAGGCTGCGAGTCCGGCCGACGCGAAATTCAAAACCAAGATGATGTATGACGGAAAGACGTACGTGGAGAAGGCGATGGTCGAAGAGAAACCGCCGATTTACGTCCAGCAGCGTGGACCGGAACTGAAGCTGGTGCTGGGTGGATTCATTCAGGTGAATTTCGAAGACAGCGACGCCTTCGCTTTCAACGGAAATTTTGGTCAAAGCGCAATCAAAGACCGTTTCAGGCTGCGCCGGGCCCGGGTCAATCTAACCGGCGATTTTGCGGAGCAATTCGATTTCAAGGTCGAAGGCGATTTTGGCCAGAATGATGGTACCAACAACAACCGCACGGCATTTTCAGGCACAGATATCTGGCTCAACTGGCATCAATTTCCAGCTGCGCAAATCAAGATCGGCCAATATAAAGCGCCATTCGGATTGGACCAGCTTACTCCAGATACGTCTCTGTACACTATCGAACGCACTTTGCCGACCGGCGCAATTACACCGGATCGGCAGATCGGCATTGAACTTTGGGGAAAGCCTTTCACCAAGATTTGGCCTGAGCAGAAGGATTTGCTGACCTATTACGCCGGCATCTTCAACGGAAATGGCAAGAACACGACCGTTAACGACAACAATAACTTCATGTATGTCGGCCGTCTGGAGTCGACCTTGTTCAAAGACGTTTTCGGCAAGGGTTCGTTTCTCAAGCTTGGCGCTGACGTTCTCAACAGCCGCGATGACAAGGGGACAAATATCTCACAATCAGGGAACCTGCTGGTAAACTCCGATGGCTCGCTCTCGCCGTTTACGCTTCCAGGCGCCGATGAAAGAACGGCTTGGAGCGTGGACGCGTGGCTGAAACTGGGCCCATTTGATTTAATCGGGGAATACCTCCAGGAACACGTCAACGGTCGCACTGTTAACGGGGTGCCTTCGGGGTTCGCCGACTTTACGACCGACGGGTACTACGTAACGGCAGGTTATTTCCTGATCCCGAAGAAGCTTCAAGCCATTGTTCAGTGGCAGGATTTAAACCCGGGACAAAAGGGGGACGACGGCCTTTATTCTATCCTGGGCGGCCTCAACTACTACATCCGCGGAGACGATCTGAAGCTGATGGTCAACTACATTCATACCTGGTCGGATTTCCGCCGGGCGAATCCTGAATTTGGCCAGGATGAGTTCGATCAAGTCCTCGGTCGCATTCAGGTGATGTTTTAGCCGGCCCCGGTTGAAGTGCTCTTCGATTCCTAAACACGTCGTCTATCTCCCAAATCCCTTATGAAAAAGATAATAGCAGTGATAACTGCAGCGATTCTTTGTTTTGGATCGTTTGCCACTGCAGAACAAAAAATCACAATTCGGTTCGGGCATTTTCCAAACATCACTCATGCGCAGGGCGTAATCGCGCACGCGCTTTCGCGGCAAGGCAAAGGCTGGTTTGAACACCGCCTTGGCCCGAACGTTGAGATTCAGTGGTTCACCTACAATGCGGGGCCATCAGCCATGGAAGCGATCTTTGCCGGATCGCTTGACGTCACCTATGTCGGACCGAGTCCAGCACTAAATGCGTACTTCAAGTCAAACGGGGAAGAGATCCGTGTGATTTCCGGCGCGGCCAATGCCGGCGCGGCCCTCGTGGTGAAGGCTAATTCGCCTATCAAGACGGCGGCGGATTTTCGCGGGAAAAAAATTGCAACGCCGCAGCTCGGCAATACGCAGGACATTTCCTGCCGGGCGTGGTTAAAAGCGCAAGGATTCAAGGTCACTCAAACCGGCGGCGACGTGACGGTGATCCCAACCGCGAACCCGGATCAGATTGGACTCTTTCAAGGCGGCGAGGTTGATGCCGTTTGGACAGTCGAGCCGTGGGTGACTCGTCTCGAGCGCGATGCGAAAGCGCGCGTTTTTCTCGACGACAAGAATACGATCACTACCTGGCTTGTATCCAGCATGAAGTTCCTCCGTGACCGACGCGAGTTCGCTAAGAAAATCGCGGACGCGAATGTGGAACTAACGAAATGGATCCAGCAGAATCAAGCAGAAGCGCAGAAGTTGTTGATCGAGGAATTGAAAGAGGAAACGCGAGCTGATTTTTCGCCAGACGCAGTCGCGCAGGCATGGAATCGGATTCAATTCACGAGCGACGTATCCCTCGATTTAGTTGCCAAATCAGTGCAGGATGGAAAAGATGCGGGTTTCTTGAAAGGCACAACAGATACCTCCAAGCTGGTCGAAACTCCGTAATGCAACGACTCTCCCGCCACCATTCCTCAGCAGCTGAGGAGCTCGAGGTCATCGCGCCGTCGAAGCTCGCGATCGAGAACGTTTCGAAAAACTTCAAAGGTGCGTCCGGAGCGGTCCTAGCGCTCGATCGTGTGAGCCTGAATGTCGCTGAAGGTGAATTCGTTTGCCTGGTTGGCGCGAGCGGCTGTGGCAAAACAACATTGCTCAACATCATTGCCGGGCTCGAAAAACCCGATAGCGGCACAGTGCAGGCTGATGGCAAGTCAATTACCGGCCCCGGCCGCGAGCGGCTCGTCATGTTTCAGGAACCGGCTCTGTTCCCATGGCTGAACGTGTTTGGGAACGTTCTATTTGGACTCAAGCTCAAGCCGAATCTGACAAACAAAGATCGGCACGACGTCGCCAAGTACTACCTCGAGCTGGTCGGTCTCAGTCGGTTCGAGCGCGCCAACGTTCACGAGCTTTCTGGTGGAATGAAGCAGCGTGTATCGCTTGCTCGTGCGCTGGCGCCTAATCCGCGCGTGCTGCTTATGGACGAGCCGTTTGCTGCTCTCGATGCGCTGACACGTGAGCAACTCTATGGCGATCTCCAGCGAATCTGGAAAGCGCGAAACAAAACAATTGTTTTTGTTACGCACAACGTGCGCGAGGCAGCTTGTCTCGGCGACCGCGTGATAGTTTTTTCACCACGTCCAGGTCGGATTCGCGAAGAATTTGCTGTGGACTTGCCTCGGCCGCGCGACATCAACAGCGTCGACCTTGCGGTTCACGCCACCGAAATTACGAAAGCGCTGAAGAGTCATAGCCAACCGGAGGTCGCAATCGCAGAATGAAACGCTTTTTGTTGGCGGCACTCTTTTTTGCTGTTCTCCTGCTGATTTGGGAGGCGTTGTTTCGTGCAAAGATTTGGTCGCCGGTCCTCCTGCCTTCGCCGCGGCAAGTGGCGGTCTACTTAGAAGGCGCTGCCGTAGATGGAACTCTGGCAAAGGCGACGATTGTTACGATGCGTCGATTGCTCATAGGCTACATCATTGGCCTTGTTGTAGGGCTGCCGTTGGGATTGCTGACCGCGCGTTGGAAAGTGTGGCAAGACACCATTGGAACGCTAGCCCTCGGTCTGCAGACTTTGCCGAGTGTCTGCTGGGTGCCGCTTGCGTTGTTATGGTTTGGACAAACGGAAGCCGCCATGCTTTTCGTGGTAGTAATGGGCACGTTGTGGTCGGTAGTGATCGCAACGGAAACTGGCGTGCGCCATGTTCCGCCGATTTATCGTCGCGCCGCATTGACCATGGGCTCGAAAAGTTTGCACATATGGTTCAAAGTGATTTTGCCCGCAGCGCTTCCGTTTATCGTTAGCGGAATGAAACAAGGCTGGGCATTCGCCTGGCGCTCGCTCATGGCAGCTGAGATTTTCGTGACGATCCTGACCGGTTTCGGGCTCGGACAGCTTCTACACTACGGCCGTGAATTGAGCGCCATGGAGCAGGTCATCGGCATTATGATTGTCATCGTCGTCATTGGTTTAATGGCCGATAAAATTTTCTTCTCGCCGATTGAAAAATTCCTGCATCGGCGTTGGGGTACCAGCCAGGCATGATCTTCAGGCATCTGGCTTGTCACCGCTGGCGGCCGGTATTCGGCTTCAAGCTTAATCGAGGTTCTACGCGCCAACCTCGATTGCGGGGCTAACGCTACGCTCGAAGCACACGGTGTTGATGCTGAGGAGGCCGTGGAACAACTACAAAAGCTGCTCGGCCAATTGGACAAGTTCGACGAATCCTAACGCAAAGGTCGGGCGACCAGAATTCCGCTGTCGGAGCCGTAGCGATACAGGTATCTCGAGAGCTGGTCGTCCACCACAACTTTGCCATAATTACTCGGCGAGGAAGCGTGCATGAAATGCAAAACGCCGTCACTTGTGCGCAACGCGAGGCCGACATGGGCGGTGGAGTAAAGCCCACTTCGATCGCGCGAAATTATTCCGATAATGTCGCCGCTGCGCAGTTTCGGTTCAATTTTGGCGACTTGGCTTTTTGGAATTTCATAGAGCGGCCGCGATGAGACGTTCGCTTCCATACGCGCCAGCGGCCCAAGGAGCGAGCGATTCGCGGCGAGATATCGGTAATGTCGCCAGCCGGCGGTCATCTCCCGCGCAGAATGGGGGACGCTCTGCCCGCCGAGATCGCGGGTGAGATCGTCCACCAGACCCCTGCGATCATTGTCGTAAAGCCAGTCTTCCAGGTAATGGAGACGCGAAAGATAATCGCCCGTGCATTCGCCGCCGCGGTACCGGTCGAGTTCGATGTAATGCAACAGACGCTCCGGAGTCCAGTTCGACTCCGGCTCGTTCAGCATTCGGGCAAAGCCGAGCGCTATCTCAAAAAAGGTCCAGCAATCCACGCCCTGAAAATTTACCGACGGCGACTCGATCCGATTGTCGATTTCCAGGGTGAAATGTCTATACCGTGTTCCTACCAACGCTTGTCCGACCGCCGCGGTCCGCTCTCCGACCGGCAAAGCCTTCCAATTTCCTGCTTTGGCCTTTGCAACGAGTCGGTTGAACTGGTCCTGTCCCTTAAAAATTGTGGTAAATGGCAATCGCGATGTCGATGCTAACGCGACTGAACAGATCAAACAGAGCGGCACAAAGGCTTTCCAATTTCGCATGACGCGGACAACTCAACGCGGAATAGAGAAACTTACAAGGTTACAACCTCAAAAAAATTAGCCTTGGAACATGAACATCGTGCCTTTCTAACTCTTGTAACTTTCGACACTTCGCGACTACTCGTTCGGGGTAAAGAGTTTTACTTGCGTGAACCGCACCTATATCGTCTACCAGCGTGGCACTTCGTTTTCCTAAAAAGAGCCGGCGAAATGTTGTTCGCCAAACATCGCGGGATGGTGCGCCTCTTCCACGACTTCGGGATTCCACTCGCGTCCGGCTGCGTCCACGAGCTGACTGGCATAAGCGCAATTTTCTGACCAGCGTCTTGATCCCCTCGCTTTTCACTAAGCGTTCCGGTGGTCCCGCGGCTCCGCAATTCCCGAAAATCCGCGAAGGCGAGATCTCCATAACCTGGATCGGTCATGCGTCATTTCTCATCCAAACCCACGAGGTCAATATCTTGATCGACCCGATCTGGTCGAAATGGCTCAAGGTGATCAAGCGGTTGAAACAACCAGGCTTCGAAATTCATCATCTGCCTTCGATTGATTTTGTCCTGGTGACGCATGCACATTTCGATCATCTCGACCGGCGAACGCTACGGCGCGTCGCGGCGGATCAACCGATTGTTGTGCCCATGGGCGTAGGAAACCTGGTGCATGATCTCGGCTTTCATATCGTGCACGAGCTCGATTATTGGCAAACGGTCGAGCTCGGCCCGCTAAAAATTTCTCTCACCCCTTGCCACCACTGGGGCGCCCGGTTCCTCGCCGACTTGCATCGCGATTTTGGCGGATTTGTAATCGCTTCGAATGGCCGCACGATTTTTCACTGTGGCGACAGCGCTTACTTTCCCGGGTTCAAGGAAATCGGCGACCGCTACAAGATCGAGATCGCACTGCTCCCCATTGGCGCTTACGAAGCGCCCACCGGCCGCGAAGTTCATATGAATCCCGAGGAAGCGGTAAAAGCATTTCTCGAGCTTCGTGCGGAGACTTTGATTCCGATGCATTACGGGACGTTTCGCCTCGGCTTTGAACCGCTCCACGAGCCACCGCAACGCCTGCTTAGATGCGCACGCTCGCGTGGCATTGAGGAAAAAGTTTTGGTGATGACCGAGGGAAAACCGGTGGTGCTGTGAGAAAGAAAACGCCGAACGCCCAACATCGAACGCCGAACATTGAATTCGGAAAGTGGCGCGTTGCTGAGCTTCCTGACGGACGATACAAGTTCAAGCGCGAGCACCTGTACGATCTTGAAGACAGGCTCCTGGAGTTTGCCGCAAATATTATCGAACTCACCGAGTCATTGGAAAATACTCGAGCTGGAAATCACGTCGCCGGACAACTCTTGCGATGCGGCACATCATCTCTTTCGAATCACGGGGAGGTTGAAGCAGCAGAATCACGCAGAGACTTCCTTCACAAACTACGGATTTGCCTTAAAGAACTGCTCGAAACAAAACGGTGGTTGCGACTCGTAGGCCGAGTAAAAAAACTCGGGTCACCCGCAAACTTCACCATTTGCATCAATGAAATCGAACAGCTGATCCGGATTTTCGTGGCCAGCATCCGGACCGCTGAGAGAAACGCCAAATGATGCTCGCTCCGTCGGAGTTTGACGTTCGGCGTTGGACGTTGAGCGTTCGGCGTTTTCTGTTTTAGATGTCCGCTTTGCGCTCCACGCGTTCGGAAATTCTCGGCGCGGCAACAGCAGGGCTAGTCGTCGTATTCTTTTGCTTCATTCTTCTCTGGCATGATCCGCTGGTTTTTTGGAATGATGATTATGAGTTGTCGATCTTGCCCGTGTTCGCCGATATGGCGCGCAGCTGGTCGGAGGGGCATTGGCCGATCCTGAGTCCGTATTCGTGGGTTTGCGGCAATCTTGCCGGCGAATTTCAATACGGCACCTTTTCCCTTTTTGTAAACGCGGCCGTTATTTTCATCTGGAAATTTCCGCTTACGTTTCCGCAGCAGGCCACTGCGCTTTCAATCATGCACCTTTTTGTGCTGGCGATGGGCGCATTTTTGCTCGCGCGTGACCGCCAACTTTCGATTCCATTATCGATCTTCGTTGCACTTGTCGCCTCGCTAAACGGCTGGATCATCTGCTGGGGCGCGACCGATTGGTTCGGGGCCCTCGGTGCGTTCACGTGGCTGCCATGGGCGTGGTGGGGCGCGGGACGCGCGCTGGACCCGCGACGAACGAAATGGCGATTCCTCTGGCCAGCGCCGTTCGTTTACCTGCTCGTCACCGGCGGCTTTCCTTATACGGTTTTGATGTTGCTGCTGTTGATTGGCTTGCTTTTCATCAAGTCGTTAGTCCAAACCCGCAGCATCTTCTCGATCTCGCCGATGCTTTTTGGTATCGCGCTCGGCTTTGGATTGTCCGCGCCAGCATGGCTTGCGGTTCTTGATCTCGTTCAAGGTTCAGCGCGCGAACTGCAGCCGCCGTCCGCGCACTGGCAATGGCTCGTTCCACCAGCGGCATTGCCGGGATTAATCCTTCCCTCGTGGACCGTGAACTGGACCGATTTCTCCTCGAAAAGCGTTCCGCATACCGCAACGGAATTGGCGTGCGGCTTGGTTGCTCCCGGTGCGCTTGTTGCTGGCTTGGTCTGGCGCGTCCGCATGCTCATTACGCGACTCAAATGGGAGTTCGTCCTGCTTCTGATCGTGTTGTTGCTTTGCATGATTCCGACAGCTGGACTTTTCCGTTGGAGTTTTCGGTGGCTGCCGTTTTTTCATTTGGTCCTGGCAATTTGTGCCGCGGAGGTGCTGGAACAGCGGCCGGGATCACCGATCCCGGCTACAGCAGCGCTCGCTCTCACTGCACTGACAGCCCTAGCGATGCTAGTCTTGCATACCGCTGGCTCCTACGCTTTGCCGCTGACGTGGCTCTTACTCGGGCTCGCGGCGATTTGGTTACTTTCAGAGCTCTTGCTGCGTGATTCTGAATTTCAAAAATGCGTGCCTGTCGTGATCGCGTTTTTAGCGCTGCTCGCTACATATCTCTGCATTCCGACAAACTGCGATGTGCCGAGATATAATTTTTCTCAAGAGCTGCTTAAACCTGAGCCGCTCGATCCGGAGCGCCTTTATCTAAGCATCTATCCGTGGGCAGAGCTAACGTATTGCATTGCAAATAAACCACAGCCGGTGGGCCAGGTTCTGCGCCCGGGAAGCACATCGATGTGGGCCGGACTGCATTTCATTAATGGCTACAGCCCAATCCGAGCCGCTGGCATGGCGCGCAAATTTGCGACCACCATTCATGGTGAAATTAATCCAGATGTGGGAAGCTATTTGCTCAGTCAACAGGCTGGCAAGGATGGCGAACTGGCTTTGCTGGGTGTGGATGGAATTGTTGTTGCACGAGAATTAGACCTCACGCCCCAGCCGGGTTCCGGATGGGAAATGGTTGTTTCAACAGATGAAGGACGCGTCTTCCATCGACACGGTACGCCATTCGCGCGGGTGCGTTCAGTCACGTCAATCGATTCGCGGCCTAACGAACAATTTGCCTCGGCGACGATTTCAAAGATTACTGATTCGCGAAATTCGGTTGAAGTGGATGTCGATGTTCCGAGCGGTGATCGGCCCGCGCTGCTGACTTTTTCGCGGCCGTATTTTCGCGGCTACGAAGCGCGAGTCGGCGACCAAAAACTCGTCCTCACTTCTTATCGCGGCTTATTTCCGATTCTCGAAGTTCCACCCGGCGCACATGGCCGGCTGAGGCTCACCTATCGGCCGTATTGGCTAGTCTGGGGAGGCGCTGTAGCCGTGATTTGTGCGTTGGTGGTGGTTTTGAGCTTTCTTGCTGCGGTTAACCGACGCACATAACCGCGCCGCAGTTATTTCTCTTTCAACCCGGAAACATTCAGCGTTCGAATTTTGCTGTGGTCCGCAGGAGCGTCGCCACTGAACGCGATCGATTCGGTTTCCGCACTTTGCAAATCCCGCATGAATGATGAGGCGTGATCTCACGTGGACGGCATCCAGACGGCGCCTTGCATGATGTGGGACGCGCGTCATAGTTTTTTGGGATTTTCCAAGAGTTCGATCACGCGTTTGAGCAAACGACCGGCGCCACCCCCGTCGATGCTGCGATGATCAAAGCTTAGGGTGATCTGGGCCTCGGTTTTGGGAACAAATTCCTTTTTTTCTTCGTCCCACGAGGGAACCTTTTTCCCGAATCCGAGGCCGAGCAGCAATGTCTGATCTGGCAGAGGAATAGGAGTGCCCCATTCCATTCCGAAAGTGCCGAAGTTTGAAACGGTCGCAATGCCGCCGGCTTGCATGTCTGGTGAAATCCGCCGCTGCCGCGCGAGATCGACGAGTTCCTTGTATTTTGTCGTAAGATCCGCAAGCGACGTTTTGTCTGCGCCGCGAATCACCGGCACCATGATTCCGTCCTCCGCTTCAACTGCGATCCCAATGTCAATGGAGTTCGATTGCACTACGCGGTTGCCGATCAATTTCGCGGCTGCGCCCGGATTCTCCGCGAGTGCGAGAGCGAGCGAGCGCAGCGCGTAAAGACCGGGGCCAGGCTTTGGATCTCGCGATTGCCGGTCTTGCAACACCGGATCGAGATTTACCGACGACCCGATGGTCGAAAGCGGGCGCGTCCAACTGCGTCGCATTGCGTCGGCGACGCCCGCGCGAATAGCGGAAGCTTCGTGCGCGGTTTGGTTCTCAATTTTGTGCAGAAAATTTTCGAGGTCTTTAATGGTGACGCGATTGCCTGCTCCAGTACCCATGATGCCGGCGAGATCAGCATTCGTTAACTGCAATTCGGCCATTCGCGCGCGGACGCGCGGTGACATGAAAGCCGCTCCCTTCGTAACCGCAGGAACGGGCAGGCCGCCCACCCGTGCGCCTTCGCCATCGCTCGCGGCGATCTTTCGCTCGAGTGCAGGAGCGACTTCCTGATCGGCGCGCGCGGGAATTTCTTCAGCAACTTCTCGCTGCGGACGGGGAGGCGCTTGCTTTGCGAATCGCGCTGCGTCTGCCTCGCTTGCTTCCACATACCCAAGCACTGCGCCAACTGGGTAAGTTTCCTTTAGCTGGACAGTGATCCTGTCGATTTTGCCTTTGCATGGCGTGGTCACACCCATCACCGCCTTGTTGGTCTCGACATCGATAATTTCCTGATCATCCACCACTTCGTCACCGGGCTTTACTTTAATATCGACAATGGTCGCTTCGGCGATCGATTCGCCTAACTGCGGCATGATGATTGGAACTTGCGGCATAGATTCTATTCTCGCAGCAGTGCGCGAGCTTTGGCTGCGATATTTTGTGCGTTCGGTCGATGCGCGCTCCACAGGTTTGGGTGATATGGAATCGGAGTGTCTTTAGCGTTGAGACGTTGCGGCGCTGCGTCGAGCAGATGAAAGCCCTGACTCGTGACGCGCGCGATCACTTCCGCAGTCGCGCCGCCCCACGGAAACGACTCGCCGGCGCACAGCAAACGTCCGGTGCGCGCGACGGATGCCAGCACGGTATCAGCGTCGAGCGGTTTAACGGTGCGCAGGTCAACAACTTCAGCTTCGAAACCTTCACGCGCGAGTTCCTCCGCCGCCGCGAGAGATTCCTGCATCATTGCGCTGTAGCTCACGATGGTGAGATCGCGTCCCTCCCGCGCAATACGCGCCCGGCCAGTCGGCAACCCTTTTTCCGGTAATTTGTCGGCCTTGAGGTGGTAGTAGAGGTATTTGTGTTCGCAGTAGATGACGGGATCGTCGATCGCCACAGCTTCTATTAACATCGTGTAGGCGTCTTCCACTGTCGCCGGCGTCATCACGATCAGTCCGGGATAATGCGCGTAAATCGATTCCATCGATTGACTGTGGAACGGCCCACTGCCTTTTGTCCCACCGGAAGGCAGACGAATCGTGATGGGGACGGGCACATTTGTCCGCCAGTAATGAGTGCCGGCATTGTTTAGAATTTGATTGAGCGCGATGCTTGAGAAATCGGCAAACTGCATTTCGACAATCGGCCGCATTCCTTGGATGGCGGCGCCAATCGCGGTCCCGACGATGGCGTCTTCGCTGATCGGCGTGTTCAATACGCGCCCGGGAAATTCCTTTGCCAGACCTTTCGTCGCTTTAAACGCGCCGCCGAACGTGCCGCCGACGTCCTGCCCGTAAATGAAAACGCGCTCGTCGACGCGAAGTAATTTTGCCTGTGCCTCCCGGATCGCTTCGAGATACGTGATGCTCATTCGAAGGAATCGACAAGATCGCGTGTCGATAATGCGCACCAATCTTCTTTATCGCCTTCGGGTGCGGGTTCCTTTTGCGCGTCGGCAATTGCCTCGTCTACCTGCGCCGCGGCCTTTTTGCGCCACTCGGCCAGTGTCTCCGCGTCCACCAAGTTAAGATCAATGATCGTCTGCTCCGCGACCTTCAAACAATCACGCGCAAACGGTTGCCGTTTAATCTCTTCTGTCACGTAGCTTGCATCATCGTGTTCGCCATGACCGGACAGGCGCAAGACGGATGCAACGACCAACTGCGGCGGTCGCCCAGCGCGCGCACGTTTCACCGCGCCACCGATCACGTCCAAGCACGTGCCGAGATCGGTTCCGTCAAGACTGTAACCTTCAAACCCGTAACCGATCGCCCGATCAACCAAATCATGACACGCGAACTCGCGGTCGTTAGGGGTTGAGTAAGCATAATGATTGTTTGTGGCGACGACCACGAGCGGCACTTGTTCCACTGCGGCAATATTCATTCCCTCGTGCAACGAACCGGTCTGCATCCCGCCTTCGCCGATGCACGCCAGTCCAACAAAGTTTTTCTCGCCTTTAAATCGTTTCGCCATCAACGTGCCCACTGTGACCGAAATCATCGCCCCGAGGTGGCTGATCATTGCGAGTTCGTTCTTACGCGGATGACCTCGATGAATGTTGCCGTCGCGCCCGCGCATCGGCCCCAGGCGCGAGCCCAGATAGGTGCGCGTCACATCAATCAGCGGTTCGCCGAAGGCAGATCGCCCCGCCTGGTCGCGAATCAATGGCGCGAAGATGTCGCCTTGTTGCAAAAACAACCCGCATGCGACGCTGACTGCCTCCTGGCCTTTACCGATATAGACTCCGCCCGTGATCAATCCGCCGCGATAGAGACTAACGAGCTTTTCCTCAAGCGTGCGCGTCAGCAGCATCCAGCGGAATGCCTCAAGGAAACGGTCGTGCGGCGGCGCGGTCTTTTTTGTTTTTGATTTCGCGGTGCGCTGCGCCGTCTGAAGCATCCAGCAATTTTACGCGAGATCGACGATCGCGCGCAAAAATTTTTTGGCGCTCGAATTACACAGGTGGAACGCGTTGTCCTCAACGCGTTGGGGAAAGACTCGCCCGTGCCGCCGCCCTATCTTCTCTGGAGAACCCGATCCATCTATCGGGTCGCCAGCGCGAGGCGCTGTTGTCTGGAGTTCTGTTCGCCTCCGTTGGAGGTTATTTCAGTTGAAACTTGCCTGGGCGGAGTCAGCTTCATTCCAACCAGCCTGCTCACACCACGTTCTTCCATTGTCACGCCGTAAAGAACATCGGCTTTGGCAATGGTGCGTTTGTTGTGTGTGATAATGATGAACTGGCTCTGTTCTACGAAACGCTCCAGCACTCGGATAAAACGGTTAATGTTGCCTTCGTCCATTGCCGCATCCACTTCGTCCAGAATGCAGAACGGGCTCGGTCGCACCATATAGATGGCGAACAATAACGCCACCGCGACCATGGAGCGTTCGCCTCCACTCAGCAGCGAGATGCTTTGCAGGTGTTTGCCAGGAGGCTTGGCGGTGATTTCGATTCCGCAGTTAAGCGGGTCGTTCTCATCCAGCAACGACAAGTCCGCGCGCCCGCCGCCGAAGAGTTCCGCGAACATTTCGCGGAAGTTGGTTCGCACCTCGGCAAAGGTTTCGCTAAACAACTTTCTGGTGGTGGAGTTGATCTGCGCAATCACATCGAGCAACTCGCGACGCGATACCGTCAGATCGTTGTTTTGGTTTTCGAGAAAACGATGACGTTCTTCGAGCTCATCGTACTCATGAACGGCATCGAGGTTCACCGGGCCCATGTTATCGAGCTGCCGGGTGAGATCCTCGATGAGCTTTTCTACGTCTGAAGAAGCGAGCTCCGGGGAGCCGGGCGTCGCAGGAGCTCCGCCCTCCACCTTTTCACTCCGCTTCATTTGAGCGCTCAGGGTCTTCTCGAACGCCGCGTGATCCGCCGCGAAGGCGCGAAGATCGACGTGGTACTTGCGCGAAATATCATCGGCCAGATTGTTGATCTTCATTTCCAATTGCGACTCGCGCACTTGCCGCTGAGCGCGGCGGTCCTGCAATTCGCCTAACGAATTGCGCAGACGTCGCAATTCGGTTTCGCTATTGGAAATCTCGCCGAGCCGTGTGGCGCGTTGCTCGGCAATTTTCAAGGCATTCGCTTCTGCTTCCTCACGCTGCGAGGTCTGGTCTCTAATCAATGCTTCCGATTCACGCGATTCCTCAGCCTGTGTGGCCAATTTTTCTTCGTAGATCTCAATATCCGCCTTTCGCACAGCAATCAGCTCGACCAGCTCGGCATCACGAGCGCTCATGGGTTCGCGTTGCGCGATCAAATTTTCATGGCGTTGACGCTCGGTCGCGACGGTCAGCCGCAGTTGATTAATTTTTTCAGTCAGCTGTTCCTCCCCAGACGTGGCCTGTTTCTGCGCAACTTCGAATGTGGCCAACTCGGTCTGCTCTTTTACGAGTTGATTGCGCACCGTTTGAAGTTCGCGCTCCAGCTGTGCGACCCGTTCGTCGGCCGCGGCTAACTGACGCTCCAGCGCAATTTTCTCCGTTTGCAAATTCTCGATCTTACGGTGGGCCTCACTGAATTCGCCCTGGAGCCGGGATGCGATTTCGAGCGCGGTTTTCGCCTCGTCGCGTCTGGCGCAAAGTGAATCGCGCTCCTTGGCCAGTGCCGCTTCTTGTTTCGCGAGGTTGTCGATTTGCGCCTTGCGCTCCAGCAAAGAGACCGCGCGTACTTCACTACTGCCGCCAAAGACGATCCCTTCCGTGGAAATAAATTCGCCGGCAAGCGTGGCCATCGCCAGCGTAGGCTCGTGCCTTTTGCACTCGAGCGCGTGTTGCAACTCGGAAAAGATGACGACGTTGCCGAGCAATTGCCTCACGAGTGGCTCGAGCGATGGCGGCACGATCAGTTTATCAGTGGCCCAGTCGAGTGCGTCTTTCGGCAGAACTCTTCGGACTGATTGCTCTGCAGGCGGTATTAGTTGCGGAATGAGTAGTGCAGCCTGTCCGAGCTTCTTCTTCTTGAGTCGCGCAATGATTTCGGAAGCAACGTTCGCATCTTTCAAAACGATGGCGTGTAAATTTCGGCCGAGTGCAGCTTCGACGGCCGGAATGAATTTTGGATCGACATCCAGTTGCGCAACAAGTGAACCGGCAATCGCCTCGTGGAACTTTTCGGAACCGTCCACGCCTTTGAGCACAGCTTGCGAACCTTGCGCGAACCCTTCACCCTGTTCGTCGAGCTGGCGCAAAACGTCCAATCGGGATCCTTTTTCGGCGAGTGTGCGCTCAACCGCAGCAAGATTTTGTTCTACTTTGGAGAGTAGTTCCTCTTTCTCTCGCACGCTGGCCTCGACATCAATTGCTTCGCGCTGGTTCGCTTGGAGTGAGACAGCGATTTGCTTAACGAGTTTCTTACGCCCTTCGATTGATGTCTGAATTTCCTTGGTAAGTTGTGCGATTTGAGCGCGGCTCAATTCGCGGCGCGTTTTCGTTCCGGAGAGTTCCTCTTCAAACGTCGAGATTCGGCCTTCAGACTTGGAAAGATCGAGTTGCAACTCCTGCAACCGCATCGCGCGCTTGGGGCGATTTTTTTGCATTTCTCCGAACAGACTCGTGAGCTCGGCCAGCTCGGCTTGTTTTTCTTTCAGGTGCCTCTCGATTTCTGCGATCGAGTTGTTGGTTTGCTCGATCTCAGCGACCTGCTGTTTGCGTTTCTTTTCAGCCTCGGCGATGTCGCGCCGCGCGCGTTCAATGAGCTCAGCGAGCTCTTTAGCGCGCTGCCGGTTGAACTCAATGCGGCTGCGGTGCGCGGCGATTTCGCTCTCCAGTCGCTGCACTTCCGCACGCGAATCAGCGATCTCGATGTCAATCTTGTCCAGTGTACGGCGTTCTTCTGCGAGCGCATTTTCGGTTTTGTCGATTTTCGCGCGTGTGGCATGCTCGGACTCGGTGAGGCGCTCAAGTTCTTCGCGGCAGGCGGCGAGATCGCGCTCCAGCGAAGCAAGCTGTTTGCGCGCCTGATGGGTTTCGAGCACCCGCAGGTCGGCGTGCAAAGCCTGGTAGCGGCGAGCTTTGCCTGCCTGTCGCTGCAACGAACCGATTTGACGTTTTACCTCTTTGATGATGTCGCCAATACGCAGAAGATTTGCCTCGGTGGCTTCCAGCTTGCGGAGTGCTTCGCGCTTTTGCGCCTTGTATTTTGTGATTCCGGCCGCTTCCTCGAAAACTGTGCGGCGATCTTCCGGACGCGAACTCAGGATCATGTCGATCTTGCCCTGCTCCATCATCGAGTAAGCGGCCCGTGCGATTCCGGTGTCGGCAAAGAGATTTTGAATGTCACGGAGACGGCAGGACGTTTTGTTTAGCAGGTATTCGGAGTTGCCATCACGATAGACGCGTCGCGTGACGCGCACTTCGTGCCACTCGATTCCCAACTCTTCAGCACAATCCGTGAACGTAAGTGACACCTCCGCAAATCCTACTGGTTTGCGTGTCTCCGCGCCGTTAAAGATGACGTCCGCCATTTCGTCGCCCCGGAGCGACTTGGCAGATTGCTCACCAAGCGCCCAGCGGACGGCATCAAGAACATTGGATTTTCCACAGCCGTTCGGCCCGACAATAGCGGTGGTGCCCTCGTGAAAATTAAAAATCGTTTTGTCGGCAAACGACTTGAAGCCGAGTAGCTCGAGCGATTGTAGATGCATGATGGGCCGAATCTCGGGCCTCGGCAGCCTCAATACAGCAAGCTTCTAGGGGTTACAAGCGAAAAAACACCATTTAAAGGGGTTCTGGAACCCTCCAGCCACAGGATGTTGCGGTATACGAGGCATCCGCTCAAGATTTGAACGCGTCTGAGTTGCCAGCAGAAATCCATGCTTTCGAAATAGGAACCAGCCATTGCTTTAAGCGAGAGAGCTGAAGTCATTTCAGGAGCGTAGTCGCGTAAGATCGAACCTGCGCGGACGCTTGATGCGGTCTTTCTCGCCTCTCCCCCGCGATGAGGAGAGGATGAAGGTGAGGGGGGCGGCATAATTAGCGACGCCTTCGAGTACACCCTCACGCTCGCCCTCTGCCTCGCCAGGGAGAGGCATCCCCCTGCACGTGCCACGCGACGATTCCCTGCCATTCGAAAAACACGACCCTTAAGCCGCACAGCCTAGCTCGCGCTCTTGCCTCGAGCAACTGAATCACGCAGGATGCGCCGATGGCCCACGAGACGGCGATATCTATCGACCGAGCGGAGCGCGTCGATCACCAGTTGGTTCGCGGCATTGGAGTTCCAGCCCTCACCGCGAACATCGTCAGTTCGACAATCGGTGCGGGAATTTTCGTTATTCCGGCAACAGTCGCGAGAGGGCTAGGCTCGGCGGCGCCACTTGCATTTGTTTGTTGTGCGGTTACGATGGTGTTGTTCGTCACTTGTTTCGCGATCGCCGGCAGCCGCGTGTCTTTGACCGGCGGTCTTTATGCCTATGTGGATTTCTCGCCAGTCCACTAATGCGAGTTCTCGTCATGCTCGCCGTTTACGGCTTGCTCGTGTTCATCAATATCCGCGGCGTGCGCGAAGGCGCGGGTGCGGTCACCGTGATCACGTTCGCAAAGCTTCTGCCCCCGTTACTGTTTATTTGCGTGGGAATATTTTTCATTCACGCGTCGAACCTTGCCTGGAGCGGTTGGCCGAGCAGCAAGTCGTTAGGCGATGCCGTTATCCTGCTGATTTTCGCCTTCGTCGGAATCGAAGTGGCGTTGATTCCGAGCGGCGAAGTGAAGAATCCGGCCCGCACCGTTCCGCGGTCGGCTTATCTCGCGCTCATTGTCACGACGATCATCTACCTCATGATCCAACTCGTGGCGCAGGGAACGCTCGGCGCCAATCTCGCGAAATATCCTGACGCGCCATTGGCCGAATCGGCGGCGAAATTTCTCGGGAACCTAGGGCGCACGATTCTTTTGGCCGGAGCCAGCATCTCTGCATTTGGATTTGTGACGAGCGACATCCTGAGTTCACCGCGCATGATTTTTGCTTTCGGCCGCGATGGCGCGTTGCCGCAGTTTTTCGCGCACGTTCATCCGCGGTATCGGTCACCAGACGTCGCGATCATTACTTACGCGACACTGGCCTTTGCGCTGTCAATTAGCGGCACGTTTGAGAAGTTGGCGGTCCTTTCGAACGTCGCCGTGTTGTTGATGTATCTGCTTTGCTGCGCCGCCTGCTGGTTTCTGGTGCAACGGGATGTGCGCTCGGACGGTGAGCCTTTCAATTTCCCTGGAATGAAGATTGTGCCTGCGCTCGCGATCCTCGCGATCATTTGGATTCTCGCGCATGCGACGCTTCGCGAATTCGTCGTTACTGGAATCGTGCTGGCGCTCGCGTCGATCATGTATCTTTTGCGCGGCCAACTTCGGCGGAAGTCGTAGGCAAACGGCGAAAACCGATTAGTTTTTGGCCATGCGCGACAATTATCTTGAGGAGTATTATTCGTTCCTGCGGTTTCCGAGTGTCTCGACCGACAATCAGTACAAGGAAAAGCTGGAGGAGTGCGCACGGTGGCTGGTGGACAAACTCACGAGCATCGGTTTAGAGACGCAGCTTGTCCCAACGCGTCGTCATCCGATTGTTTGGGCAACGGCTATGTTTTCGCGCGAGGCGCAACAGACAATAAAGGCCAAATCCTTTCGCACATTCTCGGAATTCAGGAAACGATGGAGGAACATCACGATTTGTCCGTGAATTTGCATCTTGTCATCGAAGGGGAAGAGGAAATCGGCAGTGGCAACCTCGGCAGTTTTCTAGAACAAAATCGGGACGCACTGAAGTGTGACGTAGCAGTTGTTTCTGATACCGGAATGATCGCACGCGGTGTCCCGACCTTAAGTTATGGTCTGCGCGGAGTGACCGCGCTCGAGGTCAAAGTGACTGGTCCGAAGATGGATTTACACTCCGGCGTTTTTGGAGGGGCGGTTGCGAACCCGATTACCGCACTCGCACAATTGTTGGCTACGCTTCATGATCGCCAGGGTCGTGTGGCTATCGCGGGATTTTACGATCGCGTGAAGCCGCTTGAAGATTGGGAACGCGAAGCGTGGCGCAAGCTTCCGGTCGATGGCGACAAACTGATTCTTGAAGAAACAGGCGTGCCCGAGCTTTTCGGCGAAGCCGGCTACAATTCAGTGGAGCGGATTTGGGCGCGGCCGACTGCCGAGATCAATGGAATCGGCGGAGGTTACCAAGGGCAGGGAACAAAGACCGTGATCGCCAGCCACGCGATGGCAAAACTGACGTTTCGTCTCGTTCCGGAGCAGGAAGGCGACGAGATTCTCAAGCTCGCAAAGGAGCATTTGCAAAAGCATTTGCCCAAAGGCGTCACGATGGAGATCACCACCGGGCATAGTGGGCCGTGGTATCTCACCGATCCGCACTCAGCGCTCGGCGAAGCGGCCCAGCGCGCCCTGCGCAAAGCGTTTAACCGCGACCCCGCGCTCATCCGCGAAGGCGGCAGCATCCCGATTGTCTCCCAATTTCGAGAGATTCTCGGCGTCGAAACGCTGCTGATGGGACTTGCGTTGCCCGACTGCCGCGCACATTCGCCTAACGAAAATTTTCCTCTCGAAAACTTTGAGGGCGGGATTCGTCTCAACAAAGCAATCCTTCAGGAGCTCGCATAGTGTCATGTCGACCGAAAGTGGAGACATCTCTGGCACCCTCCAACGGGAATTAAAATAAAAACCAGAGATTCCTCGACTTCGCTCGGAATGACAACTGGTCTTGACCCCGGATTTGTTTCTCTTGCTGTTACTTCGCTTCACCCGTGAATGCTGTGCCGTAGCGTGCGCTGTCCTCAGCGCATACGAAACGAGTGATCGTGCGCTGGATTCTCCGCTGGGGACAGCGGACACTACAGCGTCACACTCGCACGCTTCGAATTTATGAAATGGCTTCTAGTCTTTGCGATCTTATTGGGAGCTATTGATGCGGCGCATCCTGCTGAAGAGTCGTTAGGCACAAAGATCAAAAAAGTTTTCGAGCCGTCGCCCACACCGAGTCGCAAACACCGGAAGAAAAAAGCGACACCCACTCCATCGCCGGAGACTTCGCCGAAACGAAAGAAAGCTTCGCCGACTCCGTCTCCAAGCGCGACGCCCAGGAGCAAATCGAAACGCAAAAAGGGATCTCCTACTCCCACACCAACTGAATCTCCGGCTGCAACAGAAACTCCATCTCCAACTCCAGCGGAAACGGCCGCGCCTTCACCCGCTGAGAGTCGTGGTCGGGGAAAGAAAGGCT
>QHOK01000030.1:70827-80188 GCA_003218755.1 Verrucomicrobiota bacterium
CGGGGAATTTCAATGCGGTCCTTAGCCGCCACGAAGATTCATTTGAACTCGACGACCTCAAGCCGGGCGATCTGCTCTTCTGGCGCGGCACGTATAACATCGATCTCGACCCGCCCATCACGCACACCATGATTTATCTCGGCCGTGAAAAGCGAACGAAAAAGCGCGTCATGGTCGGATCAAGCGACGGTCGCACCTATGACGGCAAACAACGCTGGGGCGTCAGCGTTTTCGATTTCAAATTACCGCCACCACCCAGCAGCGGCGACGCTAAAATCAGTCCAGTCTTTGTCGGCTACGGACGAATTCCGGGTCTAAGCGAAGATTAAGACTGTCAATCAATATCATCTGACGAGATAATAGAAGAATAACAGCGTGAACATCAGAAATGCTATTATGTAGAACCACTCGTAGTATCGGAGCGGGCGACCCAACTTAACGAGTGCTTATCTGGCAGTCGCTCGAAGCAGCCAGTCAAAATATATTTTGTAATTTCCCAACCCGATTTGGCGTCGTTAGGAAGAAATGGGTTCGGCGGGCCCAAGCGCACCCATTCCCGATGACAATCGCGCCGCAGACGGTAAAAGAAGAGCATGTGAAGTGTCTATTCCAACGATCGCGAGGCCGATAATAATACTTGAGGGGGTCATGGTCAGCGAAGCGTCATGGATGGTTCAGGGGCTTAGTAATTCCTACAGGACTCGGCGACGGTTTCGCTTCTGTTGCAGAGGTTGGTTGAATCGGAAAGTGATGCACGCGGCGCTCATATCTCACGAAGGCAAACGCAACTAGCGCGAGTATCACGATCAACACAACGCGCTGTTCGCTCTTTGAGAGATCGAAAATCCTAAGCAGGCGTTTCATTTTTGACGTAACGAATTGGATCTTTTCTTCCGGCTTCGCAAAAGCCTTTGAGTCGCAGAAGACACGAATCGCATTCGCCGCAGGCGAGACCTTCGGGCGAGGGATCATAACAACTGTGGGTCAGCGACAGATCGACGCCGAGTTCAACAGCTTTGCGAATGATTTCGGCTTTCGAAAATTTGATTAGCGGCGTGTGAATTTGGAAGCGTCTGCCTTCGACGCCAGCCTTGGTCCCAAGATTGGCGAGACTCTCAAACGCTTCGATGAATTCGGGGCGGCAATCGGGATAGCCGCTGTAATCGATCGCGTTTACACCGAGAAAAATGTGATCGGCGGGAATCACTTCTGCCCAGGCGAGCCCATAAGCGAGAAAGATCGTGTTCCGTGCCGGGACATACGTGATCGGAATTTTATGCGCGATTTCTTTTTCCGAACGCCGCTTCGGCACGTCGATGTCGGCCGTGAGGGCCGAACCGCCAAAAACGCGCAAGTCGATCTTTGCGACGCGATGCTCTTTTGCGCCTAACGAGTTGGCGATGCGGCGAGCGGCCTGCGTTTCGATCAGGTGACGCTGGCCATAATCGAACGAGAGGCCGTAGGCTTCGTATCCTTCCGCGATCGCGATCGCCAGAGTCGTGGTCGAATCAATTCCGCCACTCAGAAGAACGACCGCGCGTTTCATTTTATTCACACGCAAGGTTCAATGGAGGCGTAGGATCATTCAACGGCGGGCCCGGCGGTCGCGCCGTACTACCTTCGCTCGTTATCCCTGCCGGATTTCCTGTCCGGATATTCGGCGCGAACTGTGAGGGCGATTCCGCCGCGCGCGGAGAATTGCGCGGTCACGATTGCTTCGCGCGGCGCGCAGGCTTTGACGAAATCGTCCAAGATACGATTCGTTACCGCTTCGTTGAACGCGCGCTCGTTCCGATAGGACGCGAGATAAAACTTCAGCGATTTGCTTTCGACGCAGAGACGGTCGGGCACGTAATCGATATCGATCCTGGCAAAATCCGGCTGGCCCGTGATCGGACAAACGGAGGTGAAATCATCGGTTTCAAAATGAATCCGGTAATTGCGATTAGGTGCCGGATTCGAAAAAGTCTCCAGCCGCGCTTCGGCGGGCGAAGCAGGAATTCTCGCTTCGCTTCGCCCAAGAAGCGTCAGCTTGGATGTTTTGTTTTTCGCCATCGGAAACGAATTAACTCGTCACTCGCACCGCGTTCAACTCACGTTTCTGGGTAGCGCATGCGTCTCGCGTGCTGGTTTCGGCGTCGCGCCGAAACAATCTTTTCGAAAGATCTGGAAATTTGCATGGCGTTCACGCGTCCAGAAAAGTTCGCGATCGCGAGACGCGCTCGCCAGCACGCGAGACGCATGCGCTACCCGGAAAACGCCCGCAGATCGGCGGCGACATCGGGATATTTTGCTGCGAGTGCGTCGACATCGCCGACCTCGATGTCGACTTGTTCTACGCCGGGCCATTCGGTGCTCGCCCCGAGAAACCAATTGCGCTGGCCGATCACGCGCGCAGTGTGAAATGTATTGCCAGGGATAAGAAGCTGGACGCGTTGACCGGCGCGCAGGTCGGGTCCGACAATGACGCGCTCGGTTGCGCCGCTTTCGTAAAGCATCAAAACCTCGATCGGATCACCCAGGTAATAGTGATAAAGCTGGTCATTGCGGATGCGGTGCAGGCGCACCGGCGCATCAGGCGTGACCATGAAATAGAGTGCGGAGCCTGCCTGCCGTCCATCAATGAACGGTGCCGGGAGCCCACCGGGCGCGATTTGCTTGTTACTGATGAAACTGACGCGCACGAACCCGCACGTGGCATGCGGTTCAAGCTTAAGCAGATTGCGAATGTCCTCAAGGCAAAAGATCGCATCGGCGAGATCGATGTCATCGCGCAGGACCCGAAGACGGGCGAAGTGGTTCTCGTGATGAATGAACCTGACGAGTGGAACGGCTCGGATGAACAATTGCTCGCATTACAGGAGCGGTTCAACACTTACGTTTCATTTTTGCTCGACGGCGAAATGGCAACCGATCATACGCATCTCGCTGGCAAACCGGCGCGCATTGAAGTGCGTTGCGCGCACATGCCCGACGCTCGCGCGCTCGAATTGCTCGCTCTCATCTATGACCAGCTCGCATTCCAGGAAATTAAGTTGGAAGTGGTGGTGAGGGACAAGGAATCAATGACGAAATCCGAATGACGAATGACGAAGTCGGAATGTCGAAAAGCGAGCGCAATTGTTCGCTCGTAATTTCGTCGTTCGTCCTTCGTTCTTTATCGGGTAGATTGCGTCCGCTGTGCCCGTTCGTGCAAACCAGACCCGCTCAGCGTCAATCAAGCCAGATATTGCGACGGTCACGTTGCGCAAGGTGACGCTGCGGTTGATCCCGTTTCTGTTTGTTCTCTACATCGTCGCATGGCTGGATCGAGTGAACGTCGGCTTTGCGGCGCTACAAATGAATTCCGATCTCGGATTTAGTTCGGCCGCGTTTGGCTTCGGTTCGGGCGTGTTCTTTCTGGGTTACTGCCTGTTCGAAGTGCCGAGTAACCTCGTTTTACATCGCGTGGGAGCGCGTCGGTGGATCGCGCGGATCATGATGAGCTGGGGCGCCATATCAGTCGCGATGATGTTTGTTCGGACAACGCTCGCTTTCTACGTCCTGAGATTTCTGCTGGGAGCCGCGGAAGCAGGTTTTTTTCCAGGGATGATTTACTACTTGAGCCTGTGGTATCCGGAGGCGCAACGTGCGCGCGCGATCGCAGGGTTTATGACAGCAGTGCCCGTGAGCGGTGTCATCGGCGGCCCACTCTCCGGCGCGTTGCTGAATCTGAATGGAATGTTCGGGCTCGCTGGGTGGCAATGGCTGTTTTTGGTCGAGGGACTTCCTGCGGCGTTGCTTGGGGGGATTGTGCTGGTTTATCTCACCGATCGGCCTGAAGCAGCGCACTGGCTGATTCCGGCGGAGCGACACTGGTTGGTTAGTAAACTTGCGACCGAGCCCGCCGCCTGCGCGGCGGCACATCCGATTCATACGTTAACGGCATTGGGAAATCCGACGGTATGGCAGCTTGGGATTATCTTTCTTTTAGCTGCAATTGGTTTCTATGGATACTCGTTTTGGGCGCCGCTGATTATCAAATCGCTCACGGGAAGCAGCGATCTGGGCGTAGGGTTTATCCTAAGTGCAATAAGTGCCGTGACGATCGCCTTTATGGTGTTGAACAGTGCCCATTCCGATCGCACGGACGAGCGTCCTCTGCATGTGGCTGTTCCGTTGTTAATCATGGCCGCGGGATTTTTTGGTTGCGCTCTTCTGTCCGAACCGCGATTGGCCGTCTTATCGCTGGCACTCGTTCCGATGGGGCACTGCTCGGCGTACGGTCCATTTTTCTCCATGCCGACACGGTTCCTAACCGGGGCGGCGGCAGCCGCCGGTATCGCGCTGGTGGTGACGATCGCCAACGTGGGCGGGTTCGTCGGTCCCACGTTGATGGGCGCGATGAAGGATCGCATGGGTACGCATAGGCCTGCGTTCATGCTGCTAGGTGTATGTGCGATGGTAGCGGCGCTTCTCGCGCTGCGGCTCCAGCGAGTTGTGGCTCTTCGCAGGTTGCAGACGTTTTAACGTGTCTGCAATCGCGCAAAAAAATCCTCGAAGAGTGCGTCGTAAATTTTTCCCCGCTCTGGATGATATTGTACAGCGAAGGCGAATGGGCAATTCCGCAGGCGCACTTGCTCGATGATGTCATCGGTAGCGGACCACGCTTCGACCTCGAAGTCTTCTGCGAGTCGATTGACCGCCTGGTGATGCGCGCTGTTTACCTTTTCGTAGCGATGAGTTGCGTTTCTGTCGTAACGCAGTGGCTGGATATCGCTCTCTTTTTGCTCTGGAAGATTATGGCCCAGAATGTCGAGCTTGAGTGTGCCGCCGAGCGCCACATTCAAGACTTGGATGCCTCTGCAAATGCCGAAAATCGGCAGACCACGCGCCAGCGATCTTGTTATCGCATCGAATTCCCAGCGGTCGCGCAGAGGATCCACATCGTTGTGGATTAAGCTTGGATCGACGTTTTCCTGGCGCAAAAATTCTGGCGAAATATCGGAACCGCCAGTGAGCAGAAGACCGTCCATTTGGTCCAGCGCAACGTCGCCTTTGCGCGCGTCGAACACATGAACGTCAGGATGCTTCGCAAAAAATGGCTGAAACCATTTTTCATCCTTCGGGCGGATCCAGGTAGCTAGATTAGGCATCGGCGAATTTGCGACTTTGTAGTCGGCATGTAAAGAGCACCTCGATGTTACACGTGGATGCCCCCAGCACTTTAGATGAGCAAGTGGAAAGGCTGGCTGCCGAAAGCAAAGCTCGAGCGATCGCAATAGCGCTGCATGATTTAGAGAGCGGTTTGCGATTTTCCCTGCGGGGCGACCGCTGGTTTCATGCTGCAAGCACGATTAAAGTCGCAGTGCTTCTCTCTGTTTTTCGCGCAGTAGATGAGGGCCGATTTCGGCTGGATGATTCGCTACACGTGCGAAATCGTTTTATCAGCGTAGCAGACGGCTCTCCTTTTTACCTCGACCGCGACTCCGACGCGATGCCTGAGCTGTATCAGGCCATCGGACAGACAGCGAAAATTTCCGCGCTCGCAGAAGGGATGATTTCTTCGAGCAGCAATCTCGCGACAAATTTGCTGCTCGATCTGCTCGGGGTGGAATATGCACGAAAGGTCCTGCGGGATGCGGAAGTGGAAGGAGTGGAACTGCGGCGGGGTGTTGAGGATCACGCGGCACACGAAAAAGGCATGAACAATGAAGCGACTGCCAATGGGTTGCTGACGTTGTTGTCCGCTGTGCGGGGCGATTTTCTTAGCAGCGAAAGCAAAGAACAAGCGATCCGCATTTTGCTGGAGCAACGATTTAAATCGATGATTCCTGCCGGTCTTCCAGCGCATGCGGCAGTGGCGCACAAGACAGGCGAGATCTCGACCGCCTGTCACGACATGGGAATTGTGTATTTGCCCGAACGCGAACCGTACATCGCCGTTATCCTGACTGAATTTGATCCGGAAAGAGAGGGGCGACGCGAGACCGTCGCAGCTATTTCCGAGGCGATTTACCGCTCGGTGATGCGAATGGAACCGAGATCAAATGAAGGATGTGGTATTGCGCGCGATTGACGGTTTGAATCTGCCTGAAGAGTACCGCGCCTTGCTTCGACCAGGCGAAGCGGAAACAGATTTTTGTGGCAATGCTCATCATCTGCCGCGCTTTTTCTATGAAATCAGTAGCTGGCAGGAAGCGCACCAGGTTCGGCTGGCGCCGCACTTCACGCTCGCGGAATTGATGCTGGTTGATTGCCGTGAAGCGAGGCTGCTTCTGAGCCAGTTTCCTCATTATGTGCCGTGCGCAATCGTTTTACTTGCGAGATTATTGGAGGATTTTCGCCGCGAAGTCGATGCCCCGGTTTTCATCAGCGCAAATGGCGGGTACCGGTCGCCCACGCATCAGATTGGCGGCGCGAAAAGTATTCATGCCTGGGGAACAGCTGGGAACATTTACCGCGTCGGAGACACTTTTCTCTCCGATGCGAAATCAATTGAGAAATATGGGGCCATCGCCACATCGCTCGGTCCGGCTGTGTTTGTTCGGCCATTCGGCCCGCGACAAGGGCAAACCGACGACCATCTCCACATCGATTTAGGGTTTGCGAGCTTGACTCCGCGCGAATGCAGCGAGGCGAGTTGAGCTCTTATTGAGCACATGAAGGATCTCGGAACAGAACGGGGCGGCCGCTTTTTTCGCAAGCGCGCGCATGTTGCAACACCGCCGCGCGCCGTGATCGGCTTGGAAGCGGAGTTCAATCTTTTCGTCAATGGACGCAGACGGCGTCCGGAAAAGGTGTTTGGTGACCCGAGCCGTTTGGTACGACGTCGAATGATTCCACGGACAGGCAAATCCTTTCAGTTGCCGGCTGGCGGCGCAATTTATTTCGATACAGGCGTGATCGAAGTCGCGACGCCGATTGTTGAACTCGAGCCCGGCTGTTGTTATCGCGCGACGCGCTTACTTTGGGAACAAATCCGCTATTTACGAGTGGAGCTCGATCACTGGGCCAACCGAAACGGCTACCAATGCCGCCTCCAGGGTTTTAGCGCGCACTATAATTTTTCATTTCCCAATGCGCGGAAATCAAAATTTCGCAATGCGACGAGGCTTGCGTATCTGCTCGCGCACATTTTGCCAGCACCCGTGCTTTTGTTGGCGGCGAACCGGCAGAGCAGCGCCGTCGGCGTTCGTCCCCGAAGGACCCGAGTCGAAGTGACAGCTGATTTTACGCCGGATCCCGCATTAATGCTGGCGACGTGCGCTTTCGTTGCGGGCGCCGTAGAAACAGTCCTTCGCTGGGAAAATTTTGGCCTGAGGCAATTGAACCGAAATGGAATTCCTCGCATCACGCCGTTTCGTCTGCGAAGACATTCGTCGCGCCGCGGGTGGCGGGTCACGTCCGATTCGTTAGGCCAAAATCCGTTCACGGCGGATACCAATGCGCCGCTGTGGAAATTGCGCGACGGTCGAATACTTAGCTTCCGTGCAATCGCGGCAGAAATTTTGAGGCCATTTCGCCGGCGAATTCGGCGGATTAGCGACTCCGGCACGCTCGAGCACATCGCTGCGGTTTTCGATGGAAATGCGCGCTCACTTCTCGATTTCGAGAAGCGGCCTGAAGCTTATGATGACGTGGGGCGGGCGATCGATTGGGGACGCCGCCGGATGCGACGCTGGTCACGATCCAAATACGAAAAAATCATCCATCGGGTGATTGCGCGCGAACCGATGCGCATTGGGCAAAAGCGCTATCGGGTGGACCGCATGAACGGGTGGTACCAAGTCGATTGCCGAGAGGTGGGAACAAGACGGCGCCGGACATTTAATCTCGACGAACTGGTACAGATGTCGGCTGCGAAAAAGCTTACTCCCACAGCATCACGCAAAGGCAACGCTGCCAAAAAGCGTCGCGCATAAACGAAACGTGCATCGGCTTCTCCGAAGATCATGCCAGAAATTTGGCCCCGAAGGCGCATTGCTTTGCCAACGCGTTGAAGACAACGCGTTCCACCCTACAGCCCCATTAACTCGCGCACGTACTTTACTGGCGGGCTGCCGTAGGAGATCACCTGGTCGTTGTATTTCTTTACATCGAAATCTTTGCCTAACTGCTTCTGTTCCGCTGCGCGAAGATCGAGATGCTCGGTCGCACCGACGAAATAAGTGGAAAGCTGTGCCGAGGTGAGCCGGGCGCGTTTCCATTTCGCCACCGCTTCACCTTCCTGTTGGAAGGTCTGTCTCATCATTAAATCCATCGCTTCCTTTTCGGTCATGTTCCCGGCATGAATGCTTTGATCGAGAATGGCATTGGCGATGGCGCGTAGCCGCATCTTCAACTGTTGCATCTTGACCTCCGGATCGCCGTAGCCCTGTTCTGCCATCATTTGCTCGCAATAGACGGCCCAGCCTTCGATGAATGTGCCGCTGCGAAAGATTGCGCGGACCAACGTCGGCGCACGGAATTCGTTAGCGTGCGCCAGCTGCAAGTAATGCCCGGGCATTGCTTCGTGCACAGTCAAATCGCGAATTTCATAGTTGTTGTATTCACGAAAGAACGATTCTTTCCGCTCCTTTGACCAGTCCTTCGGCGTCGGTGCGACGGCGAAAAATGTTTTGCCGGTTTTGTCGAGGGGGCCAGGCGAATCGCAGTATGCGATAGCGACGCCGCGTTTGAATTCGGGCATTGCGATCACGTCCAGCGGCGTGTCCGGAATGGGGACAAGATTATGCGACTTCACGAAATTGGTCGCTTCGCCGACAACTTCTTTCGCGTAACTGACAACTGTGGCGTCGTCGGGATGTTGCTCGGCAAGTTTGTCGAGGACTGAGGCAGTCACCTTATGTTTGTCCGCGAGCGTTGCCGAGTCTGCGTTGGGAAAATATTTTTTGTAGAGGGGCAGCGCGGTCTCATAGATCGAGGTTTGCGTCTGTTGCAGGTCGGCCTGCGCGCGCTTCATGATTTCTTCCATCGACAAGTCGGACGCGAGCGCGAAACGCAGCTTCTTTCGAAACTTCTCGGCACCAAGGCGGAAATTGCCGTCGGAGCGGGGGAGCAGATCGTTCTGGAGCCATTTCTTGTAATCCTCCAGAGCAGCTGCCGTCTGCTCCTGTAAAGGCGCCAGCTCCTTTTTCGTCTGCACAGCTTGCTCGAGCAGCGGCGTGAGGCCTTCGCGTACCAGATTGATTGCGCCCTGCGTTTGCTCAATCGCTGTCTCTGTGTGAACTCGTGGAGGGTGTTGCAAATTGGCTTTCGCCTGGGCGATCACGCGGGGAATTCCTTCCATGCGCTGGCGCAAGTTCGGAATCCGCTTTTCGGGCGGTCCGAAATCGCGCGCGACCAACAGATAAAGACTGTTGGCCAAACTCTGCATGTA
>QHOK01000207.1 GCA_003218755.1 Verrucomicrobiota bacterium
TGGGTGATACCGAGCTTAACAACCTCGCGCAGGACGGCGAGTGCGCCGTCGTGGTCTGCGGGCGGCCCGAATACATGCGGACCAGCCAGCTGCATGGCCCCGTAGCCCACGCGAGTAAGGATCAAATCATCGGCGAGCTTGAATGTGCCTCCTGGCAATGTTGTAGGCGTCGTACGCTTTCTTTTAGTTTTCATGTTCGAGTCTCTCAGCGTAAACGCCGGCGCTGGCGCTGACGATAAGGATCCGCATCGCGGGGAAGTTCTTAGTTGATGGTTGATAGTCGGTCGAGGCCATCTCATAAATAGGAGGAGACCGCGCAAGAGCAATTTGTGGTGGCTGCAAGGCGCGAGTGACGCGCATGCCCGTCGCGCCGCTGCCGGTTAAGGAGCGAGCAACGCCGCGAGATAACGCGAGGTGCTGTAGGCGCATTACGGGTTGCAATTTTTAGCCTCGTCCGCAATCATGAAACGAGCAGGGCGGTCATTCATTTTCCGAACATGTAAATCGTCAACGAGCGCGTATGGAACGTGAACTTGGTTGGTGGCGAAAATACGTTTTCTCAACTGACCACAAGGTCATCGGAATCCAATATGCGATTTCGGGCCTCGTTTTTCTTTTCTTTGGTTTTTGCCTGATGATGCTGATGCGCTGGCAGTTGGCCTATCCCGGAAAACCGCTGCCGATTATTGGGAAACTGTTCGGAGCTTCCATGCCGGGAGGGGTGATGACACCCGACTTCTACAACTCGTTAGGAGCGATGCACGGAACGATCATGGTTTTCCTCGGAATTATCCCGGTGGCATTTGGTGGTTTTGGTAACTACATCGTCCCGCTGCAAATCGGGGCGCCGGATATGGCCTTTCCGAAGGTAAACATGTTTAGCTACTGGGCGCTCATTCTTGGAGCAGTGACGTTGCTGGCGAGTTTTTTTCTCCCAACGGGAGCAGCCGCTAGCGGCTGGTCGTCCTATACGCCTCTGGCCGATATCGCGCAGCTGGGTCACGGACAGGCGATTCTGACGGGTCAAAGTTTTTGGCTGATCGGAATCGTCTTCCTCGCAACGTCGTCCGTCCTCGGTTCAATCAACTTCATTACCACCATCGTGCAGCTGCGGGCGCCAGGAATGACCTGGATGCGACTGCCGTTCTTCGTTTGGACTGAATTCGTGGCTGCGTTCCTTTTGTTGCTGGCGTTTCCACCGATGGAAGCTGGAACGATCATGCAACTGATGGATCGAATTGCAGGGACGAGTTTTTATTTGATATCTGGTCTGGTGGTAAATGGCCAGAAAATGCTCGTGGCAGGCGGCGGTAGCCCACTGTTATGGCAGCACCTGTTTTGGTTTCTGATCCACCCTGAGGTTTACGTGTTGGTCCTGCCAGCGATGGGGATCGTTGCCGAGATCGTGGCAAACAATACTCGCAAACCGCTCTACGGTTACAGAGGGATGGTTTTTTCTGTTTTCGGTATAGGCTTTCTTTCTTTCCTCGTTTGGGCCCACCACATGTTTCTCACCGGGATGGGGGAAGCGGTGAGCTCGTTTTTCTCATTAACCACCGTTCTCATCTCAGTGCCGTCAGTGATTATCTTGAGCGCTCTGCTCTTATCGCTTTGGCGCGGTTCGATTCGGTTCCCTGTGCCGATGCTGTTCGCCTCCGCTTGGATGCCAATGTTCGGCATCGGCGGCTTAACCGGCATCCCGCTGGCGCTGCCTCCGGCTGATCTCTATCTGCACGATACCTATTATATAATTGCGCACTTCCATTACCTCGTCGCGCCCGGAACGATCTTCGCCTTATTTGCCGCGACTTATTACTGGTTTCCCAAGGCTACCGGAAGAATGATGAACGAATTCTGGGGCAAAGTACATTTCTGGCCCTCACTCATTTGCATGAACGTGATTTTCCTCCCGATGTATCTCCAAGGGATGCTCGGCATGCACCGACGTTGGTACGATGGTGGCCAGGGCCATGGCGTGGCCGGCGATCACACGGTTTGGGGGCTGACTGGATTCCAGTGGAACCAACCGATCTCCTGGGCAGCGTGGATCATGGCTCTGGCCCAAATTCCTTTCATCATCAATTTCTTCTGGAGCATCAAGCACGGCAAAAAAGTCAACGACAATCCGTGGGAAGCCACCACGCTGGAGTGGACCGCGCCTTCGCCGCCGCCGCACGGAAATTTTACGAAGCCGCTCACTGTGTATCGCGGACCCTACGATTACAGCGTTCGCGGGGCGACGCAGGATTTTTGCTCGCAGAACGAGGCTGTTTATTGCCCAGCCTGAGAAACGGCCGAGCCCAGCTCCATTCGCATTGGCACAAACATGAGAGCTCTCGCCGTTCGTTAGGCTCCCACGCCGGTAACCTGTATGGCGAGCGCAATGAGTTTGGCATCCAGCTTTTGCCCGGCCGCGGTGACCTTCCTATTCTTCAATCCACTCATAAGGGAAGAAGGAAGATCGTAAGCCAACCGAGTTGTCCGACTTGCCGCATCCTCATAGATCATCAGCCGAACAGGAACATTTAATCCCGCGCCGATATCATGTTTGAGCATGGTCTGAGCGATCAACGGATTACCAATCGTGTACATCCTGGCCCGGGCTTTCAATCCGATTCGCGTCAACCAGGCCCCGTGATCGACCGTGAGGAAACGCATGAAACCGCTCGAGCCTGCGCGAGATTGGACGCTGGCTTCGAACTCTTCGGCGCTTTTCGTTGACGCTAAGAGCGCTGGGAATCCAGTGTCTTCAACGGATCCCACGGCAGACTCAAAGGCACTAACGACCTCCTCGAACGGTCGGCTGCTGACGTGTTCGTTATGATTCACCGTGAACGTACTTCTCATAGTAATTCTCTCTTTTAAAAAGGCGGGCAATCTGTGAACCGCTTAATTCAAGGTAACTCGCGATGCTGCATTGATGCTTATCTCGAACGGGGGAGTTTCAAATCCCACCCTCGCGCCATGGCAGTGCAGTTCACAGACGAATAGCGTTTGAATGCAATGATAACTCCGATCCTAATCATCTGCTCTTTGACCGTGTTGCTGTTCGGCTTCGATTCGAGCGCACGTAACGAATCGATTCGATTCGAGCGTTGACTGGATTAAAGCAGATCGACGGCAATTGCTTTCGCGCCTAACTTTGCCATAAGGAGCTCACGTCGGGGTTTAAAGCGCGGGCGATGCCTACGGACCCCACTTCCGTCGTGCCCAAGAGTGGCCGGTAGTTTACCTGCGAGTTTCGGCCGCGTGTTTGCCCAATTTTTTCAAAAGCCGCAGAAATGTCAGCCGTTCGTTTTTTGAAAGGACGCTGGCCACATTT
>QHOK01000208.1 GCA_003218755.1 Verrucomicrobiota bacterium
AGCCGGCGGTTGCGCGCCTTGCTTAACCCGACGAGGTCGAGCAATTCGTTGACACGATTCTTCAGGACGGCGCCTCGCAGTCCGCAAAGACGGCCAAAAAATAGCAACGTTTCCTTTCCGCTAAGATATTTGTAGAAATACGGATTTTCCGGCAGAAAACCGACCGCTTCCCGGCTTTGTACAAGACGACTGTCACGCCCAAAAATTTCCGTGCGGCCGCGCGTTGGAGACACCAGGCCAAGAATAATCTTCAGGGTGGTGCTTTTACCGGAGCCATTCGGCCCAAGCAGCCCGTACACCTCGCCCGGTTCGATGCGTAGATTGAGGTCCTTTACCGCGACAATCGATTGCCGATGAAACGGAACGGGAAAAATTTTGGTTAGTCCGTGAACCGCGACCGCCGGATTAGTCATAGCGAATCTCAAAGCCGCGCGCAGCGACCGCTTCGTCCAACCTTTTTTCAGTTTGCTTGTGAATCAGCGAGTGCAATTCGCCTTGAGCGATGCGATCTAAGAACGCACGAACCTCGTCTTCCTCTCCCGTAACCTGAAGTTCCACGCGCCCGTCCCGCAGGTTACGGACCCACCCAGTCACGTCGAAACCCTTGGCGGCGTGTCGCACCGACCAGCGGAACCCGACGCCTTGCACATTTCCCTCGTAGAAAACCTGGAGCGAGATCATAGTCGCCAGCTTTTGAGATTTTACTGCTCGTGGGACGGCAGCCGCCGCGCTACGCATTGAGAATCTGGTATCGCTTCATCACTTCACTTGTATGAGTAGACGAGACAGAAGCTGCCTTCCTCGCCTTCAACAAGATCGACCGAAACAAAGTACTGACCGCTATTCGCCGGTGAAAATCCGGCCGCCGCTTTTTCTCCGTTATTGTAGCTTTCCGTAGTCACCTGTTTGCCGGTCTCGTCATAGACGCTGACGGCAATTTTTTTCACCGGTTCGACGGCGCCGGCAGAGAACCAGTACTGGTTTCCCGCGTAAAGATTCACCGCTACCAAGGCATGCTCGTGCGGCTTAACAACCCCACACCAGTGCCCATCTCGGATCTTGAAACCATCGTTTGAAAATGCTCCAGCAACGTCGAGTGCGTCTTTGCGCGCGCGCACCTCCGCATCTGTCTCGGCGCGCACGGCAATGCTGGTTCCCAGCACAAAAAGCGAGATAAAAATCGGGAGACAGCGTTTCATTTCGGCAGCTCTTTGCTCTCTATTTCCTCCATCGCCTTGCCGACCGCTTTGTTGATTTTTCGCACTTCATCTACAGTGGGCGCCTTGCCCGGTGGGAAAGAAACCAGCTTCTCGATTTCGCCAAGCTGTTCGCTCACATCTTTCACCAGAGGTTCCCCTCGCAATTCAGATGAGATTTCATTGATTTTTGACTGCATGAAGTGAACAAGAGCCGGTTGCCGCAGAACTTTTGCGCTGTGTTCATCATAATTCTGCATAATCGCTGAGGTCACTACTTGCGTGCCGCGAATCCAGCCGCCGAGAGTTACCAGAATTACGAGGTCCTGGTCGGCGTGCGATTGCATTGAGGATTTTACCTCGTTTTGCGTCGCTTCCAGTTCTTCCTGTAGCGTGTCCCACTCGTTGTTCTCGGCGAATTCGTTGATGCTATTCCCGCGGCTAAGCAGCTTCTCGCTGACTCCGAGCGCCTTTGCGAGCTTGATGATGTCTGATCCGATGTTTTTGACCTGCTGACTGTCCTTTGCTTCGACAGCAATAAATCCATCGGCAATCAAGCCGCCCAGGTTCAGCGCGATCTGCGCACGGTTGCGGTACGTCACCGGCATTGGCCCGCGATACTGCCCTGACCAGTTTGTTTTTCCCGTTTTTCCAAGCGCCGCGAAAAGTTCGCCCGGTGTCGGGATGCTGATCGAATCGCTGCTGACGGCTTTTGCCAGTTGATCCGCCGAGAGATGCTCGGTCTCCGCGGCGCCCGTCGCTGCGAAAACGGCCATCAACAATGCAACAATGCCGAGTTTGGCCAAATGCATCATCGCTCAGGTTATCTGTGCCTGGCCAAAATTGCCAATGCGAATCTGCGGCGCAAGCCGCGAAACGTGATTTGCGTCGATTTGCGAAAGCTGTTCTAATCGGCCTAGAATCGTATGACGCCCACCAGAATTAGCCGAATCCATGCTCGGGAAATTTTGGATTCGCGCGGCAATCCGACAATTGAAGTCGATGTGTGGCTCGAGGGCGGCGCGCTTGGTCGAGCCGCAGTTCCAAGCGGAGCGAGCACGGGTGAACACGAAGCATGGGAACTGCGTGATGGCGATAAAAGCCGCTTCGGCGGCAAGGGCGTGAGGAAAGCTGTTGCCAACGTTAACAACAGAATTGCGCAGATTCTCAAGGGTTGGGACGCGCGCGACCAGGCGAAGATTGATCATAAACTGATCGAGATTGATGGTACGCCCAACAAGAAGAACCTCGGCGCAAACGCGCTGCTCGGGGTTTCACTGGCGGTCGCCCACGCCGCCGCGGCGGCGGAAAATCTGCCGCTCTTTCGATATCTCGGCGGAAACCAAGCGCGAGTATTGCCAGTGCCGATGATGAACATCTTGAACGGCGGCGCGCACTCGGATGCGCCAATCGATTTTCAAGAATTCATGATCGTGCCGCGTGGCGCACCGAGCTTTTCAGAAGCGCTGCGTTACGGCGCGGAGGTCTTTCATGCACTCAAGTCTGTCCTCAAAGAGCGACATCTTTCCACGGCGATCGGCGACGAAGGTGGATTTGCGCCACAGTTAGATTCCGCCGAGGACGCCCTGGAGTCGATTTCGACAGCAGTCCGCAAGGCCGGTTACAAGCTGGGCGAACAAATCTTTATCGCGCTCGATCCTGCTGCATCAGAATTCTATGACAGCGGAAGCAATCTTTACATTTTCGAGAAATCGGACGGTTCAAAGAGAACAGCGGAAGAGTTGATCAACTATTACGCCGATCTTTGTGCGCAGTTTCCGATTATTTCGATTGAAGACGGGTGCGCCGAAAACGACTGGGACGGCTGGAAGAAACTGACGGAAACACTCGGCGACAAGATTCAACTGATAGGTGACGATCTCTTTGTCACCAGCGTCGAATTTCTCCGTCGCGGAATTGCCGAACACGTAGCGAATTCCATTCTGATTAAGGTCAATCAGATCGGCACGCTGACGGAAACGCTGGC
>QHOK01000209.1 GCA_003218755.1 Verrucomicrobiota bacterium
TCGTAGCGGGCCGGTGCGTGTCTTCCGGTTGGATGCAAAACAAAGATGCTGACTTATCAACGCTCAAAGTTTTGCTCGCGGCAGAGTTGTTCACAATCTGTCGATGGCGGTGAGGGAGCCTTCGAAGCGCTCCACTTCGCAGCTTATGAACAACTCTGGTTAACCTATAAGCCGATGCAGCGAACCGCGCCCCGCTCCGATGAGTAGCTTTCGTGCAGTTAGTTCGTCCAGCTTGCGGCCAGGCGCGTCCTCGGGCGTTGAGCCTGTGTTCCCGGCAAAAGCGGTAGGCGTGCTACATTCGTTCACCGCCTTGCAACTGCTCCCATGAGGCGCTCCCATTCTTCGAGGCTGCCGCGAAAGCCAAGCTCACAGGCAGTATTGAAGCTCAACCGGGCCATCATCTCGCGGCGTGTGGAGCGACGCACGTCGCGCTTAGATGTCTCTGCCACCTAAGAAGGAACAGTCATCAGGAAAGTCCTCGAAATCAGTAATCGTAAATTCTAAACCGGCGTTAACGATTCCGTCGCCGGGAAACCCGCTGGGCGGTCCACCGTCGAACTTCACCAGGTCGGGCCTCTGAAACTCCGAGTCTTCAAAGCCGCACGCGCCGTCAATTCCGAAGCCGAGCCTCACATCTACTTCGCCCCGAAAAATCGCGTTGTGAAACTCGAAAAGATCTCTGCCGCTGCCACTGTGCAAGGTAAATTTGCTTGCAAAGTCCGACCGGCTGAACCCGAAAGGCGTACGAACACCGTCAATCAAGAGGATGTCGTTTCCATCTCCAGTGTCAATCTGTGTCTCACCCGTTATTCTGACACCCAAGATCTCGATCATGTCGTCTCCCATGCCCGTCTCGATTTTGAAGTCTCTGAAAACGGTGGTACCCGGACCCGCATCAACCCTGACGAAGTCATCACCACCCCTCATCCTGATAACAACGTCATGGATTTCGCCCTGGACGCTGCCATTGACAGTTGTGTCTGCACGTCCTGTTACAAGGCCACCTTCTTGGATGATGATGTTGTTGTCACTGTCGTCACCTGTAATGATCAGGACCTCACCCTGCTCCCTTACTTCCACGTTGCCCGCTGCCTGCGCCCAAGTCGCCCATGCGATGTTCAGTCCCACTGCGAAAGCGAGGACCGCTAACAAACGCATCACAGCGCGATAACTCACTTTTCTGTTCATAACCTTTGCCTCCATTATTTTGATTCCTGACTAAAATTCTGTCGCGCAAACTACGGAAGGACTGTCAGTGTCAGATCGTTGCCGTCGCCACCTTCGTAGCTCACTTGATAGGTGTTGTCATTGCTCGTGAATGTCCCACCATCCGGAAGATTACTGAACGTGCCGGCAATCGGTGATGCCGAAGTATTGTCAATCACACGTTTTGCCTTGTAATTTAGGGTAAATGGAAAGCGTCGACGCGGTTGCGCGACTGGAAATCGCCGGTAGCAACATAGACGGTGCCATTGGCGACGATAGGCTGGGAGCCGAAGACGGAACGGAATGGTTTGCCGTCCGGGTCGGCGAGCGAACCGAGGAAGGTGCCGAGCGCGGCCTCGAACATCATCAGCTCGCCGTCATCGGCAATGTCGTACACAACGCCGTTGGCGACAGTGACAGTGGCTTCGGATTCCCCCGGCATTTCGCTCCTCCAGAGAAACGCACCGTTTTGCGCATCGAAGGCCCACAATCCGAACTGCGGGTCTTCGGCATTAACGAAGACTCTGCCCCCGGCAATGGCAGGGGTGGTTACGTTAACCCCGGCGCGCCGATCCCTCCAAACCAGATGGCCATCGGTCGTGCTCAAGGCGTAAACGGCCAAGCCACCAACGTAGACGATGCCATTGGCAACCGAAGGCGCTGAGAGATTAAGTTGCTGCTCGAGGTTGTGTCGCCAAATTTTTTGTCCGGTGGCCTGGTCAAGGGCGAAGACGGAACTGCCGCCGGTGACGTAAACCACGCCATTGGCAATGGCAGGCGTCTGTGTCAGCGGGCTAAAATCGTTCGGGGTGAATGTCCAGCGGCGGATACCGGTGGCTTGATCGACAGCGATTGCATCGCCACCGTTAGTAACATAAACCATGTCTCCGGTCACTCCCGGCGCCGACGTGATAGAACCGGACTCGTCGTCGCACCAAATCTGTCTTCCAGTGGCAGGATCATAGGCAGCCAGGTCGCCGCCGCCGTCGCCGACAAGGAGTACGTGATCGCCGAATGCGGGCTGCACGGTGCCTTCTCCCGAACAGGAAAGGCGCGCCCAACGGGTAGAACCGTTGTTCTCCTTAAGGGCGTGTACGCGTCCATCGCTTGCGACAAAGATGGCAGCAAACCCAAGCGTGGGAGCGGTGCCTTCCTCGCGAAAAGTATCGCTGGTCCAAAAGAGCGTGAGTTGGGAAACGTTGGATGGATTGAGAAGTGTTTCGGAATCGTTGTAGCTAGTGTGCGCAGCATTGAAGCCATATTGGCGCCAGAGCGTGTCGGCACGGCTGTTGAAAGTGGAAAGGGCAGTGATGGCGCCGAGGACAGCGGCTTTCAGAAAACTGAGAGTCCAAAAACTTCGGGCGAATCTTAACATTGGCACTTCAAGCGATCGCAGCGGTGGATATGGAGAAGGCACTTCGAGTGATATTGATGAGGAGAGGGGCATGATCTTTTTCATAAGTTTGCCGTTGGTTTAGATTAAATCCGAGCCTCTCCTGGAAGACCGTCGGCGCAGATCTGCAAGCGCAGCGACCGGCAGGATCTGGTGTGGGGCTGTAGCTAGCCAGATTCTCCTCCCATTCCGTTTCGCCAGTCAAGATAAAAAACGTGAGATATGGGAAAAGATTCGCCACACGGTAAAAGTCTGGCGGTCGCTTCGACGCAAGGCTGGAATTAAATGGTCGAATCGCGTTCTAGAAATTTAACTAGCGACTAACTCACGCTTTTCGACAATCTCATTTTCTTGACGCCCATCGTGAGAACGGAAAGCGTCGGGGCTTCCGCGAAAGCCAAGGTTGCAGGCAGTATTGAAACTCAGCCGGGCCATCATCTCGCGGCGCTTTCCGCTTTTCGTATCGTTGACGTTCCGATAATGGCGGCGCGAAACAAAGATGTGCGACGCGAGTGGGTCGTGTTCGGCTTTCATTGCCGCAAGCTCGGACTCAACGTCACCGATCGCCGCAGTGAGGCGTTCCAGTGCATCCTGAAGGCGTGCCGCAGCGCATGACTGTTCAAGCGAACATATTCGCTATTAAACGTCAAGCAGCTTGCGGCGGCGCGAATCGCCGCTTCCAATTCCATAAACGCAGTCAACTTTTCATCCGCACGCACAACGAAGCGTTTTCCGTTGTCGCGGTGTGCGTCAGCAACGAAGATCGTTCGCCGT
>QHOK01000210.1 GCA_003218755.1 Verrucomicrobiota bacterium
GCAGTATTACCTCCGGTCATTTCGGCCAGCGACGTGCCGATGACCAGCGAGATGGCGGATGTAACGGAAACGGCGGTGTATCGTGAACCGCAAAAGATCCAGAAGACCAGGCTGCCGAACAAACAAGCATAAAGGCCTGTTTCTGGCGGGAGGTTGGCAAGAGACGCGTCGCCCAATGCGGCGGGAAGCAGGTATGCGGCGAGCGTGACACTGGCCAGAACATCGCCGCGCAGCCAACTCAGATTATAACTGCGTAACCAGGTGAGAGCGGGAATCCAGCGAGCGAGGGAAGGGGAATTCATCGCGGCAATTTCATCACAGACGCTCTTGAATGGCGGCTTTAACCGCTGCGATCTAATCTGTCTTTCGCCGCAGCGAGTTCTTTGAATTTGTTCTTGTTAACTTTGGATACACAAATCGAGATCGGCGGCGTTCATCGGCTTTTGAAAGTGGAAATTCGTGAGATGTGCAGGGGAAAAAGTGCAGCCAGCAACAGAACTCCACTGACAAGCTGACCGAGCACTACAAACTGACCATACCCGGGCTTCGGCGAGTAGTCGGTAAAACCCAAGGTGAAGAAGCTGATGTAAAGGGCATCTAGGGGTGTTTTGCCGGATGGAAAGACTTCTACTCCAACATAAAGACCGGCAAAGCCAGAAACAACGCTCAAAAAAAGCAGTATAATGACTAAAATGCCAGCCGTCTTTCGAGGGAAAAAGCGTGTTATCCATGAGTGCCTGTCCAAAAAGCCATCGTCATCCGAGCGAAGTGCCGCGAGCAGCAAAACAATGGAAAGATACAAGTCCGAAATCGCTATGACGATCCAGGCAAGAAACCGACAACCCAGAAAGACGGATGCCACGCCAATTGCTGAAACCAAAGCGAAGATAACAATGAGGACAATATCCCTTCTTGTTTCCTTGCTCATAGTGAATTTCAGATATTTGCGGTACCGTCGGCCTTCTGATTGTGGTTGAATTATTCTTACCTGTTAATCACTTCATAGCTAGACGATTAAAATAACAAGAAACATGGTTAGGACGAACCATGGTATTAGAATGACCTCGATTCTCAATTTGCGGACCGCCGGCATCTTCAGAGCGCCCTGCCTTTGTGCGCTTCATAGTTCGCGTTGCAAGCTGCTTTTCTGAGAGACAAAATTTTGGGAATAAGCGGATCTCTCGCGAAAAATCTATAGTGGACAATTCGGCGGAACAATAAGGCGAATCGCTCTCGGTACGGCTTCATATCGGACGCTCGAAAACTCCATCGGCTCGCCATCCAGGTTGACTGGAATCACTTCCTCGGTTTGGACTTCGGCCCAGGGGGTTTGCCAATAGGAGATATACTCGCCATCCGGTGAAAGCTCTTGTAACTCGCGCGCGGCGGTGAGCAATGCCAGCGCCGGGATTTCACGAACGGCGAGCACATCGAGCAAACCGTCGTTAATCCGTGCACGGGGGGTAACTTGGGCGCCGCCGCCTGCCTGACGCCCATTGCCGATAATCGCCACCGGGCCACTCCCAGCGATTTCGCGATCTGGCAAGGTGAGCCTTCCTCGATAATGATGAACGTTCATTGCCAGAATCGCACCCATCACAGCGTACGCGGCCGGGCCAAGCACGCGTTTGAGCTCTGGTGGAGTGGTCGCTGTGATCTCGGCGCCGAAGCCAATGCTCGCTGCGTTCAGGAACCAGTGTTCATTGGCTTTGCCGACGTCGACTGGTACTTCTTTTCCTTCCATACAGAGCGCCAGCGCCTGCTCGGGGTCATGTGGAATGCCACATCCGGTAGCAAAGTCATTCGCTGTCCCTAGAGGCACCACTCCCAAAACAGGCCGTGCGACTTCGGAAAGATCCATCAAACCGTGAACCACCTCGTTCAGTGTACCATCCCCTCCGGCCGCAATCAGCAAATCCACTTCGCCTGCTTCCGCCACAAACCGCCGCGCATCTCCCTTTTCCAAAGTCACTCTTACTTCGATGGTATGCCCGATCGCGCGTTGCCGAGCGATCGCTGTCTGGAGCGCGTCGTTGCCCGCCGCTTTGCCGTTGAGAATCAGCTGAATTCTTTTAGCTCTTGATCTCGTATCCATCGCCATTAGCTACACGCGGCAGTGCGCTGCGCGGCGTCCCTGGCTATACCTTAACCACAGACTCAGGCTCGGGCTGCGGCTTAGCGAGCGACGGGGCCGGTGTTTTTTCTTTTCGACCGGCGAAGAGTCGCTCGATCACATAAAACGTTACTGGGATAAGAAAAATCGCGATTGCGGAGGCGGCGATCATTCCGCCGATGACTGTTGAACCAAGCACACGTCGCGCGACGGCGCCGGAGCCGGTTGCGAACCAAAGCGGTAAACAGCCGAAGATGAATGCGAAAGATGTCATCAGGATCGGACGCAGACGCAGGCGCGCGCCTTCAAGTGCTGCGTCGATGAGCGGTTTACCTTTTTCGTATTCGTCTTTCGCGAATTCGACGATGAGGATCGCATTTTTTGCAGCGAGGCCGATCAGCATGATCAAACCGATTTGCGCGTAAATGTTGTTTTGCATGCCGCGCAGCCAAAGCGTCGCGAAAGCGCCGAATACGGCGACAGGCGTACCAAGCAGAACACTAAATGGTAGCGACCAGCTCTCGTAAAGCGCAGCGAGGATGAGGAAGACAAAAATGAGCGACATTCCGAACACCACCGTCGGCGAAACGCCTTGCTGCGCTTTCTTCTCCTGATACGAGATGCCGAGATAATCGTATCCCATTTCATTAGGCATGGTTTGTCGGAAAACTTCTTCGAGCGCGTTCATCGCCTGGTTCGAGCTGTAACCGGGCGCGGCCGCCCCATTGATCTGCGCCGAGCGATATTCGTTATACCGCAGCGTGAATTCCGGACCAGCGATGTCCTTGATGGTCGCGATGGCGTCAAGCGGCACGGGGTCGCCGTGCGCATTGCGAACGAAGAACTGACCCACGTTCTTCGCATCGGTACGGTAATCGCCTTCCGCCTCAATGTAAGTTTGCCACGTTCGGCCGAAGCGGTTGAAGTAATTGACGAAAAATCCGCCCATGAACGTCTGCAGGGTCTGGTACACTGAGGCGAGATCGATTCCCTGCTTGATCACTTTGTCCCGATCGACATCGACGAAGACCTGCGGGACGTTCGGCAGAAACGTCGGAATAAGGGTGGCTAGCTCCGGCCGTTTACGCGCCGCGTCGAGAAACGTCTTCACATTTTGAGCGAGAAAGGCGACGTCTTTGCCGGCGCGATCTTCCAAAATGAATTGGAATCCGCCGGAAGTGCCCACGCCCGGAATCGCCGGCGGCGGAAACGCGAAGGCCAGACCTTCGGTAAGACCGGCGAGCTGTTTGCTAATGTTCGCCTTGATGGCGGTGTATTGTTCTTCGGGCTTGGTCCGTTCGCTCCAGGGCTTGAACGTGACGAAGAAGAACGCGCTATAAGTATTTTGAACGAGACTGAGCAAACTGAATCCGACCACGCTGGTGGTGTACTGAACGCCAGGAATTTTGCTGAGAATGTCTTCGATCTTGCGCGCCGCCTGGTCGGTACGTTCAAGCGACGAGGCGTCGGGCAATTGCAATGCGAGAAAAACGTAGCCTTGATCTTCTTCCGGTAGGAACCCACTAGGCAATCGCGACCCAAACAGTCCCGCACCTACTGCAAGCACGGCGAGCAGCGCGAAACTGAGCAGAGCTTTTCGAATGGCCAGGCGCGACAAATTTACGTAGCCGTGCGTCGCGCTGCCGAACACCCGATTGAATTTATCGAAGAACCAAGCGAGGGGGCCGCGCGTCTTTTTTCGCGGCCGCAGCAAGATCGACGAGAGCGCCGGACTCAGTGAAAGCGCATTGAACGCGGAGAAAATGACGGAGATAGCAATCGTG
>QHOK01000021.1 GCA_003218755.1 Verrucomicrobiota bacterium
TTCGATATCTCGGCGGAAACCAAGCGCGAGTATTGCCAGTGCCGATGATGAACATCTTGAACGGCGGCGCGCACTCGGATGCGCCAATCGATTTTCAAGAATTCATGATCGTGCCGCGTGGCGCACCGAGCTTTTCAGAAGCGCTGCGTTACGGCGCGGAGGTCTTTCATGCACTCAAATCTGTCCTCAAAGAGCGACATCTTTCCACGGCAATCGGTGACGAGGGTGGATTTGCGCCACAGCTCGATTCCGCCGAGGACGCCCTCGAGTCGATTTCGACAGCAATCAGCAAGGCCGGTTACAAGCTCGGCGAAGAAATCTTTATCGCGCTCGACCCCGCTGCATCGGAATTCTACGACAGCAGAAACAATCTGTATGTTTTCAAGAAATCGGATGGTTCAAAGAGAACAGCGGAAGAGTTGATCAACTATTACGCCGATCTTTGTGCGCGGTTTCCGATTATTTCGATTGAAGACGGGTGTGCCGAGAACGACTGGGACGGCTGGAAGAAACTGACGGAAATACTCGGCGACAAGATTCAATTGGTTGGTGACGATCTCTTTGTCACGAACGTCGAATTTCTCCGTCGCGGAATTGCCGAACACGTTGCGAATTCCATTTTGATCAAGGTGAATCAGATCGGGACGCTAACGGAAACACTGGCGACGATTGATCTGGCGAAGACCAATGGTTACGCGACCGTAATTAGTCATCGCTCCGGTGAAACGGAAGACACAAGCATCGCCGACATCGCGGTAGGGACCAACGCAGGTCAAATCAAGACTGGGTCGGTCTCCCGGAGCGACCGAGTGGCGAAATACAATCAGCTGTTGCGAATCGAAGAAGAACTTGGTGACAAAGCTATATACGGCGCTACACTCCGCTGAGTGCATCACCCTTACGGCGATTTCCGCGCGCGCCGCGAAGCTACCGTCTGGCAGCGACTGAACCGGATTCTTCTCGTTTTGCTCGTGATTGCAATCTGGCTGGTGATCGTGAGCTTGTTTGTGCCGCCATACAAAAAATTGATGCAAAGCCGCGCGGAAGTCGACAACCTGCAACAACAGGTGAACGACCAACAAAATTTGCTCGCTCGTCAGACGCGAGAGGTCAATTTGCTCAAAACGGACGTGACTTATCTGGAAACGATCGCGCGTGATCGCCTCGATTTGATGAAGGAAGGCGAAACAATTTTTCGCCTCGAAACGGCGCGCGCTAAACTGAAGCCAGGCGATTCCGCTCGCAGATAGTCGTAAAGGCGGTTGTGTCAAGCGCCTGATGCTTGCCCCAGCGTTTGGCACAAACGCCGCTGCACCTTTTGCGCTTCGCTGCGAGTTAAATTATCTTCTTCTATGCCAACGGAAATCTCTATTCCAGATGCTGAGGATCTGAAATCGCGTGTCCGCGAGTTGCGGAGGTTTCTTTGACGTCGAAAAACTCCAGAAAAATCTAGCCACAATCGAAGAGCGCATGGCGGCGCCCGATTTCTGGTCGAATCGAGAGCGCGCTCAGGCCGATGTCGAGGAAGTTTCCCGTTTACGCTCGCTGATTAACCCGTTTCAAGAACTGGAACGCGAGATCGAAGATTTTAGCGCATTACAACAACTGGCTGCGGAAGAAAACGATCCGGTGCACCGCGCGAACGCCGAGAAAGAAGTCGGGATCGAGCACGGCCGCCTGGTTCACAAGCTGGAGGAATTCGAGCTGCGCCAGTTTTTGTCCGGACAGAACGATGGCGCGAATGCGTTTCTCACCATTCATTCAGGCGCGGGTGGCACCGAGTCGTGCGACTGGGCTGATATGTTGCTGCGGATGTACCAACGCTGGATCGAGCGAAGCGGTTTCAAATCGCAAACGGTGGACATTCAACAGGGTGAAGAAGTCGGCATTAAGTCGGTGACCCTGCTCGTGACCGGCGAGTATGCCTATGGACATTTGCAGACCGAGCGCGGTGTGCACCGGCTCGTGCGTATCTCGCCATTCGATGCAAATAAACGGCGGCACACTTCCTTCGCGAGCGTCGATGTTGTTCCTGAAATTGCCGATACCGCTCCGATAGAAATCAATCCGGCCGATCTGGAGATCGACACGTTTCGCAGCGGCGGCAAAGGCGGCCAGAACGTCAACAAGGTCGAAACTGCCGTGCGGATTTTGCACAAGCCGAGCGGAATTGTAGTGGCCTGCCAGGCCGAGCGCAGCCAGGGACGCAATCGCGAGCTGGCGATGAAAATGTTGAAAGCGAAACTTTACCAGCTCGAAGAAGACAAGAAACGCGCTGAGATGGAGCGGCAGTACGGGGAAAAAGGCGAGATCGCATGGGGAAATCAGATTCGCTCCTACGTTTTTCAACCATATCAAATGGTGAAAGATCACCGCACCGGCGCGGAAACGAGCAATGTGCAGGCCGTGATGGACGGCGATATTGACATGTTCATCCAGGCGAAATTACGCGGCGAAAAGGTGACAAAAGGCGAGGGGAACGAACTGTAGCGGCGCTCTCAATCTTTTGTTATTCCGAGAGTCGAGGAATGGAGCGACCGGGACCAGCGACATGGACGGCGAAGCCGCGAGGGTAGCGGCGAGTGAGTCGGGAGACGAACGAGTTCAATCTCTAATTGTGTCTGATCGGAAATATCGAGAGATGTCTCGACTTTGCTCGACATGACAGAGGCGAAATTACGCGGCGAGAAGAACAGCAAAAGGCGAAGAAGAATTGTAGAGACGCTCGCCGTGGCGAGCGTGCGGTTCGGCGTTTGACACAAACGCCGCTACAATTTTATGCGCTCATGAGCCGCAATCGAAAGCGCGCGTCGAATTCTCCACCGTTATGAGCGCGGCAACACGCAAGGCATGCGACCGCGCGTTTTATTCGACGTGTACGAGGGAAATCGCGCCGGCAACGCGGACATTTGTATAGGTACCGCCGAGCGCGTGCGCTTACAGGGAAAGGAAGATTATGACAGCGCTTCTCGTCGCCGATTGCCAGATCGCGGCACGCACTGCGCCACTCGTCTCCATGCGGCAGAATTCTGCGACGCCCGGCGCGAAACTGGGCAAGAAGATGTGCCAATTCATGGCGCAGTGTGCGATCGATTTCGGCCGGTTGCTCAAAGAGGCGCGGATTTAACGAAATAAGTTTGTGGCGATAATCAGCGCGGCCAGCGGCTGTTTTCAGACGTGAATTCCATTCGACGCGAAGTTCGTTGGCCATTGGCGCTGCGCCGAGTGAGCGCAACAACTCGCGCGCCTTTGTTTCCAGATCGACAGTTCTGTAGCCGCTTCGCTGTGCGAAGCGCGGCGCGTCCGAGAGGGACACGGCTACAGTGTGGAATGCGAATTCCAGTTGCCTAAGCAACGGCATAGGCGCTCTTTCGCGTTTCCAGGCGATCAACAATTTTTCGCACCGCGTCTCCGGCTCTCTTGATTTCGTCCGCCGTTGTTTGCTTACCGAGTGAGAATCGAACAGCGGAGCGCGCGCTCTCGATCGGCAAACCCATGGCAAGCAAAACGTGCGACGCAACAACTGATCCGACCATACAGGCCGAGCCGCTTGAGGCGCAGACGCCTTCCAAATCAAGCGCGATCAGCAGCATCTCGGAGTCGAGCCCGAGCAGACTCACGTTCAATGTGTTTGCCAGCCGCGGCGCGTTTGCACCGTTCTGTTTTGCGTCCGGAACGTTCCGCGAAATTCGCGTCCAGAGTTCGTCTCGCAACCGCGCTTCACGCGTCTGTTCGCTCTCGCGCTCGCGCATTGTCCATTCGGCGGCAGCTGCCATTCCCGCAATTGCGGGAACGTTTTCTGTCCCTGGCCGTCGCTCGTTCTCGTGCGCACCGCCGAACATGATTGGCTGGATGGACAGGCTGCTGCGCAGGAAAAGAAATCCCGCGCCTTTCGGTCCGTAAAATTTGTGCGCAGCGAAACTGGCAGCATCGATCAGCGAGAGGTCGATCTCGATCTTGCCGAACGATTGCACCATATCGCTGTGCAGCAGAACGCCGCGCTCGCGGCAGATCTGCGAAATTTCGCGCATCGGCTGGATCATGCCTGTCTCATTGTTTGCGGTCATAATTGAGACAAGTCTTGTCTCGGGCCGGATTGCAGCGGCGAGCTGATCAAGATCGATCATTCCATCGCGCGCAACGTCCAGCCAGGTTACTTCGAAACCTTCATGCTTCTCCAAATGCTCGACCGCGTTCAGCACCGCATGATGCTCGGTTTTGGCTGAAATCATATGACCGCCGCGTGACGATTGACGTCGCGCGAGACCAAGCACAGCCAGATTGCAGGATTCGGTTCCGCCGCTGGTGAAAATGAGTTCGTGCGGCTTGACGTGCAGCAACGCAGCCAGTTTATCCCGGGCATCATCCACCGCCGCGCGCGTCTCGCGCCCAGCGGCATGCACGCTCGAGGGATTTCCAAAGTGTCGACCGAGATACGGTAGCATGGCCTCGCGCGCTGCATCGCATAGCGGAGTCGTTGCGTTGTAATCGAGGTAGATCATTAACTCTTCCTCTTATTCTTAATCTTCCTCTTATTCTTTCTTGCTCGTGCTTAGCGGCGCGCCCGGCGGTCGCGCCCTACCATTTCATGCGTCGCGGATTTCATTCGCGAAATTCATCACGCGTGGTCGCCGGTCGCTTCTTTCGCTTTGGCACGATCCGCAGTTGTTTCTCCTCGTAATATACCAGCGAATCGGGCGGGACGCTTTGCACAAGGAAAACGTTGCCGCCAATTGTCGATCTTGCGCCAATTACGGTTTCGCCGCCAAGAATCGTTGACCCGGGGTAAATCGTCACGTCGTCTTCGACGGTTGGATGGCGTTTTCCACCTTTTTTTATTTTGCCGTGCTGGTCCTTTTGAAAACTGCGCGCACCGAGCGTGACCGCGTGATAAAGCTTAACGCGTGTGCCGATCTCCGTGGTCTCACCAATTACCACGCCGGTGCCATGGTCGATGAAAAAATGCGAGCCAATCTGCGCGCCCGGGTGGATGTCGATACCGGTGCGGCTGTGCGCCCACTCAGTCATGATGCGCGGAATCAATGGCACTTTGTCGTAAAGCAGATGCGCCATTCGATAAATGGCGATCGCTTCCAGCGCCGGATAAGCGAGAATGATCTCTTCGTAGCTTTTCGCAGCCGGATCCCCTTCGTAAGCTGCGTCGATATCTGTCCAAAGAACGCGACGCACTAAGGGCAGTTCCTTTAAAAACACGCTCAAGACTTCTTCTGCTTTTGCTTCCGTTGCTTCGTCCGGCGGGATTTTGCCGAGGCTTCTGCAGATTTCTGTTTTCAGTCGTGCGTGCAAATTTCTAATGCGAGTACGCGTGGCACCAGCCAGATCTTCGGAGCTCACCAGTGCTTCGCTGCGAAAACCGGGGAACATCAAGCTCATCAGCTCGGCGCAAGTCGCTTCGATGGCGAGACGTGAGGGGAGAGTGGCGGCGGCGGCGAGATAGTTTATGCCGCCGGTTTCGCCATAAGTCTGAAGCAGTTCCTCAACCGCGTCGCGCTTCGTCGAATCCATAGTGGAAATATGCGCCCAGTCTACGGTGAAAAAAAGTGAAACTGTGGGCGATGCCGCACCATCCATTGAAAAACTCAACCCGGATTTTACATTGAGCATGACTGCATGTTGTAGCCGCGGGGCGTTGACCGCGGTTCTTGTGAGTATGACAAAGGCCTGAGGCTGTCGAGGTCAGCGCCCTCGGCTAGAAGGCTCCGTTGTCTATTCGAGTCTCACGCGTTACGCGCGCTCAGCCATTGCAGGGCGAAACGCGCGACTTCGCGCGAATTTTTTAAGTCAAGTTTGTCTTTGATGTGTGCCCGGTGGGTTTCCACCGTCTTCGGGCTGAGATGCAAGAGCTTCGCGATCTGACGCACTTCGTTGCCTTTGCCGATCAGTTCCAGAATTTCAAGTTCGCGATCGCTGAGTCTCTCGACCGCGTCAGTCTCGCCTTCAGCCTGGCGATGGGCGAATTTTGTGATCACCTGCGCGGCCATGGCTGGGCTGAGATAAGGACGTCCATTAAAAACTTCCCGAATTGCCTGGACCACATTAGCCATTGCTTCATGCTTCATGACGTAGCCTTCCGCTCCGGCACGCAGCGAGCGCAACGCGTAGAGCGATTCGTCGTGCATCGACAGCACCAAAATCGGCAGCCTAGCAAATTCCGCGCGGATATTTTTAATCAGCTCGATGCCGTTGGCGCCGGGCAAACTGAGATCCACAATCGCCATGTCGGGATTCAGTTTACGAATTACATCCATCGCTTCAGGCGCATTGCCGGCTTCACCGCACACCGCGAAGTGCCCATCGGAATGAATCAATTCTTCGAGGCCTTTTCGAAACAGTGGGTGATCATCCACGATCACGATCCGTTTCGCTTCAGGAGAATCGCATCGGGGGTTCTTATTGGTCGAGCGCACGGAGTGCGTTCTGGCTGCGGCTGACTTGGATGCAGGATGGTCCACGGTGAGCATCGATCTTCCCTTGATCGTCTTTTTAACTGTTCGCTGCTCGCCGGTGCGTTAGATGTCGGAAATTTCGGTTAGCAGTGGCTGCGACCGTTCTGGATGTCGTCGCCGGATGCTTTGCCTCGCCGTTTCCTCGGAGCTTCCCTGACTGCGCCGCGCCGTCCGGCAAATAACAGGAAACGCATGTGCCGCCGCGTTTTGGCGAGTCGATCTCCAGACGGGCGCCCATCAATTGAGCGCGGTAATTCATAATATGAAGACCCAAGCCACGCCTCAACTCACGCTCCTTGGAAACTCCAACGCCGTCATCCGTTACGCGCAAAACCATTCCTTTCGGCGACCGCTCCAGCTGGACGATGATCTCTCGGGCCTGAGCGTGTTTATTGGCATTAATCACTGCTTCGCGCGCGATGCGATACAGGTGCGCCGCCGCCGTATCGTCCTCGATGTGAAATGATGGTTTAACTTCCAGCCGGCAAGGTACTCTCCAGATTTCCCGGTCAACCAGGTCTTGCAACGCCCTGACCATGCTGGCTGCATCGACGTCGAACCGGTGTAAGGCGCGGGAAAGATTGCGTGTATCGGTGGCAGCATCGTTTACGAGTTCGGCAATTTTTTCGATATCAGCTGCATCGATGACGCGATGATTCTTTAATCGCAACGCCACCGAACGCGCCATGAATGCCACCGCGGTAAGATGCTGGCAAAGCCCATCATGTAGTTCCTGGCCCAGCCGCTGTTGCTCCCGATCACTGATTTCGAGGATTTCGCCCTCGAGTCCTTTGCGCCGCCTGATCTCATTTTTCAGTTGCTTATTTGCAGCGGATAATTCCGCTGTTCGTTCGCGCACGCGATACTCAAGCATTTCGTTCAAGTTCGCGAGCTGGGTGACGAGATCCCGCACCTGATATTGCCGCCGGCGAGAACGTAACGCAACCTGCACGGAGCGCAGCAGCGTCAGAGTGCTGATGGGCCGCTCCAGCAAAGTCACACTTCCGGCAGCCCTTGCCGCCACATTCAGTAATCCCGCTCGGCGCGATTCGCCGCCGCTCGTCAGAATGATAAGCGGTAATTCGGACCAGGGCGGCTGTGCTTTGAGAAGGTCCAAAAGAAGCGAACCTTGCGCTGATTCCAGTGCTTCCTCGGTAAGCAGTAGCGCGCCTGCGCCATCCGTGATTCGTCCGGAATATTCATCTAACCTACGGCAAATTTGTGTTTCAAAATCTTCGGCGTCGAGCAAAGCCGCCATGGTTTCGGCATCCTGGCCGACAGGTGCGATGATAAACACGCACTCGCCTTTACGCCTTCGCGACACACGTGCGTGTTTGTCGCGAGTGGCATCATTATCAACAGATCGGCGCATGAGAATTGAAATCGCTCCGCGATCTCATCGTTGCCTTCAGCGACCCTCCATCATTTGTTTTTGACTGCCACGGAACATGGGAACGCCCGTCAGCACGCCTTGAAAGTCTTTTAACGGCTCGCCGACAACGATGCCTTTGCCCGGGATCAATTTGAACTCGCGGATGGTTTTCTCGTGGTGTCCACTGCGCTTCTTAACCACCGTAATACCTTGTTTCACTTCGCCAAAAGCTTCGAAATATCGCAGGCTTGCCACGGTGTCCGAAAGATAACTAAGATCCACGGGCGCTTCGGCGGCGGCAGCCAATCCATGCTGGGCTAAAATAAGGATCGTGACTACGCCCTGCTGATTGAGACAACTGCAGAGTTCGTGTAGCTGGTTGTTCAGATACTTCTCCCCCGGCATGGCGTTGAGATAACCGTTGAGACTGTCAATCGCGACGAGCTTGCAACCCGCCTCCACGCTGCGCAAAATACGAACGGCAAATTCGCCGGGAGAAAGTTCGGCGGGATCAACCTGCTGTACGGTAATCATGCCGTCGTCGATGGCTTTTTCCAACTTGAAGCCCAGCCCTTTGGCTCGGCTCAGCATCACGCTGCGCGCTTCGTCAAACGTGAATATTATAGAGTGCTCACCTTGATCGGCCATGTGGAGGGCGTATTGCAAAGCTAGACTAGATTTACCAGTGCCCGCCTGGCCGAGTATGAGAGTGGTTGTCCCTCGATCCAGTCCACCGCCGAATAAGGCATCCAACTCCTTCATGCCGCTGGAAACCGGCCCGGGCCGAAACTGGGCACGATGCTCGGCGGCAATCATGCGCGGAAAGACGCGCAAACCGCCGGTGGCGATGACGTAGTCATGAAAGCCTTCCCGGAATTTTACGGCTCGCAATTTCGAAATGCGCAATCGGCGGCGTGACGCGCCGTAGTCGGGTGAGAGTTGTTCCATGTCAATGACGCCGTGCGTGAGGCTGAGTACGTGCGGGTCGACCGCCTCCCTCTTGTCCATCTTGTCGTCAAGCAAAAGAACAGTGCTCTTGAATTTTGCGAACTGCTGTTTGAGCATTAGAAGTTGGCGCCGATAGCGTAAAGCAGTTTCGGCCATTAAACGAAATTCAGACAGCGAATCGAAGGCGACCCGTGCTGGCTGCGTCTTCCGCACTTCATCGAGCAGTAGCTGGCTCACTTTCGTCAACTCGACTTCGGATGGATGAAACACCGTCGTCTGCGTTTCGGGCCGCAGGAGATTTTCAACGGCGGACAAATCCAACACCGGGATTTTATCAAGCGACCAGCCGTGTGATCGCGCCACTTGCAGCAACTCCTGTTTGGTCTCCGATAGCGTGATGTAAAAGACTTTCTCGCCTCGCCGCAGTCCCTCGAGGAGAAACTGAAGCGCGAGCGTCGTTTTGCCAGAGCCCGGGTCCCCTTGAATTAGATAAAAGCCGCCGCGCGGAAACCCGCCCCCAAGGATATTGTCCAGTCCATCGACTCCGCTGAGGCAGCGCTCGTCGCCGACCATCTCGCCTTCAAGGCCTTTCCGGTGCTGGATCTCCTGTCCCATTTTCTTATTTGCGCCATCTGATTCGGCTCTTCGTTTCTTGGCGCGTACCTTCAAGCGCGATTGGGATGAGCGCGAACCTATCCTGGCCTTGCGCGGAGGTTGCATTTGCCGTTTCATTCGTACCCCTTTAAATTCTCTGCCGCTTCGCCCACCACGCGAGGGTTTAGGTCTCTCCATTTTCTCCCAAGCTCTGGCGCCTTTTCGATGTTCACTGCTTTCACAGCATGATAACGCAACAAAGCCCAATCGCGAATTGCGTCAAAAATTTGAATCAACGAGTCCGTGTCACGGCTGAACGCGATCTCAAGTTTCTCCGAGATATTCTGGAACGGACCTGAAGGCAGTGGCGCTGCCCCGCAATATGCGGTCGACACAGCACGCCGACCTTGCCAACAATCGCAACTGACGTCGCTTCTTTACAATGAAACGCTCAGCAGCCTCGTGCGGCTAGGCGTTCTTCGATTAAATCACGCTCAACCTCCCAGAACCTCAGCGACGAAACTAGCAGCCTGTCAGTTTCTTCAGCCCCGGCGGATTCGGCATCATCGATTATTTCCGGCCGCCATGCTTCGGCACGTTTTCTCGATTTTTGCGGTCTGTGTCTGGACTTTGAAGTTCGCCAGCCTCTGCGCCCCGGTCGTGCTGCTCCCATCAATAATCCTCCCTCATAAATCCTTTTCCCGTTGGTTTACATCGCATCAAATTGTGGAGGCGGTTTTGCCAGGTATTTCGGCAGCTCGGACTCGCATGTTTCCATCGAATTCAACTCCCGAATTGCTCATACGGCTCAAATAATCCGCTACGATGGCCACGCAAAACTTGAAACTTCTGCGCGAGATTTTGGGTCGGCTTTGGGATTACGATAGGGACGCTGCGCTCCCCGAAAGCTTTCGGGAGCTGGCACAGCGCGCCGACCTCGCCCACAGACTCAACCGCTGGATGCAGCCCAGCCAAATATTGCATGTCGAACGCGCGCAGTGCTGCCGCGACAGTAGGCCCGATCCCAACAATCCCTTCTTCCACGCTTGGCCCAACCAACGCAATCCAAAGCTCGCCTCGAAAAAATAATCGGGGCCGACGCACGGCCGACGGACTGCCTGGATGGGCCGTGCAATAAAGCTCCGTTTTATCCATTGCCCTCACCGCATAATCCATGACGCGGCGCCCAGTCGAGACCTGACCGTTCTTCTTCATTTTCGTGTAGAAACGCATGCCTCGGCGGAATTGGATGTGGTTTTCTGTTGTAGCCGGGATCGCTGATCCCAGGCTCGTGGAAGGCAGTCACCTTATATATCTGCCGGGATCGCCGATCCCGGCTACAGCCGACCCGATAAGATTTTCACCGATGCGACAATCCGCCGCGCGCCCGATTGTGCGGTAACTCGCAAGGGACGTATATGTTTAAAGCGTGGCGTTATCTCCTCCAGTTACATTGTCCGACGCAGATAAACTGGAGGCACTGCGCCGGCTCGATCAATTTCGACAGTGGCGTTCGCTCGACGACAAACGTTACTGTCTGGTCTGTGGCAAGATTATTACCGGGCGGCAAATCCAAGTAGCGGGCGGGACACGCGGCAACGGGCCGCTACGGCTCAGTTGTCCGACGGAGCGTTGCAACTCAATCCCGATGGATTGGGTCCTGCCTACCGATGAAATCCTCGCGAAGGTGGAAGTGATGGCAGCCGAAGAATGCAAAACTGCGGCACCGATGCCGGCTAATCACAGCAATGGAAGATCTGAGCGCGCTCATAGCGGGCACAACGGTATCGCATCGCAATTGCGCAAGTTCTCATTCCATTTCAAGCGGAGTGCTTGAAGCTGTCCCCTCCAACTCCTGCGGGTCTGAGCCCTGGGCCGGGCCCGCAGACTGCGCTGCTCGTTATCGGATGACTTCTAGGATTTTGCCCGACCACACAATCAGCCAGCGCCCCGATTGTGCGCTTTGATGCAATGAGCAGACTGCTTTTTGCATTATGATCGCCCATCTCAAACTCGACGACCGGCTCCAAGTTCTGCGTGCTGAAGATCGATTTAGAAACTGGGCCTCGCTCGACGACGAGCGGCTTTGCATTCTCTGCAAGAGAAAATTTAACGGCCGCCAGGTGGAAATCCGCCGCTTGGGCAATCGCAGATATGAATTGCGCTGTCCGACCGAAGGCTGCAATTCAGGGCCGCACCTGTGGATCTATCCAGCAACGCCGCTGGTCTCTCATGTAGTTAAATCGGACTGGTGGCGTGCCGCCGGTAAAAAGCACCGGAGTAGCATCAGTGCCGGACGAGGTGCTGATGAAAGATATCTCGCGCCGACATCACGACGCCCTCACCGAGTTGTACGGACGGCACAGCAAGAGATTGCGCGCGACGATCGACGGCGTTGTTCATGAACAAGCCGAAGCTGACGATGTTTTACAGGAAATTTTCCTTCAGGTTTGGGAGGAGGCAGGCCGTTATTCACCGAACGCGGGCAAGCCACTTGGATGGATGGTTACCATCGCGCGCCGTCGTGCTATCGACCGATTGCGCCGGCGCCAGGCTTATTCTCGTGCGAGGGAGCGGTATGAGAAACGGGTAACACAAGATTCACAAACTCCGCGTCGCGACGCGGCTGAAGGATTCATTTTGAATGATCTCCGGCATTTCTTGAAGAAAAGCATCCGGGCGTTGCCTCAATTTCAACGTGAGGCGGTCGAGTTGGCTTTTTTCAAGGGATTGAGTCACAGGGAAATTGCCGCCGCAACGCACGCTCCGCTTGGGACAGTAAAGACACGACTCGAGCTAGGCTTGCAAAAACTGACTCACACGCTACGACCGTTGCGGCACAAAGTGTGAGTTAAAGAGCGCGGTCCGGCGCTTTTTTACCGCTAGGACAGTGGCATCGCTGCCAAGGCGATCAGGCCGTTCTTACTCTTGGTGTTGCTCTGACTCTTGATCGTAAACCGAGCGAGCGTACACGCATGACGCGTTTAAGAGTACGAGCGCTGAGATGGAAAGCGGCGGAATACCGCCGCACTCCAAAGCACGTCGTGCGAAGAGATGGATGAGACGATTGAGGTACGCGATGCGCGCGCCTTTGCACAGGTTTGCCTGGCTAGATCACAACAATGACTACGGACTTGGCGAAGTGTTTATGTTCACTTCAGTTTTCTCCTGCTTGGTCGCGGTGGCTGGCGACGGATTTATAATCGTAGTGTTACTTTCTTTCTTTTCCGCAGGCGGATTGTTCACCGTCGTTTCTCTTTGTTCGCAAGCCGCCAGGAGCGCGATGCCAGCGAGCAGACAAATGTGTTTTTTCATACAAACCAATCGTATTTCAGAGGAAAGGTTGCTGCCTTCTGGAGTCTTTTATTGCTTCAGTTTGCCACTTGTATTCGCGCATGTTCTGCGCCCCGTTCATGCTTAAAAAGCAGGCACGACCAGTGTTGGAGAAGTTCGCGCGGGGAAATGGCCAGGCGCGTGCATTTGTTTCCATCGTGGCAGGCGACCGATTGTGGTTCCGCAGGCGAAATAGTTCTCGCTATGACAACACTGGGATTCAAAGGCAGTTGGAACGAAGTAAAAGGCAAGCTGAAGCAGAAATACGGGCAACTAACCGATGACGACCTCGCGTTTGCTGAGGGTAAAGAGGATGAGCTGCTTGGGCGGCTTCAGCAAAAACTTGGGAAATCCAAGGAGGATTTGCGGAGGGAAATCGGGGAGTTGTAAAGACAAGGAGCAGCCGTTTTCAAACCACCGCAGGGTGCTTGGAAAGGCGTCCCTGCTTGGACTCGCGACAACAGGTCCGCGCTGAGCGAACGCGCAC
>QHOK01000121.1 GCA_003218755.1 Verrucomicrobiota bacterium
AATCGAATGATAATGAAAGCCCAGTCGGCCCATCGTTTCGGGGTCTAACAAATTTCTTCCGTCGAAGACGATCGGCGTTCTCATTTTTTCTTTCACCACCATGAGGTCCACGTTGGCGAATTCGTTCCATTCTGTGGCGATGACCAGCGCTTCGGCATCACGGACTGCTTCAAGGGCAGACGATGCAAATTCCGTGTCAGCAATCGCCTTGATGGTGCGGGCTTTATTCATTCCTTTCGGATCGTATGCAACGACATGTGCTCCGTCGCGAAGCAGGTCTGCCACCAGTTCGATTGCGACAGACGAACGGAGATCGTCTGTATCGGGCTTGAATGTGAGACCCCACACTGCAATTCGCTTTTCTCGCAAGACCCATAGTGCTTCCCGAATCGCCTTTAGAAATCGCTCTTTTTGGGCGTTGTTAATGCGCTGTACTTCCTTGAGTAAATTAAACGGAACACCAAGCCGCTCACTGATCGTGACGAAGGCGGCAATGTCCTTGGGAAAACAAGAGCCGCCGTATCCGATTCCGGCATTAAGAAAATCGCGGCCGATTCGATGATCCATTCCAATTCCGTCGGCGACTTTTTCAACATCGGCACCACTTGCTTCGCAAATCGTGGAGACCGCGTTGATATACGAAATTTTCAGCGCGAGAAATGAATTCGCGCAATGTTTGATGAGCTCGGCGCTGTTAATATCAGTCACCAGAATCGGCGCCATAAATGGCTCATAAACCTTCTTCATCAGGTCGATGGCGCGTTCGCTTTGGGCTCCAATCACAATGCGGTCGGGTTTCATCAGGTCGGCTACCGCGCAACCTTCACGCAGAAATTCAGGATTACTGACCACGTCGAAGCTTGCGCCGTGGCGGTTATATCTTTTGATTGATTCTGCCACTTTTTCGCCGGTTTTTACGGGCACCGTGCTCTTGTCGACAATCACGCGGTAATCCGTTAACACTCCCGCGATTTCGCGGGCGACTTTCTCCAGAAAGCTAAGATCGACGTCGCCATCCGGCTGTTGTGGAGTAGGCACGGCGATAAAGACAATCTGAGAATTCTTCACGCCTTCCTCGATGCTGCCGGTGAAACGTAACCGGTGCGCCGACACATTGCGGTGGATTATTTCTTCAAGTCCGGGTTCATAGATTGGCACTTCGCCGGCTTGGAGTTGCTTTATTTTTTGCGCGTCGTTATCGACGCAAATGACATTATGTCCGACATCGGCGAAACAGGCGCCCGTCACCAGGCCGACATAACCGGAACCGATGATTGCAAGATCCATGATTGAAGAATGGTGCGGGCGAATCAGCCGCAGCACAAGTGGAACAAATCCAGGTCGTACGGCGTTGTTCGCTCGCCCGCGTTCATTCTCCCTCGGACGTGGGATCGAAGTTCAAATCGAATCCGAATTTCGGGAATGCCTTGAGCGTTATGGTGAATAGGAGGCCGTATTCTTTACTGCCGTTATTGTCCCGTATGATGCCTCCGAAGGAGGCAACCCAGCTCGACAAGTCTCGGTAAATGGAGTAGCGCTGCTGCTCGAGGAGGCCAGTTTCCCCTTCATATTGCTCCTGGACTCCAACACCCCAGTTATCATTGATACGGTAATAGCCGCCGACGACAAACAAACTGCTATCCTGAAAGAACGGGTTGCCATTCAAGTAGCGGTGCGCAACAGTCAATTGCAGATTGGCCATTGGTTGTACGTTGGCAACTGTATCGACTTCCGTAAATCCTTTATCGAAGGCTGGGAGCTGAGAGTTTACCGAGAATGATACCCACGGCAGCGGTGTAAAACGCAGGTTGTTAACCAGGTTTGAATAATCGGTAGGCTGGTAGGGGTTCACGAATTGCACGTCAACGAAGCTATCGAGTTCCAGCCAGGTCATTGTTCGATCGTCGCGACGCGTTTCCAAACGGTTGCGAACGCCCACACGCCACACCGTCCAATCAGCGATCGAGTCGATGGTCGTGAACTGCGGAAAGTCAAGGGCCCGCGGCTGGGTCGAAGGCAGATACCGATCGAACCCCAAAATTGACGTCGGGTTAGGTCCATCTTCTTTCACATAAGAAAAGTCCGTGAACGGTTGAATGACGTGCATAAGCCCATCCAAACCGAGCGCCCGGCTTTGCACGTCTTCCCATGTGCGCGAGATCTTGAACGAGGCTTCTGCACCTGTGTCGAAAACAGAGCGGAATGTGTCTCCGTCGAACTTAACTGGGTTAGCGAGCGTCGGAGGCGGAAGAATAAAGTCAGGCTCGAGCGGGTTTGATGGTGGCACAAAGGTTGTCGATCCCAAATCCCACGTCTTGCCATAATAAGTTCCGCGATAGCCAACCCGCGGCACGATCGAGAGCCATCCAAAGTATGTGTTCGGGTAAGTCAGTTGGTGAAAGCTATCGAAACGAGTCGTGCCATAATTCTCGAAACCTGAGCCCTCAGGGAATTGCAGCTGCAAATTCGCAAAGCCGGTCTCCCCTTCATAAAAGATGGGTCCCCCGAAAAGTCCGTGGCGCTTAATATCCAATACCACTTCCGGCAAACGCTCTGTTGTGGTGAAAAACTCGTTGGCCTGAAAACGCGTGATGCCTGTGAGGGTGAAAAAAGGGTTTGTCTTCGTTAATGCGACCACATTGTCGGGCACAGGATCGATACGAAACTCACCCGGATAGAAGTCCTGCATCACGTACTGGTCACTAAGCTTCGTGAGATTGGCGATGCCGTATATATCATCAGTAAAGTTCGTCCGATCTTCCAGGCTAAGGCGGTATCGTCCGGTAGGAACACCCTGCCGCGGCACGGCTGTTTGATTCAGATTTGGGTTTTGGTCCTGAATGTAAAAAGTTCTTAGCCTCGCCTGACTGCTCTCGTCCTTCCCATAATCAATAATGGGATCAAAGCCGATGGCGGGCCCGCGGCGGCCAAAATAATCGAGTCGAAGGCGCCCCTTGATGTTGTCTGTGATCGGGAAAGTTACTTGAGTCAAGAGTGATGGTCCCCATGTGCTCGTGTACGCGGGCGAAATCGTAAAACTGAACGTGTCACTGAGCGATTGATACAGGTAAGGCCACCAGAAAACCGGCACCTTCCCGATGTACGCCGTCACGTATTGGAAAATGACGCGATCCTTCTCATAAATGCGAATCTTCTGTGCGTGAAGATGGAAGTCGGGTTTCGCCGAATCGTGCGTCGTAAAGGTACCGTCCCGTACAAGATAGCCGTTTTCCGAGATTGAGTTCACGTTCGCGCCGGTCAGAAAATAAGGCTGTGACTCGGTCCGCCCATTTATCGTCCGGATCTTCTTTGTCTCGGTGTTGTACACACCGCTTTCGGAGATGTAGAGGCTCGTATCACGATAGATTCGCACGTGCCCTCTCAACTCCACGTCGTGCGTGGTGGAATTGTACTGTGCGTAATCGGCGTAAATGTCTGTGTTGCCGATGTGAATCGCCACATTGTCGCGCGCTGTTGCCAGCCCATTTTCAGCACCCGCAAAAACAGCGGCGAGCGACAAGACTAGCGTTCGCATGGCGCACGCCGAACGTACTTGGGCAGAAGCTTCCTGCAAAGCCAAAACCGCTCTATGGCAGGCAAAATTTGCTGGTCCGGCGATTACGGGCCGCCTTTAAACCGAAAGTCATCCGTGTTCTGCCTTGATTAACGCACCAATCAACGGTTTTCTTCATCCAGCATGAGCAAGTCTATCGACCAGGTCTTTGTCAACGCAAAGCAATGGCTGCTTTCGTGCCTGGCGGGCTCGCCGACGTGGGTGATTCAAGTGGTGTCGAGTCTGATCAATATTTTCGCGCTACTCGCTGTATTCCTCACGCTTTTCGCGCTCATCTCAGTCTTGGAACGAAAAATTCTTGCGCGAATGCAGAACCGCTACGGGCCGAATCGCGTGGGGCCGTTCGGTCTCTTTCAGCCAATTGCCGACGGCATCAAAATGTTGATCAAGGAAGACATCGTCCCGGCACGGGCCGACAAGATCGTACACTTTCTCGCGCCCGTCCTCATCGCCGCTGTGGCGATCCTCACCTTGGGCGTGATTCCGTATGGGCGAAACATGACGCTGTTCACAATCGATGGCGGCATTCTCTTTTTCTTCGCCGTTGGATCGAGCACGGAGCTCGCCGTGTTCATGGCCGGTTGGGGCAGCAACAACAAATTTTCGATGCTCGGAGCGATGCGCGCCATCGCGCAAATGATCAGCTACGAACTGCCGCTCATTATCACTGTGCTCCCGGTGGTGATGGTGGTCGGCTCGCTTACCCCTGGCCGGATTGTCGCTGCACAGGCGGGTTACACGTTTGGCGTAGTCCCGCGCTGGTTTGTCTTTACGCCATGGGGCGTAACCGCGTTCATTCTGTTTTTTGTGTCAGGTCTCGTGGAATCAAATCGCACTCCCTTCGACGTCCCTGAAGGCGAGTCGGAAATTGTCGCGGGTCACATGACCGAATATTCCGGGTTCAAGTATGCCACATTTTTCATGGCGGAATACATTGGCATGTTCGCCGTCAGCGGTCTCGCCGTAACTTTGTTCCTGGGTGGCTGGCATGCGCCTGCGCGCACGCTTGAGTTTATCCCGTCCTACCTCTGGTTTTTCGCAAAGCTGAGCGTGCTGCTATTCGTCTACGTGTGGGTCCGCGGAACGCTCCCACGCACGCGTGTCGACCAAATGATGAACTTCGCCTGGAAATTCATGTTGCCTATGGCGTTCACGTGCATCATTGCCGCTGCTGTCTGGCATTATACTGGACGCGGCTTGCGCGGATGGCTGTGGTCGCTTGTGGTGATCGCAGTTGTTTACACTGCCCTGTCGACCTTGCTCGACACGCGGCGGAAATTCGCGCCACGCGTCTATCGCTTCGCTGAATGAATAGCGCCGCCTTAATTATCATCGCCATAGTCACGCTCGCGGCAGCGCTGGCGGCTGCGACGCTGCGAAAACTGATGCACGCGGCGCTCAGTTTCGCCGTGGCCCTTGTCGGTATCGCGGCGTTCTTCTTTCTGCTGGGCGCGGAATTTGTCGGCCTGGCGCTGGTGTTCATTTACATCGGCGCGGTCGCGGTGTTGATCGTTTTCACAATTCTTCTGACGCGGCGCGATGTTGGAGAGGGTCGCGGATTTAATTGGGGCGGGGCTATCATCGCTGTCGCTGTGTTTGGCGGCCTGACATGGTCCATTCTAAAGACGCAATCGCTTGCCATCGTCGCGCCGCGAATGCCGGCCCTTACGGTCAAACAAATAGGCGTAGCATTGATGACTACCTATGTCTGGCCATTGCAATGCGTCGGCCTCCTGCTGACAGCCGCGCTGATCGGCGCGCTCATTCTCGTGATGGAGGAAAAGCGATGACACGCTGGTCGCGCGCCTGGGTAGCGCATGCGTCTCGCGTGCTGGCGAGCGCGTCCTCGCGATCGCGGACTTTCGTTCTGCTGTCTCAATGCCCAGCGCATGCGAAACCTAGCGAAAAGATCGTTGCGGCGAGACGCGTGCGCTACCCAAACCAGTTCGCCGCGCGATGACACCGAACCTCCAAGTCTTCCTTATCGTCTCCGCGGCATTGTTTTCCATTGGGCTGCTCGCGGCATTGAGCCGCCGCCACGCCATCTTCATTCTCATCGGCATCGAGATGATGCTGGCCGCCGCAAACCTGAATTTCATCGCGTTCTGGCGTTTCGCCCCGCAGCCTAAACCACCACTGGGCGTGATGATTGCAATCTTTTCCATTGCCATCGCCGCTGCTGAAGCCGCGGTTGGTCTGGCTATGGTTATTGCGGTCTACCGCCATTACCGCACGACGAATGTCGATCAACTCGATCAGCTCAAAGGATGAATCGAGTGATCGTGAGTAATCTCTGGCTCATCCCGGCGGTGCCCTTTGCGGCATCACTTGTGATTTTGAGCTTGGCAAAGTTGCGCCGAAAGAGTGCAGCGGCGCTGGCGGTCGCTGGCCAAATCGCCGCATTGATCATGTCCGCCTTGGCGTTTCTGACGACGCTGCAGACACGTGGATTTCGCGCGGTTCAGAATTTCACCTGGTTCACGTTCGGCGAACAAACTTTGCGCCTCGGATTTGTCCTCGATCTTCGCGTACCTGTCGTTCTTCTCCGGTGCGATGCTCGGCCTGGTCATCGCGAACAGTTTGCTTTTGCTTTTCATTTTTTGGGAACTGGTCGGGCTCGCTTCCTACTTGCTGATCGGGTTCTGGATAGAGCGACCGAGCGCAGCGGCTGCTGCAAAAAAGGCGTTCATCACTACGCGCATCGGCGACATGGGATTTTTTCTCGGAATGCTCTGGCTCTACAATCGCAGCAGCACACTTCTTTTTTACGATGGCGGAAGCGGTTGCCTGGAAGGCGCGGGTCTGGCGATGCTCGGCGCGAGCGCCACATTCATTGCGCTGCTAATCTTCTGCGGCGCGGTCGGCAAGTCGGGGCAATTCCCGCTGCACGTCTGGTTGCCGGACGCGATGGAAGGCCCGACGCCAGTGAGCGCATTGATCCACGCGGCAACGATGGTTGCCGCCGGCGTCTTTCTGGTCGCTCGCGTGTATCCGCTCTTCTCGTTAGGCGCGATCAACGGTGTAACCTCGTCGCTCACGGTCGTTGTATGGATCGGCGTGACGACCGCACTGATGGCAGCGCTCATCGCGATCGCCCAGGCGGATATCAAACGCATCCTGGCGTATTCGACCGTGTCGCAACTTGGTTTGATGATGGTCTCGCTAGGCGTCGGCGGTGTGGCGGCTGGAATAATGCACCTGCTGGCGCACGGCTTTTTCAAGGCGCTTCTGTTCCTCGGCGCAGGCTCCGTAATCCACGGATGTCACGGCGAACATGACATTCGTAAAATGGGCGGCCTGCGGCGGCTCATGCCTATCACGTTTGCGACGTACGCCATCGGGATGATGGCGCTCAGCGGCGTCCCGTTGGTTTTCTCTGGTGGCTGGACGAAAGAGGAAATTCTTCATGCCACGGCCCATTGGCCGCGATCACACGCACCGTATTACCTGATTCTCGCCGGAGTCATTCTCACTGCGCTCTATATGACGCGGCAAATGATCTACGTCTTTTTCGGCCAAACTCGCTCTTCTTCGGAGAATGCGCACGAAAGCCCACGTGTGATGACGATGCCTCTGATCGTGCTAGCACTTTGCGGAATTTTTTTCAGCGTGGTGCTTACGCCTGCGTGGCCATGGTTGCACGGATATCTAACCGGCGAACCTGTGCACTTTGAGATCGCGCGCCTGATTCAGCCAATGCTGGTTGTTTCGCTCGCGCTCGTTAGTGCAGGTGTAGGGCTCGGTTTCTGGATGTATCGCAAGGCTGGTGTGCAGGATCGAAATCGGCCGGCTGAGATCGATCCGCTCGAATACGCGCAGCCGGCTTTGTTTCGATTCCTCGCAAACAAAATGTGGATCGACGAACTTTATGGTCGGACGGTTATCGGCTTCAGTTGGATGGCTGCACGTCTGTCCGACTGGATGGATCGCTATTTCTGGGACGGTCTCGTGCGCGGTTTCGGCGCTATGGGCCAGATCTTTGGAATCTTTACAACCAGCGTCGATGAGCGCGGGATCAACGCCGGAGTCGATAAGACGACCGCCGGTGCGCGCGGTCTGGGCCGCCTGATGTCCGCCGCGCACTCGGGACAAATCCAAACTTACCTCGGCGCGGTAGCCATCGGAATGCTGGCGCTGCTCCTTCTCTACGCATGGTTGGCTTGATTACGGCGATCATCCTGATTCCGCTGCTAGGCGCAGTTGCGGTGTGCGCCTGGCCGCAGAGGAATGGTCGTCCAGTCGCTCTGCTGTTTAACGCCATCTCCGCAGCATGCGCTTTAGCATTGTGGCGGAACTTCGACGCTACCGCGAGTGGCCTTCAGTTCGTCGAACGCCATGCTTGGATTCCCGCAATCGGCGCCGAATATCTGGTTGGCGTCGATGGCTTGAGCCTGCTGCTGGTGCTGCTCACCTCGCTCATCGTTCCGTTTGCACTTCTCGCGCAACCGATGGACCGCGGCTTCTATGCGACCATGCTGGTAATGCAGTCAGCGCTCTACGGCACGTTCACCGCGCAGAATTTTGTTCTCTGGTTTTTGTTTTACGAAATGAGCCTGATTCCGGCATTTCTGCTCATCAAGATCTGGGGAGGCGAAAACCGCGATCGCGCCGCGACGAAGTTCTTCCTTTACACATTTCTCGGCAGCGTGGCGATGTTGCTCTCGTTTCTCGGAATTTATTTCGCCAACGGCACTTTCGATTTTGCGGCGCTCGCCAGTGTGGGAAAAAACGGTCTGCTCACCGGCAAAATGACGTGGCTCGCTTTTGCCGGAATCTTTGTTGGGCTTGCGGTAAAGGTGCCGCTGTTTCCGTTTCACACCTGGTTGCCAGACGCTTATCAAACCGCGCCTACCGGTGTGTCGATGGTGCTCACGGGCGTCCTCTCGAAAATGGGGGTTTACGGTTTTGTGCGTCTGTTACTTCCGCTTTTTCCTAATCAAATCAAGTTCATCGGACCGTGGCTTCTTGTGTTGGCAGTCTGTTCGATCGTCTTTGCTCCCCTGGCTGCGTGGGCGCAGCGGGATTTGAAACGAATGATTGCCTACTTGTCAGTCAACCATCTTGGTTACTGCATGCTTGGCCTTTTTGCCGTGACCGCTTCACCGGTTGCCGCTGCCAAAATCGATACGCATGCAGCATTCAGCGGCGTGTTCATGCAAATTTTTAACCACGGAATCACTGCGGCCACCCTCTTCTACTTCGTCGGTTTGCTCGAACAACGCCGTGGCCTGCGTGGCATCGACGACTTCGGCGGCCTGATGCAGCGGATACCGCTCCTCTGCGGGTGGATGAGCGTTACAATGTTTTCATCTCTGGG
>QHOK01000122.1 GCA_003218755.1 Verrucomicrobiota bacterium
GAACGGTCGCGGTTTTTGATTTGATCAGGCATCCAAAAGCGAAGCGCTGTTACGCATGGCAATATCGCGACGGTTTTGAAATGAAATCCGTAGCAGTGCTGGAAATTCCGCCTGTGTATTCGCCACAGACCGCGGTCAAAGTGGCAATTGCGAGCAAAGGTCGTCGGCAATGGCCTAACGGACAAAAGTAAATCTCCGTCAAATGAGAACGCTCATTCACGCCGGTTTTTATGCTTTCGGCGGAGCCGCTTGGACTTTCTTGGCGCTGCACATCCGAGAACATTTCTTTTGGCCGGAAAACTTAACACCGCACCAGCAACGTCGATTGGACAGCGCCAAATGGTGGATCACTCTCATGGGAGCGATTGCCGGTCTGCTCGTTTCCGCTTACTCAAATTAGGACACTACCCGCCGCACGCGCGGATCGCTGATTCGAGTTCCAAAAACGCGGTCAACTTTTCATCCGCACGCACAATGAAACGCTTTCCGTCACCGCCATGCGCGTCAACAATCCAGATCGTTCGCCCGTTGGAATCAATCGCTGAGACACAGCCACAATTCCAATCGACCTTGCTGAGATCCCCAGCGACTTCCCTCAATACCTCACGCGCGATCGACCGATCACTCATCACTTGTCACGGGCCTGCCACGCCGTAGCCTTGGCGAAGGCGGGCGGTTAGCTCAGTGGTAGAGCGGCTGGTTTACACCCAGTAGGTCGGAGGTTCGAACCCTTCACCGCCCATGCTCACTCTCGATCCATTCGACTCCCGCTCAGGACAAGTTTTCAGAATTTCGATTTTCGATTGAGGTTTTACGACAACATCTGATCGACGGCCGCTTCGACGTGAATCTTTGTCGTGTTGAGAAACGGAATCCCGTTGTGGTCGGGATCGCGTAGAATCAGCGGCAGTTCCGTTCCGGCGAGAATCACGCCATCGATCTCGCTCTTTGCTTTCATCCGATCGACAATGGCAAGTAAACCGGCACGGGTCTCAGGCAGAAATTTCCCCGGAACCAATTCGTTCATGTATTTTTCATGAATGTAATCCTGATCGTTCGGTTCAGGCACGAGAAGCTCGATGCCTTCGCGCGAGAAAAGGTTGACGTAAAACTTTCCCTGCATGGTGTAGCGCGTCCCAAAGAGCGCGAGCCGTTTTAGTTTCCGCGCTTTGGCGCAGGCGCACGTTGCTTCGACGATACTGATCAAGGGAATCGGCGACTTGGACGATGAAGTCGAGTCCCTTCCTCAGATTAACACTCGTGATGACAAATTCCGGATATCTCCCGTCGCGGGTGCGCTCGCCATACAGCGCGATGATCTTTTGATAGTAATCGATCGTGCTCTCCGGCCCGAGGCCACCGATAATTCCAAGAGTCTTCATTTGCTAACCACGAATGAGCTCGAACTGTGAAATGCCGAAGCACGAATGTCGAATGACGAATTAATGACGAAGCCAGAATGACAATTAAATGCGCCACCCGTTCGGCATTCGTCATTCGGATTTCGGCATTCTCTGAATTTGTGTTTATTCGAGTCCATTCGTGGTTAAATGAAAAGCAGATCGGCGCTGCATTTTGTCCTGATCATCGGCATCGCGAACTTCTTCGCTGATTTTACGTATGAAGGTGCGCGGGGAATCGTGGGACCGTTTCTTGGTTCCTTAGGCGCGGGCGCTGCAATGGTCGGGTTTGTTGCCGGTCTAGGCGAGCTCATGGGTTATGGGTTGCGTTCGGTCTCGGGGTATTTCGCGGACAAATCGCATCGGCATTGGGCGTTCGCCTTCCTGGGATACACCGTCAACCTGCTCGCGGTTCCCGCGCTCGCACTTGCAACGCGATGGCCACTCGCCGCTACTCTGGTGGTATCGGAACGTGTCGGGCGAGGCATCCGTAAGCCGACTGTGGAAGCAATGCTTTCGTACGCCGGTAAATCGATCGGCGCCGGATGGGTTTTCGGACTGAATGAAGCGCTCGATCAAGCGGGCGCGACGGTCGGTCCGTTGCTCGTGGCGCTGATTCTTTATCTTAACGGCGGGTTTCGAACCGGATTCGGTGTGCTGCTCATTCCGGCTTTGCTTTGCCTTACGATCTTGGTCGCAGCAAGGTTGCTGCATCCACGTCCGCACGAGCTGGAGGAAGGCATGGGCCACACGTTCGCGACGACGAATCTGAGGCGCGCCTACTGGATTTATCTTGCGGCTGGCTCACTGATTGCCGCTGGTTTCGCGGACTTCGCGCTAATCGGTTTTCACTTTCACAAGGCGAACACGGTGCCCGCGAACCTAATTCCCGTGTTTTATGCAGTTGCAATGGCTAGCAGCGCGCTCGCTTCGATTCCATTGGGGCGATTGTTTGATAGGTTCGGCCCAAATATTTCCCTGTTCGCCTTTCTTATTTCCGCCGCGGCTGCGCCTTTTGTTTTCCTAGGCACATCTATTGCTGCGTTGGTTGGGATGGTTTTTTGGGGAATCGGAATGAGCGCGCAGGGCTCTCTGTTTCAAGCAATGCTCACGGAAGTTATTCCACCACAGAAACGAAGCACCGCATTTGGGCTGTTTGATACTGGATACGGAGTCGCGTGGTTTGTCGGAAGCGCGGTGATGGGATTGCTTTATGACAAATCAATCCTGGCGGTGGCGCTGTTTTCAGTGAGCCTTCAACTTGCCGCGATTCCCGTTCTCATTATCGCAAATAAGAAGCGCTGAGCTTGTTGATGGACCCGTACGCAAAACCAAAAGAGCGAAACGTGGGCGCCGATCGGCCAAAGATCAGGCACTTCCCGCAGGCCACCGAGGCACGAACAAGGCGAGAACGCCAGGCGGAGAGGGAAGCGGTAGCAGCACAGCGACGCGCGATTAAGAAGGCAGCTCGACGCGATCTGAAGCAGCAATTGCTCGAAGAACTGGAAGAGAGCAAATAAAAGAACCGGGATCACCGATCCCGGCTACAGCAATCTTGCTTTGCGCTTTGCGATCGGGCATTGGGCATTAGAGTTGGCCTCATGCGTCGGATCAGTTTGTCGGTGTTTGGTTCCGCATTGCCATTAATCGCTCTCACTATCGTCGTGGCACAGTCGCCCTCGGGGCGAAATCCCGATGTGTCGAACAAGGCGCTGATCACGAAATCAACGCCCAGCATAAACGAGGATGCGTTCAAAAATCAGACTGCAGACGCGGCAGCTGCCGCTCTGCACAAAATGGCGGACGATTATTATGCGTGGCGAAATGAAAATTATCCTGTCCGCAGCAGCGACGCCGGACTGCATACGTGGGACGATCGGCTCACCGATTATTCGCCAGCAAAAATTGCGGAGCGCGCACAGAATGTGCGTTCGCTGTTGGACAAGGCGCGCGCGATGAAAACCGATAGCTGGCCGAAGGACGCGCGCATCGATTGGATTCTTTTCCGATCGCAACTGGAGAACGTCGATTTTGGAAATCGCGTTCTGAAGTTCGAGCGGACAAATCCGCAGATTTACACGGGTGAATGCACGAATGCTATCTTTTCGTTGCTGAAAAAGGAGTACGATACTCCGAGTAAACGCGCGCTCGCCGCCACCGCGCGCCTCAAGCAGATGCCGGCGCTGTTGAAACAAGGCGTGAGCAATTTGCAAAGCCCGATAAAGCTTTACGCGCAGCTTGCGATCCAATCGGCGCGATCGATTGACCCGCTCTTAAATAAGAGATTGATGGCGCTCGATGTCGATCTTTCGCCTAGCGAGCACGACGAATTAGTGAAAGCGCGCGATGGCGCGCTTGCGGCGATACATGCCTACGCTGACGAGCTGGAAAAACGTCTCCCGCAAATGGTCGATTTCTCGCCGATGGGCGAAGCGAACTACAATTATTATCTCAAACACGTTTTGCTTCTGCCGCTCAATGCCTCAGAAGTAGAGATGATTGGACGCGCCGAGCTCGCGCGTTACCGCGCGCTCGAAGCTCTTCTGCCCGATCCGAAACTGGCTGATCCCGATCCAAAACGCGCCGCGCACATCCCGCCTGACCAGGAATCGTTCCTGAAAGCGTACGAAAGTCGCGAAGCAGAAATGATCAGCTT
>QHOK01000123.1 GCA_003218755.1 Verrucomicrobiota bacterium
GTGTGCACATGGGTCCGCAGATGATTCACAGTCTAATCCACCGCCGCGGCGGCCCCGTCTTCTTTGTGCTTGCGCTGATTCCGTTTTTTCTGGTGTTGTGGTTGCTGCGCAAGGGCGACGTGCACACTCGACAGCCGAAATAGCGCTGAGCCTCAGAAACCTGTGACTTGTCCACGGTGAGCCTCCTTTGCTTCGATGCTCTCTTTCTGCTTTTCGCCTCTTTTTTGGGAACTTTGCCCGTCTTTTCCCGTAGAAAAGCTTTAGAGGACCAGCCCTCCACTGTGTTGACAGGCAAGCCTTAGCTTGGGTATCGCTACGGCTCACACTTGGAGAGCGTCTTTCTTGCTAAACGAATGAGATTTCGACTTCCGTATCGGCTGCAGCCTCGTGCCGTCGCTGGGTCTGCGACGCGATTCATCATGTCAGCTAGGAGCAAGTAGTGGGCCTTAATACGATTTTAGCTTTGGCCGCCAGCGTTTTCGGTCTTGCTCTGGCCGCGGCCGCCGCGTGCCGAAAGGAGCGCTCGGTTGCGAGTTGGTGTTTCTCTGTTGGCATGTTGACTTTCGCGCTGGAAAATTTGTTCGGCGCGATGTGGCGCGAGGCGCTGAGTCCCGAAAGAGCAGCATTTTGGGGAACGCTTACACTTATAACAAAATCATTCGTGCCCGGTGTCTGGGTTTGCTTCAGCCTTACGTATTCGCGGGGGAGCGCTCGCACGTTACCAGGGCGGGCCTGGTTTCTTGTCCTCGCGGCGCTTTTAATCCCGGTGGGCATGTCCCTGGTTTTCCGGGAGCAATTGGTGCCTGTCTCTCCCTACACCGAGCCAGGCGCAGACTGGTGGGTTCGTTCTCATGCAGCGGCCAAAACACTGAGTGCATTCCAGCTGGTTGCCGCGGTGCTGGTTCTGATGAACCTGGAAAAGACCTTCCGATCGGCTGTCGGCACAATGCAATGGAAAATCAAATTTCTCGTTATTGGCTTGGGCGTTGTGTTCGGAGCGAGAATTTATACTCTCAGTCAGGCGCTGCTCTTTTCCGCCGACGTCCTGGTCGTGACCGATGTGGACACTGTGGCGTTCCTGATTGGGTGCGCATTGATTGTCGTAGCTCTTGCTCGAAGTCGTTTTGGCGAAATCGATGTTTATCCCTCCCATGCTGTCTTGCGCACATCGCTGACGTTTGTTTTGGCTGGCGCGTATCTTTTCGTCGTAGGTGTCTTTGCTCAGGTGGTAGCGCGCACCGGCAAAGCAGGCGCGTTTCAGTTCCAGGCGTTCGTGGTGCTGTTGGCATTTGCATTGCTGGCCATGCTGTTGCTCTCGAATCGCATCCGCCAAAGCATCCGTTGCATTGTCAGCCGCCATTTTAAAAGGCCGCAGTATGATTTCAGGCAAATATGGACGCGCGCAACGCAATCCATGTCCAATGTATTCGATCAATCTGGGGTATGCGCGTCAGCGGCGAGATTGATCTCTGAGACCTTTAACGTTTTGTCGGTCTCTATCTGGTTGCTTGATGAACAAGACCGGCTGGTGTTTGCGGCATCCACCTCCAGATCAGAACGGGAGGCTAATGACGTGCTTCCTAAGCTCGAGCAAAATTTCGCGGCCATTCGCATGCTTTCCAAGCCTTTTGATTTGGAAAAGGCCGAGGGCGATCATGCCGAGAGCCTCAGACGAATTAGTTTGAGCCAGTTTCGCACTGGGGGGAATCGGGTTTGTGTACCGTTATGGGCTGGGAATTGCTGTATGGGGGTTGTAACCCTGGCAGATCGCGTCGGCGGTACGCCCTACACGGTTGAGGAGCTGGATCTGCTGAAATGTATGGGCGATCAGATTGCGGTTGGTCTGCTCAACCTTCGGCTCACAGAAGAAATTACGCGGGCAAAAGAACTGGAGGCGTTTCAAGCCATGTCCGCATTCTTCGTGCACGACTTGAAAAACGCCGCCTCAACGCTGAGCCTGACGCTCCAGAACCTGCCAGTGCATTTTGATGATCCGGCCTTTCGCAGCGATGCGCTGCGCGGCATTGGAGAAACCGCAAACCGAATTAATGAACTGATCAGCCGCCTCACCGCGTTGAGGCATCTCGAGGTCAGCCTCGCCGAAGTGGACCTCAATCTGGTCGTCGATGACGCGCTCAAGGCCTTAAACGGCACAGCGAACATTAAAGTCCTCAAAGACCTTCGCCTGGAGCCAAAGCTGAGGCTGGATCGCGACCAATTGGGCAGTGTAATCACTAATTTGCTTCTGAATGCTCGCGACGCTGTCGGGTCAGAAGGGGAGGTAAGAGTTAAGACCGCGCAAAACGGCAATTGGGCAATCGTTTCGATCGCTGACAATGGGTGCGGAATGAGCCCTGCATTTCTGAAGTCGTCACTTTTCCGTCCCTTTCAGACGACAAAGAAGAAGGGGCTGGGCATCGGCATGTTTCAGTCCAAAATGATTGTCGAAGCGCACCGGGGAAGAATCTTGGTAGAGAGCGAGCCTGCCGTCGGCACAACTTTCCGGGTCATGTTGCCCCTTAACAACAAGACAGCATGAAGCCCGGGCTGCTCATGGTAGATGACGACGAGGCGATCCGCACTCAGATGAAATGGGCGCTAAGCCAGGATTACGACATGTGCTTCGCCGAAGACCGCAGAGGAGCACTTGAAGCATTTGAGGCCAGCGCGCCCGCGGTGACGTTGCTTGATCTGGGTCAGCCGCCTCGCCCAAATGAGTGCGATGAAGGGCTGGCAGCGTTATCCGATATACTCGCGATCGATAGCACGGCCAAGGTCATCGTTATTTCCGGACAGAGCGAAAAACGGAATGCAATCCAGGCGGTTGGCGCAGGCGCTTACGATTTTTTGTGCAAGCCTGTGGACGTGGAGGAATTGAAGCTGCTGCTTCGGCGATGCATTTATGTGGTCGAACTCGAAAGAGAATATCGCGAGTTGCAACAGGGCCAGCGTTCCGATGTGTTTGAAGATATGCTCGGCACCAGCCCACAAATGCAGTCAGTCTTTGCTTTTATTCGCAAGGTCGCCGGGACCAATGTTCCAGTGCTCTTGCTGGGAGAGAGCGGCACTGGCAAGGAAATGGCAGCAGCGGCCATCCATCATCGCAGTGCGCGGAAGGACGGCCCTTTTGTCGCAATCAACTGCAACGCCATTCCCGAAAACCTTTTGGAGAGTGAGCTGTTCGGTCACGAAAAAGGCGCGTTTACCGGTGCTCACGTTCAGCGAAAGGGACTCTTGGAAA
>QHOK01000154.1 GCA_003218755.1 Verrucomicrobiota bacterium
TACGAGATGCCGAAACAGGAAGCAGTCGCCACAACGGATGTCGCAGCTGTCGATTCCTATTCGCATCCGCATGCGAGCTTTAGTGCCGGCACCGATTACTACAACACCGGCAAAATGGGCGATCGATGGGGGACAGGTATTCCACTGGAAGTCACACGCGAGTTGATGGAGCGCGGACAGCAGCGTTTCAACATCACTTGCGCGATGTGCCATGGCGCCGCCGCTGCGGGTAACGGGATCACCAAGCAATACGGTCTCGCGACCGTGGTTTCTCTTCAGGATGAACGGCTCCGCAAGATGTCTGACGGCGAGATTTTCAATACGATCACCAATGGGAAAAACACAATGATGGCTTACGGACCTAACATTATTGTCCCTGATCGCTGGGCGATCATTGCTTACCTGCGTGCTTTACAGCGCAGTCAAAACGCCGCGATTGCGGATGTTCCGGAGGACCATCGCGGCGACTTGGAGAAGAAATGAGCGAGCGTTCACAGACCGTGCCGGTGCCGGAAGGCGAATATTTCGAGAGCAGCCGTTTCACCGGTCTTTCGTTTCTCCTCGGATTGATTGCCGTTGTGGCTCTGGCGCTTTGCCTCCTTGGCGCACTCGTGAATCCGCATCAGCTCAGTTATTCATGGCTCTTTGCCTTTGCGTTTTTCTTTACGCTCTGCGCTGGCTGCTTTTTCTGGACAATCGTCCATCATGCTACCGACGCCGAATGGTCGGTCGTCGTGCGACGCCAGTTGGAAAACATTGCGGCATTACTCGTGGTCCTGGCGCTATTTTTTGTGCCGATCCTTCTTCTCCGCCATCATCTTTACTCGTGGATGGACATTCCACCCGGCGCGGAAGCTTCGCTCGATTCAAAACGGGCTTATCTCAACTGGAGTTTCTTTCTTGGACGCGCGATTTTGTTCCTCGGCTTTTTTGCTTTTGCAGCGCTCACTTTGCGGCGGTTGTCCGTGCTACAGGACAAGGACGGTAACCCGCGCTTCACGATCGGCATGCGCAAGGTGGCGTTTATTAGTCTGCCGATGTTTGCGCTTTGTCTTACTTTCGGCGCGTTCGATTGGCTGATGAGCCTGAACTATCACTGGTTTTCAACGATGTTCGGCGTGTACATCTTTGCGGGCGCGGCCGGCAGCTCCATGTCGCTGCTTGTGCTGGTGATCACGGCTCTGCGCCAGGCCGGTTATCTGAAGGATGTCGTCACGCTCGAGCATTATCACATCATGGGTAAATGGATGCTCGCCTTCTGCATTTTCTGGGCCTACATCGGCTTCGGTCAATACATGCTCATCTGGTACGCGAATATTCCGGAAGAGACGCAATTTTTCATCACCCGAAACACCGAATCCTGGTGGACCTTGAGCATGCTCCTGGTGATCGGCCGCTTCTTCATACCGTTTGATGTACATTGTTATCCTGCCTGCGTTACATGGTACCGGCGTGCAAGTGAGCATCTGGGATTTGGTTTCGCTCGTCGCGATTGGCGCGACCCTTGGTTTCGTTTATTTGCGAATTGTGGCCAGGACCTCTCTGTTTCCAGTGCGTGATCCGCGCCTGATTGAATCTTTGAAATTAACGAACTGAAATGGCCGACACAGAATCGCTTCGACAGGTTGTGCACTCGCGCGCTCCATTATCCACATGGTTCGGGGTTGTGCTTCTTTTCGCGCTCTTCGGTGTAATCGTGCTCGCAGTGATTGGTCCCGCGCCGCGTGGAAGCGATTACGAAGAAACGCGTGCAAAAAAGCGCGTGGATAATCTGAAAACCTTACGCGAGGAAACGGAGAAGGCACTGACTACGTACGGCTGGATTGACAAGAACAAAGGCGTTGCTCGCATCCCAATCGATCGCGCGATGGAATTGACCATTGCCAAACTGGCGCAGCAAAAGCCAGCGCCGGCTGGTCCCATCGCAACGCCGGAGCCTCTGCCAGCAGTAGCTCCCGCTTCACCTGCGCCGGCCGGTTCGCCGCAGCCGAGCGCTCCGCCACCGACTGCTGCGCAACCTTCCCCCAAGTCAAGCGCGTCAGCCGCGTCGCCATCGCCTTCCGGACAACCTTCAGCTTCGCCTCCGCCGCAAGCTTCACAATCACCACCGGGAACTCCCTCACCGGCGCCAGCCAAAACTCCATGAACGCTACCGGAATCCCTTTAAAACAACCGTCCGTTTCCGCCGCCGCGGGTGATGCAGAGCAGTTGGAGCGCGCATTGATCGACGCGTCAACGCGTGTGCCGGTGCTGATGTTTTACACGTCGGCGATGGCGTGGCTGATCCTCGGCACGCTGCTGGCCGGTTTCGTTTCATTCAAGCTGCACGCACCAGACATGTTTTCGGACATCAGTTTCCTGACGTGGGGGCGGGTGCGACCCGCCCACATGAACGTGATGGTTTACGGCTGGGCGTCGATGGCTGGAATGGGCACCGCAATTTGGCTGATGGCCCGATTGTGCCGGACGGTTCTGCGATATCCGCTGCTGCTGGTTGCGGGAGCCGGGTTTTGGAATTTGGGCGTGCTGCTGGGCGTGGGTGGAATCCTCCTCGGTGACAGCACCGGTTATCAATGGCTCGAGTTTCCCGGCTACGCAGCGATCGTTCTTTTTGTCGCTTACACGCTCATTGTCTCATGGGCGGTGTTGATGTTTCGCTTTAGGCGTGGCGAACAAATTTACATTACCCAATGGTATTTGCTCGGCGCGTTTCTCTGGTTCCCGTGGCTCTACGCGGCTGGTCAATTGATGCTCTTCGTCGTGCCGGTGCAGGGAGTCCTGCAATCGGCTGTGGGCTGGTGGTACGCGAATAATCTGCTCTTTCTCTGGTTCGGCGCGATCGGCCTCGGCACTGCGTACTACATGATTCCCAAAGTGATCGGTCGCCCGGTTTACAGTTATCATCTGGCGGCGATCGGTTTTTGGAGCTACGCGCTTTTCTCGAGCTGGACGGGAATGCAGCGGCTGGTCGATGGACCTTTCCCGGCGTGGATGATTACCGCCAGTATCGCGGCGACGATCCTCACGATCATTCCTGTCGCCACCGTTGGCCTGAATCATCACATGACCATGCAGGGCTATTTTCCGCTCATGCGCTATAGCCCGACGCTGCGCTTTACCGTATTCGGTGCCATGTCTTACACCGTCTTTAGTTTGTTAGGTGTTTTGATTTCGCTGCGCTCCGTGGCGCGCTACGTGAACTTCACCCAGGCGAGCATCGCATATTCGCATCTCGGTCTTTACGCCTTTTTCACCATGGTGATTTTCGGTTCGATGTACTACATCGTGCCGCGGCTGATTGGGCGCGAATGGCGCTACGCGTCACTGATCAAACTGCATTTCTGGGCATCGGCCTATGGCATCGGCCTGATGACGCTCATGCTGCTTGCTGGCGGCTTTCTCCAGGGCGCGGACATGGAAAACCCGTCGCTAGCTTTCAGCGAGACCACGGAAACGGTCCTGCCCTATCTGCGTGGGCGCAGCCTGGCCGGCATTTTGCTCACTGTGTCGCATTTTATCTTCGCGTATCACTTTGGGCTGATGCTTTTGGGTTTGGGCCGACAGTCGACTGTCCCCACGTTCCTCAATCCAGTCGAAGCGGAGGGTTCTGAAGCGCACGTATGAAAGGACTAGCTCCGCTTTTTCTAGGAATCTTCGGGACGTTCGCGTTCTCCTGGGTGGGACTGACGGTCATTCCAAATTGGCAAATCGGAAATCTCAATCCGCAGTCCGACGAGGAAGGCACCGATATCTATCCAATGCCACAATCTGGAATGGTCGTGCGCGGCGCGCGCGTTTACGCTGCGAATGGCTGCATTTATTGTCACAGCCAGCAGGTGCGCGCCGATTATGCGGGGGACGATATCGAGCGAAAATGGGGCGACCGCCGCAGCGCACCGCGCGATTACATTTTTGAGCGACCGGTGTTTCTCGGGAAGGCGCGCATGGGTCAGGACATTGCGAATATTGGCGCGCGCGCGCCGGTGGAAGGGGAAAATGTTCCGCCCGGCAGTGCTGCAAGTCCTGCAGCTTCGCCCGCGCCGCAAGCAGGCGCACCAGCACCGAGTGTTGCTCCGTCCGGCGTAAGTCCAACTCCTCCTCCACCAAATCCCGCTTCGCCAGCGCCACCGGCTGGTTCTCCTGCAGCATCGCCAGCGGCTTCTCCAGGTTCCCCTCCGCCAAGGGCGCCAGGCGCCCCGGCGCCAAAGCCGCCTCTCGCTTCGCCGCCTTCGTCAGCAACCGCAAATGCGACTCCTGGAGCGGCGACTTCCGCGTCCGGAACGCCGGCAGCGGGAGCCCCGTGGCCAATCCAGACGAGCGGCGAACCACCAATGTATTCTGCCGCCTGGCAGCATGTGCATCTCTATTCGCCTCGGAGCATCAACCCCGATTCGAACATGCCATCCTATCGTTTTCTTTATCAAACGCGGCGCATCAGTGACGCGCGTTCAGCAGACGCTTTGAAACTTACCGGTTCGGACGCGCCACCTGAGGGTTGGGAAATTGTTCCCACTTTCGATGCAAATTGTCTCGTCGCCTATTTGATGTCGCTCAACCAATCGCATCCCCTGAAAGAAGTTAGATCGGCCGCACCAAAAGCCCCAGCACAGTCGCCGGCAGCGCCACCGGCG
>QHOK01000022.1 GCA_003218755.1 Verrucomicrobiota bacterium
GCAGTCTCTCTACGCGAATGACATTAAACTTTTGAAGAACCTCGAGGACTCCCTCGGTGTAAAGGTAACCACGCGTGAGGGCTGGGTGAAACTGGAGGGTGACTCAACCCATGTCGAAAAAGCGCAGCAGGTATTCGAACAACTGGAAAAAGCGCGCCAGCAAGGCGTGGACATTCAAAGACACGAATTTAATTACGCACTCAAGGTCGTGACCGACGAGCACGATGAAAAGCTCAGCAACATTGTTTCGACAAAAATTACAACCTCACTACGCAAGCCGCCGATAGTGGCGCGAAGCGCGAACCAGCGAGCGTACGTTGAGGCGATTCAAAAACACGACGTGGTTTTTGGGATTGGACCTGCCGGCACGGGCAAAACTTACCTTGCCGTCGCAATGGCTGTCGCGGCGCTAAAGAAGGAGCAGGTGGCGCGCATTATTTTGACACGACCCGCCGTGGAAGCTGGCGAGGCGCTGGGTTTTCTCCCCGGCGATCTCGAACAAAAGATTACGCCATATCTCCGCCCGCTTTACGATGCATTGCGTGACATGTTGGAGGCGGAGGAAATGGAGCGGGCGATTGCGCGGCAGACCATTGAAGTGGCCCCGCTGGCATATATGCGCGGACGTACTTTGAATAACGCTTTTGTCATCCTCGATGAGGCGCAAAACACTACTACCGAGCAGATGTTCATGTTGCTGACGCGAATCGGTTTGAATTCCAAATGCGTGGTGACCGGCGACGTTACACAAATTGATTTGCCGGCAAACAAACGGTCCGGCGTCGTCGAAGCCTTGCAGGCGTTGAAAACGGTGTCCGGAATTGCCACTGTATATTTCACCGAGCGCGACGTTGTGCGGCATGAACTGGTGCGCGCCATCATTGGCGCCTACCAGCAGCACCGCTCGCCCGCGCCGGCACCGCGCAAATAAAAAACAGTATGCTCGACTTCCTCAAACGCGGGCGACTAGTCAGACGCGGCCTCGCGTCGCGCAAGACCCGGCGCCGCCGGGTGCGAAACGAGCTCATGCGCAATCTCGAGTACTCGCCATATGCGAAGCTTTTTATCTTCGCGGTGTTCGCGGGCGGCCTCGCATTTCTTGTCTTCAGCGGCCAACAACCCGAACCGACAAAAAATTTCGTCATCGCGCTGTTGGTTTTGGCGACTGCCATTACGCAACTTTGGATCAATCAGCCGAAGAGTTTTTCGCAAAACTCGCGAATTCTCCTTGTGTTTGGCGTTATTCTTGTGCAACTGGCCGTCACCAAACTGTTGTTGGTCATTTGTAACAGCGGCAATTACCGATTCTTGAAGCCGGAAATGGCCGGGTTGATCACGCCCTATGCGTTTGCGCCGTTGGTGCTAAGCGTATTACTGGGACGGCAGCACGGCCTCTATGCCGCATTCTTCGTGAGCCTATGGAGCAGCATGTTGTTTGGTCCAATTGATGCGCCGCTCTTAATAACTAGTCTGATCAGCGGATTCACTGCAGTCTCTCTGACATTGCAGGTGCGACGGCGCAGCAAATTGATTCGCGCCGGTTTCTGTGTCGGGCTCGCGATCTGGCTGTTGTCGCTCACGTTTGGTTTGATCGGGCCGATCAATTGGTTTTACCCGACGGCAAACGACTGGGGAATGATCGGATTGCAAAGCGCTCTCGCCATCGGCAATGGCATCGTTACGGCAACAATAGTTGGCGGTGTACTGCCGATGCTGGAGAATGTATTTGGAATTACAACAGACATCTCCTGGCTGGAAGCTTCCGATCTGAACCATCCGTTGTTGCGCCGCATGACGATCGAAGCGCCGGGCACTTATCATCATAGCCTGGTCGTGGCCAATCTCGCCGAAGCCGCCGCAGAAGCCATCGGAGCGAACGCGACTCTTGGCCGCGTGTGCTCTTATTTTCACGATGTGGGTAAACTGGTGAAACCGGAATACTTCACCGAGAACATGAGCTTTGAACGCAATCCGCACGATGATCTCGCGCCAACAATGAGCGCGTTGATCATCATCGCGCATGTCAAGGAAGGTGTGGACCTCGCGCTCAAGTACCGGCTAAACCAACGGATCATCGACATTATCCAGGAGCATCACGGCACATCGCTTGTGCGGTATTTTTATCAACGCGCGCTTCAGCAGCATGAAGACGCGCGAGCTGGCGGCAAAATCATGAAGCTGCGCGAAGACGATATTCCCGAGGTGAAGGAAGAAAGTTTTCGTTACAGCGGACCAAAACCGCAAACGAAGGAAAGCGCTATCGTAAGTTTGGCCGACACGATCGAAAGCGCCTCCCGCAGTTTGGAGAAACCAACGCCGCAGAAAATCGAAACCCTTGTGAACGAGCTGATCGATGAGCGCATCAGTGACCGGCAATTGGACGACTGCGATTTGACACTTGGCGAACTGAAAATCATCGCCGACCGCTTCCGGTTTACGCTGTTATCGATGTTGCACACGCGAATCGCCTATCCGAAGGCAGGGCCCAAACCGGCAGCGCCCCGCGACGAAACTTTGCGTCCAGATGTAATGGCCGCTACGCGAAAGCCTGAAACAGCTCCGCCGGTTTCAGCGGCGTAATGGTAAGACGCGGCCGGCGGACGAACCGAATCTCTAGTCTTCGCGCACTGCGACCTGCAAAACGGAGATATTGTGCCCCTACTTTACAATTGTGGCGGGTGTGCGCGCGGTTCGCGATCTTTTGAGCCGGCGGTACTCGGGATGGTGACGAATGGGCCGCCTTCCATCGGCGTCACTTTGGTGAAAGCGATATCGGGCATTTCGCTCGGCAGTCCTTCGAGAGGGAAGTCTTTTCGCAGCGGAAAGTACGGATAGCCCTCCCACATCAGGATCCGTCGCAGGTCGGGATGACCATTGAACTTAATTCCCATCATGTCGTAAGCCTCGCGCTCATGCCAGTTCGCCGTCGGCCAGATATCGGAAACGGTGTCCACCGCGCCGGCTTCTTCCGGAACTCTTGACTTCAAGCGCAAATGAACGCCACGTGACATCGAGTAAAGGTGATAAACGATTTCGAAGCGCGGTTCTTCGCCGAAATTGTCGATGCTCGTGATGTCGAGCAAATAATCGAATGAAAGTTCGTCGCGGCAAAACTTCGCGATCTCACGGAGATCGCTCGTAGCAATCGTATAAGTTGTCTCGCCACGAAATTCAGTCTTGCGCTGAATCTTTTCGCCAAATGATTTGTTCAGGGAAGCGAACGCTTCCTCATGAGTCATGGCAAAACCTCTCCAATTTCTCGACAAGTTCGAGTTTTTGATTCCTGAAAGAGCGCTCACGCGAAATTTTCTCCTGCAATTTCATCAAGCCAGCGAGCAACGCTTCGGGACGTGGCGGGCAACCGGAGATGTAAACGTCAACTGGAATCAGTTGATCGATTCCCTGCAGAGTCGCATAGGAGCGATACATGCCGCCGGTGGAAGCGCACGCGCCCATGGCGATTACCCACTTCGGCTCCGGCATCTGCTCGTAAATTCTTTTGACTGCCAGCGCCATTTTGTAGGTCACAGTGCCGGCCACGATCATGACATCGCATTGCCGCGGCGAAAAACGCATCACCTCCGCGCCGAACCGGGCGATATCAAACCGCGATGCAGCGGTCGCCATCAACTCGATCGCGCAACAAGCGAGTCCCATCGGCATCGGCCAAAGCGAGTTCTTGCGCACCCAATTGAGTGCCGCATCGAAGCGCGTAAAAATGACATTGCCTTCGATCTTGGAATCGTACGCGGTTGAGCGAGTTTCCGGCATGGATGAACGGTAAGATTACACCTCGTGCCTGCAAGAGAAAACGAGCCACAGATTGACACAGATGAAACACGGATTACGAAGGAAACACCCTAACATGAATCTGTGTAAATCTGTGTTCATCCGTGGTTAATTTCGTAATTCTGTTCAGCAAAAGCATCTCATGACGGAACTGAGCCGCACGCATCTCGACCAGCTCGAGAACCAGAGCATTTTTATTTTTCGCGAGGCGTATCACGCCTTCAAAAACATCGCCATGCCTTGGTCGATGGGAAAGGATTCGAACGTACTCGTCTGGCTGGCACGCAAATCTTTTTTCGGACGTGTGCCGTTTTCGGCTTTGCACATCGACACCACCTACGAGTTTCCAGAGATGCTGGAGTTCCGCGAATGGGCGAGGGAGTATCACAAGCTGAATCTCATCGTCAAAATCAACACAGAAGCGCGCGCACGCGGCATCGGGTACCAGACGCACGATCCAGTGACAGTGACGCACGAGTTAAAGACGGTGGCGCTGCAACAGGCGCTCGCCGAATACAAATGGGACGCACTCATCACTGGCATTCGACGGGACGAAGATCCCACGCGCGCGAAGGAGAGGTATTTTTCGCCGCGTACCGCGCAGTTCGAATGGGATTACAAGGATCAGCCGCCTGAATTCTGGAGCCAGTTTGTAACGACAGCAGAGAAAGGCGAACACGTCCGCGTGCAGCCGTTGCTGGATTGGACCGAAATCGATATCTGGCGCTATATCCAGCGCGAGAACATTCCCATTCCGAAAATGTATTTCGCGCGGAATGGGAAACGTTTCCGCTCGCTCGGCTGCAGTCCAATTACGCATCCGATTGAAAGCAGCGCCTCCACAATCGACGAAATCATTGCCGAGCTCGAAGCGACAAAAACAACCGAGCGCGCCGGTCGCGCGCAGGATCATTATGAGCGGAATGCAATGCAGAAGTTGCGCGCAAAAGGATTTCTATGATCGGAGAAGCAAACGCTCAACGCTCAACATCCAACACTCAACGTCCAACTTCGCATGTCGAGCCATCGCTGCGTGTTGTTTTCGTCGGTCACGTTGACCATGGCAAGTCGACGCTAATTGGACGGATCCTGTATGACACCGGCTCGCTTCCTGAAGGCAAGATCGAACAAATAAAGAAGGCCTGCGCGGCAGAAGGGATGGAGTTTGAATTCGCGTTCCTGCTCGATGCGCTTCTGGAGGAGCAGAAGCAAAACGTCACCATCGATACTACCGAGATCCCGTTTCGAACAGCGCGCCGCCGTTACGCCATCATCGATGCGCCTGGGCACAAGGAATTTTTAAAGAACATGATCACGGGCGCGTCGCGGGCGGACGCAGCGATCCTCGTAATCGGCGCGGACGAAGGCGTGCGCGAACAGAGCCGCCGCCATGCTTATCTGCTCGGCATGCTTGGCATCAGGCAGGTCATTGTGGTGGTGAACAAGATGGACCTAATAAATTATTCCGAGAAACGATTTCGGGAGATCGAACAAGAGTACCGGAAGTTTCTTCAAGAACTCGGATTGGACGCGCGGACATTTATTCCGGCGTCGGCCAAGGAGGGTGAGAACGTCGCGCGGGCGAGTATGAAAATGAAATGGTATTGTGCCGCAGGCGTTCTCGAGGCGCTCGATTTGCTGGAGCCGCACAAGCCCGATGTGGATCTTCCACTGCGGTTTTGTGTTCAGGATGTTTATCGCTTCGACGGACGGCGGATCATTGCAGGCCGAATCGAGACCGGTACTCTCAGGGTGGGGGACCAGCTGGTATTTTCGCCGGCAAATAAGTCATCAGTGGTCGCTGCGATCGAGCGTTGGAACGCGCCGGCAAACGGACCCGCCGTAGCTGAAGATTCGATCGGCATCACTCTGACCGAACAGATTTTTGTCGAACGCGGCTATGTAGCGTCGCACCAAAATGAAACTCCGATCGAGACAAATCGTTTTCATGCAGATCTATTTTGGATCGTGCGCGAACCGCTGCGGTCGGGGCATTTTTACGACCTGCGTCTCGCGACGCAGCAGGTGAAATGTCAGATCGTTTCTATCGAACAGGTGATGGATTCATCGACGCTGGAGAGTAAGAGCGACCGACGCGAACAATTGGACCGAAACGATGTTGGCAGAGTTACAATTCAAACCCGCGCGGCACTCGTCATAGATAATCACGACCGGATTCCGAATCTCGGACGCTTTGTTATCATCGACGACGGACAAATCTGCGGTGGCGGCACAATTTTCGGTGGCGTTTACACGGATCGAACCGTCGCAAAGAGCAAGAATATCTTTTGGACGGAGGAAAAAATTACAGCTCGCGAACGCGCAGTGCGTACGGGCCATCGGGGAGCGGTTGTTTGGTTGACCGGACTTTCAGGCGCTGGAAAATCGACCATTGCGCAGTCAATCGAACGCGACCTGTTCCATCACGGCATGAATACTTACGTGCTCGATGGCGACAACATCAGGCACGGCTTGAACTCCAATCTGGGGTTCTCGCCGGACGATCGTGTAGAGAATATCCGCCGCGTAAGCGAAGTAGCGAAACTCATGGCGGACGCCGGCACGGTAGTGATCACCGCCTTCATTTCGCCTTATCGGATGGACCGAAGCCGCGCGCGCGAGATAGCTACAAAAAAGCGCGGGCTGGACAGATCCGTGAATTCACCGGCATTGACGCACCTTACGAAGCTCCGGAGGACCCCGAAATTGTGGTTCATACGGATCAGCAGAGCGTTGACGAATCGGTCGCGACGATTCTGGAGCAGTTATTGCCGCGATTGAGAGCCGTTGAATAAATGCGGGCTGCCAGATGCTGGATTCGTGATGCGGAATTGGACGACGCCGCGGAGCTTGCCGCGCTGATGTGCGAACTCGGCTATGAAACCAAGCGCACAGAAATGGAGACGCGCCTAAAGTTGATTTTGTCCAACCCGGGCTACAAGACCTTTGTCGCGACCATGGATGGCTGCATCTGCGGAATGATCGGCACGCTCACGTATCCAAGCTATGAGCATAACGATGCGTCCGGGCGAATTCTTGCCCTAGTGACAGCGAGCACTGCGCGCCGCCGCGGAATTGGCCGTGCGTTAATTGCAACGGTGGAGAAAGATTTCGCTCAAAGAGGAATCAGGCGCGTTTCCCTGGATACACGGCTTACTCGAGAAGATGCCCACACGTTTTACGAGTCGCTCGGTTACGAGCGAAACGGGTGGCGATTTGTGAAGCAACTTCCGGTGAGGAATTGATTGGAACTCGATGTGGCGACGTTGGAGCGTTCTTGCGATCACCACAGTTTCAGTAATCGGAATTCAAACCGCGCAGGGGGCCGAGGCTTCAAATGACTCGGCGGAGACGGCGGAAGTAACGGTCATTGGAGAAGCGACTGGGTCCCTTACTTCGGTGTCACCGGAGGAATCTGCAAAACAGAAAACCCAAGTTCCGGGAGCCTTCACAGTCAAGACGACCGATGACATGAAACTCGGACGAGCGTCAAACTTCGAAGATTTGCTGCAACGAACCCCCGGCGTTTTCCTTCAGTCGGAAAACGGCGCTGAAGTTTCCAAGATTTCGATTCGAGGATCCGGAATCACATCTGAAGATGAGCCGCTTGGAGTAATGTTTTTACTCGACGGCTTGAACTTCAACCAAGGGGATGGTGAAAGCGTTCTCGAGGATTTTGATGTCGCCGCGCTCAGTCAGGCAGAGGTCTTTCGGGGCGCCGATGCACTCAAATACGGCGCGCTGACACTTGGCGGGGCAATCAATCTCGTGCCGCTTACCGGATACGATGCGGCGCCATTCCAAGTCCGGCTTGAAGGGGGAAGTTAGGGCTTCTTCCGTGGCGACATGAGCGGCGGCGCGGTGGAAGGGCAGTTCGATGAATTTGGCGCGATTGGGTTCCGAGCGCGCAAGGGCTTTCGTGAGCATAGCCGTGAGAACACAGAAATCCTTTTTGCTGATCTCGGTTACAAGTTCAGCGACCACGTCGAGAATCGATTTTATCTCACGCTGGATCGGCTCGACCGGGATCTGTCTGGCGGCCTGACAAAATCGGGAATGGAAAACGCTCCGTGGCAGGCGAATCCGCTGGCGATCCCACAGGATTGGAACAAACATTGGGAGTACATTCGGCTGGCCGATAAGCTAAGCATTCGAACCGACGAGATTCAGTTCGATGCCGGCGCGTTCTGGTTTCATCGCGATTTCGAGAACCGCGGATTGTTTTCGCCGGATTTTCACCAGGGAATCGAAATGTTTTATTCGGATAACCTCGGCGGCAACCTGAATTTCGTTACGCGCCACGAACTGCTTGGCCAACGAAATATTCTTACAATCGGCGTAAGCCCCCAGGTCGAAGACGAGCATACGCAAAATTACGCAAATATTTTCGGGCATCCAGGCGCAACGACCGGGAGAGGAGAGGGGATTTCGATAAACGTTCCCTTCTATCTCGAGGATCAGTTTTATGTCGCGCCGCAATTATCGATCCTCGTTGGCGCGCAGGCGATTTTCGCGGAGCGACGTTTCCTGGATCAGTTCGTCACCGAGGCGGTCGGAAATCAATCGCATCGTCAGGATTTTTTTGGATTCAACCCAAAACTCGGCGCGATTTACGAAATCAACGGTGAAACGCAAGCGTTCGTCAATTTCAGCCGGAGTTGGCAACCGCCTTCTTTCGATAATCTGGTGGAGTTTTCTGAAGGCCCGGATTCCAGCGCTGTTTACACGCCGTTGCAGCCACAACACGCCTGGATCATCGAGATTGGCACGCGCGGGGAATATTCGCGGATTCAGTGGGAGTTATCCTTGTATCGAGCGTGGCTCCGGGATGAATTGCTCGAACTCAACAATGCCTTGGGGGGCGACATCGGCGCCACAAACGTCCGTCACTCGATTCACCAGGGAATCGAAGCGAGCCTGGAGCTGGAATTGCTTCAGGGAATCTTGATTCGAAAGCAAGGGAATCGTGCAGGCGATCGCTTGTCGTTCGATCAGACCTATACGCTAAACGATTTTCATTTCGATGACGATCCTGTTTACAGCAACAACCGCATCGCCGGAATCCCAATTCATGTTTATGAAGCGCAACTGCTTTACGAAACCCCGATTGGTTTTTATGCCGGCCCAAATCTGCAGTGTAGCCTCTCGCGGTACCCGGTGGATCAGGCGAACACGCTCTTTACGGATAGTTATGCCGTGCTTGGGTTCCGAGCTGGATTTCGACGGACCAACGGATTCTCAGTTTTTTTGGATTGCAAAAACCTAACGAACCAGCGCTACGCTTCTTCTATCGATGTGATCGCGGACGCGCGCACGGAACCGAATCCTGAGATTTTTCATCCCGGAGACGGGCGCTCCTTTTATGGCGGTGTTTCCTGGAGTTGGTGAATCATTGATTTGGGCTCTATTTTTCAGGAAATCCAAATCGTCTTCGTGTTGGTGAACTCGCGAATCCCGGCGGCGCCGAGTTCGCGTCCAAAACCAGAGCGCTTCACGCCGCCGAATGGCAGGCGGGGATCGGACGCGACCATTGCGTTGATGAAAACCATTCCAGTATCCAAGTCAGACGTGAACAGTTTCTGTTCCTCGGGATCGTTCGTCCACGCGCTGGCGGCGAGACCGAATGTGGTATCGTTTGCGAGATCGATCGCATCGTCGGCATCGCGTACGCGAAAAATGGATGCGACGGGGCCGAATACCTCCTCGCTGCACGCGGGCGATTCTTTCGGCACATCGACGAGGACAGTTGGCTCGTAGAAAAATCCCGGGCCATGAATGCGATTGCCGCCGGTCAATAATTTTGCGCCTGCCGCAATCGTTTTCTGGACCTGATCGTGCACGCCTTGCAGGATCTGTTCCGTCGCGAGTGGCCCGATATCAATCTCCGGATCCATGGGATCGCCAACCTTCAGCGCGCGCATGTGCGCAACGAACTGGTCGAGAAACTCGTCGTAAATCTGATCCGCGATCATGAATCGCTTCGCAGCGATGCACGATTGGCCAGTGTTGATCGTGCGCGCCTTGACCGAAGTCCTCAGTGCGCGCTCGAAGTCTGCGCTCGGCATCACGATGAATGCATCGCTACCGCCGAGCTCGAGCACGCTTTTTTTAATCTCGCGCGCGGCCGTGCTCGCCACCGCGCTGCCGGCTTTTTCACTGCCCGTCAGCGTCACGGCTTTCACGCGCGGATCGATGATTACCTTTTCCACCTGCTCCGGCTCGATAAGCAGCGTTTGGAAAACCCCGTCATCGAATCCGGCGCGGCAAAGGATTTCTTCAATGGCGAGCGCACACTGAGGGACATTGGACGCATGCTTCAGCAGTCCGACGTTGCCCGCCATTAATGCCGGCGCGGCAAATCGAAATACCTGCCAGAAGGGAAAATTCCACGGCATGATGGCGAGCACGGGTCCGAGCGGTTGATATTGCACGTAACTTTCAGCGGCGTCGGTCTGCGCCGCTTCGTCCTCCAAAAATCGTTCTCCGTTCTCGGCGTAGAACCGGCAGCCGCGCGCGCATTTCTCAATTTCTTCTACGGAAGCGCGAAACAGCTTCCCCATCTCGAGCGTGATGATCTGCGCGAACTTTTCCTTTTCCTGGAAAAGCAACTCCGCCACAGCCTCCAAAAGCACCGAGCGATCGGTGAACGTTGTTCGGCGATATTTCCTGAATGCCTTTTCGGCGCGGCTCAGTCGTTTCTCGATTTCTGCGTCATCGAAAGACGAAAACTCTTTCAGCTTTTCGCCCGTCGCGGGATTAATTGACGCAATAGCCATGTTAGTATCTTACATCGCATTTCGAACTAATGGAGGGGCGAACTCCGTGAGCCCGGGCGTTCGCAAAGCTTCGCCCTCCACTTTGATTGCGCGATTACAGCCGCAATCCTTTTGGAATCAGGACGCGATCGAGCAAATCGAAAAACCATTGCACAAATAACGCCAGTACAGCTGCTGGAATCGCGCCTTCAAGGATTGTTACGTGATCGTTCAAGTTAAGGCCGCTTAAGATCGGTTCGCCCAGGCCTCCGGCTCCAATCAATGCCGCGAGTGTTGCAGTCCCCACATTGATCACGGCGCTGGTTTTGATTCCGGAGAGGATCGAGCGCGACGCCATCGGCAGATAAATTTCCCAAAGCCGGACAAACGGGCTGAGTCCCAAAGCAACTGCGGATTCGCGTAACGATCGCGGGATATCCTGCAGGCCGGTTGCGGTGTTCCGCACAATCGGCAGCAACCCGTAAAGGAAAAGCGCGGCGATAGCAGTGCGAACACTAATTCCGAAGAAGGGAAGAGGAACAAGCAAAGCTAGCAAGGCGAGCGACGGAATCGTCTGCACGACGCTGGCAAAACCAATGATGAGCTGGCCAATGGGTCCACCGCGACTGGCAATGATGCCAAGCGGAATTCCGAAGATCACAGAGAGCAACAGCGAAAATCCAGCCAACTGTAGATGACGAAGTGTCCAGCGTGCCAGCTTCTGCGGAAACGAGTCGCCGACGCTGTTTGCTGATGCCGCACCTCGGTTAAAATAGAGGTCTGCCGCTCTCGTGTAATTTTTTGTGCGCTCCGCCTCCGCATTGAGACGAATCATTCGTCTCTCGTCCAGCGTTCCTTCCAAGCGTCGCAATGCAGCAATTGCATCCCCGCGTATCGACAGTCGGAACAAAAACACCGCCTCATACTTTGGGAAAAACTGAAGATCGTCTTCGAGAACGACGAGGTCGTTTTGTTCGATCTTTGCATCGGTCGAGTAAGCATCTTTTATGTCAATTGATCCGTTTGCGAGCGCGGCATAACCAAGCGCGTGGTCGATGCCTATCACGTTCTGCTGGGGGAGCGCGTAACGCTCGCGCAACGGCCACCAGCCATCCTGACGGTCTAAAAATTCATGCGTGAGCCCGATCTTAAGCTGGGGGTATCTTCGAAGATCGCTGATTGTGCGCACGCCGAGGCGTTGCGCTTCGCTGTGTCGCATCACCAGCGCATATGTATTGTTGAACCCGAGAGGCTCCGTCATTCCGACGCCAAATTTTGCGAGCGATTCGCGAATTTGGTCGAGCGACAACGACCGATCGCTCTTTAGAATCTCCTGGGTAATTGTCCCGGCGTATTCCGGGTAGACATCGATTTGTCCGCCGCGAAGCGCTTGCCAGAGAATAATCGTACCGCCCATGCCCTGGCGATGTTCCGCTGGAATTCCCGGGTCCATTAACGTGCGTTTGGCGATTTCCCCCAGCACATAAGACTCGGTGAACTTCTTTGAACCTATGATGACTGGATTTCCATTTGCGGTACAGATCGAAGCGAAAAGAATTAACAATAGTAAAAACCGGCCGATGGGCCGCGCGCGGCGCGCCCGGCGGCCGCGCCCTACCAGTGCGGGGCGAACCGAATTCATGTGAGAACGACTCCGCGTTGCGCGTTGATGAATTCCAAAACGAATGGTTCGGCCGGTTTCTCGCGGAGATCTGTTACCGAACCTTTTTGCACGATGCGGCCTTCGTTCATGAGCACGATTTTATCGCCGAAATAAATGGCCTCCGCTAAATCGTGAGTGACGAACAGCACCGTCTGCTGTAAGCGCGCGAAAATTTTCTTGAGATCCTTTTGCAACGCAGCACGTACGAGCGGATCCAGTGCGCCGAGCGGTTCATCGAGCAACAACAACTGCGGAGAAAGCATCAAAGCGCGCATCAAACTGACACGCTGCCGCTGGCCACCGGAAAGCTCGACAGGGTATCGCGGGAGCAGTTGATCGGAAAATCTTGTTAGTTCGCATAATTCCAAGAGCCTCCCGTGCATTTCCTCCTGGGATTTTCCAACGTGGCGCGTCATCAAAAGAACATTGGCGCGCGCGGTTAGATGCGGGAACAGGCCGCCCTCCTGAATCACGTAACCGATCCGGCGCCGCAAGGCGTCAATGTTGTCGGTGCTAATCGGTTCACCGTCGAAGGTGATTGACCCAGAATCCGGCTCGATCAGGTGAATGATCAAGCGCAGCAAAGTTGATTTGCCGCACCCGCTCGGACCGATAAGCACGGTGGTCTTGCCGCGCTCGATATCGAGATTGGTCGGGAGCAACGCCGCTGCATCCCCGTAGCGTTTACTTACGTCGGTGAGTCGAATCAGCGCGCTCATTGCTGACGAGTGATGCAGGCAATCCTGCTTGCAAGTTCTCGGTCTGCAAACGCGCTACCTGCAGACAGGATTGTCTGCCTCACGTTGTGACCATGAAATAGAAAACGCCAAACAGCCGCGCATTGTCAGTCCACATTCGAACAAACTCGAATCCGGCTTTGCCCGCGAGCGCCGCAAATCCTTCCGGTGCGTATTTGTAGGAATACTCCGTGGTGATCTTTTCACCCCGACGGAAATGGAACTTGTGTTCGTCAAGATAAACAAACTGATCGACCTCGCTGATGAGATACATTTCGATGCGACCGGCACTCGAATTGTAGATGGCTCGATGCCGCCATTGATCCAGATCGAAATCTGCGCCCACTTCGCGATTCATGTGCGCTAACAAGTTCAAATTGAACTGCGCAGTAATCCCAGCGCGGTCGTTGTAAGCGGCTTCGATCACATCCTGATCCTTTTTTAAATCAACGCCGATGAGCAGTCCGCCATTTTCCCGGCAAACATTGGCGATCCGACGTAAGAATTCCATAGCTTCATTCGGTTCGAAGTTGCCGATGGTCGATCCGGGAAAATAAACGACATTGCGGGCAGGTTTGTGATTTGGTGTAGGCAGCACGACCGGCTGCAGGTAGTCGGCACAAACGGGCAGGATTTCCAGGTCGGGAAAAATTTTCTGGAAAAGAGCAGTCGATTCACGCAGTTGCTTCTCCGAGATATCAACAGGGATATAAACGGCAGGGTCCATGAGCGCTTCGACCAAAATACGAGTCTTTGTGCCAGCGCCGGTGCCGAGTCCGATGAGCTCGACATTCGGTCCGAGCTGCGATGCGATCTCCGTGCGGTTTCGATCCAGAATGTCGATCTCGGTCCGGGTGATGTAATATTCTGGCAGCTCGCAAATTTTTTGGAACAACATCGCTCCCCGTTCATCGTAAAAATATTTGCATGGAAGCGTACGCGGACTGCTGGAAAGCCCGGCAATAACGTCTGCAAGAAAATCCGACGATTCTAGCGTGGAAATCTGCTGCGGGGCGGTTAAGGAATCTCCGGCCATTGTGAGATTGGAAGCGGAGCGGCGCGCCCGACGGTCGCGCGCTACCGATTCATTGCGTGTCGCGTGCGAGTCTGATGCCTGTAAACTGCCAGCGTTTTTCCGGTTGAAAGAAATTGCGATAGGTGCGGCGGATATGGCTCCGTGATGTGGCGCAGGAGCCACCACGCAACACGTATTGATTGCACATGAATTTCCCATTGTATTCACCGAGCGCGCCCGGAGCTGCGCGATAACCGGGATAAGGCGAATAGGCGCTGCGCGTCCATTCCCAAACATTCCCAAACATTTGGTGAAGGTGTCGATCGTCTCCTGAAAACAATGCGCGTGGATGAAAATGTTCGTCTTCGACAAAATTTCCTTCGACCGGACAATCCAATGCAGCGCGCTCCCATTCAAACTCTGTCGGGAGGCGCGCGCCCGCCCAGATCGCATACGCATCGGCTTCGAAATAACTCACGTGCGTCACCGGCTCGGATTCATCGACAGGACGAAAACCTGACAATGTGAAGTGCCACCAAACGCCGTCGCGTTTCGTCCAGTAAAGCGGCGCTTGCCAGCGCTGTTCGTTCACCGTCATCCATCCGAGCGACAACCAAAATTCCGGTCGCGTGTAACCATTATCTTCGATGAATGCGATGTATTCGCCGTTCGTTACCTGCCGTGATGCGAGTGAAAACGTGGGAACCAGCGCTTGATGCCGCGGCACTTCGTTGTCATAAGCGAATCCGCGACCATCATGGCCAATCGCGACGGTTGCCTCTTCGAAGTCGAGAAAGTGCATCGGCATGGTCTTCGCAGGGGCAGCGTCGATCCTCTTCGCTCGAAAAACAGGATAGAGCGGATTTTGCGCGAACACGTGCTTGATGTCGGTGATTAGCAGTTCCTGATGTTGCTGTTCATGATGAATGCCCAGAACGAGGATGGGTTCGATTTCATTGAGCAGTTTTTCGTCGGCATCGGAAAGCAGATCGTCGATATGCGAATCGATCGACGCGCGGTAGCGCTGTGCCTCTCTTACTGTTGGGCGGGAAATTAATCCGCGCAGATCGCGCCGGTGCATGTCACCGGCCGCATTGTAGTACGAATTGAAAAGATAGGCGTAATCTGGAATTTCCGCCCGGTAACCAGGGACAAACTTTTTGAGCATAAACGTCTCGAAGAACCAGGTGGTATGGGCGAGGTGCCACTTGGTCGGGCTTACGTCGGGCATCGATTGCACGACATAATCTTCTGGTTCAAGGCCGGTGCACAGCGTAGTCGTGAAATTCCTAATCTGATGAAAACGAGCCAGCAAGCGTTCAACGCGTGCTTGACTCGGGTGAAAATGAGATTGTTTCGCCGACACTATGTTGGTGGCGGCATCGGCTGGGGCCAAGCTCAAAGAATTTCTCCCTCTTGTTCGAGTTCTTCCCGACGCGCTTCGAGCATTTGGTCGTGAGCTGCTTCCTCGAGGCCGTCGATCACGAGATGCTCCCCGACCGTTTCCTCTTCGTCGGTAACGGGACGCGGCACGCGATGACCTTTGGAGCTGGCGACCACGGTCCACTCTTCCGTCAAATCGGCATTATCGGGAGTTTCCTCGGGCGGTGTATTGTTCTCTTCGCCCATCAATTCCCGGCGTGCCTGCTTCCAATCAGCCTCGGTAAATTCCTCAGGGTTGCGCTCGTCGATCATCGCAATTTCTCTTGCCCGTTTCTCGACCTCCTCCGGTGATGGCGCGCCAATTCCGTTGCCATGCACTTCGATTTTTCCCGGGCGAGGTTCTGAGTAATCGTTCATAACCAACACTGCGAAAGGCCACCGCGCGCTATTCGCAGTACACTCTGGACTACAGATTGGAGGCTTGCAATACAAGCGGCAAAAAAACGGCCACCCCTTTTTAGAATATGCATCGGGAAAAGTTGATTGAACTCGAAGGCGCTGAAGTCATCGCTCTTGATGAATACGGCGACGCGAATGGAGTGCCGGTGATATTTTGCCACGGTTGGCCGAGCTCACGCACCATGGCACGACTCGCAGATGAACCAGCGCGCGACCTCGGTATTCGCATCATTTCACCTGATCGGCCGGGCATTAGTGGCTCGAGCTTGCAGCCCGATCGCAAGTTGACCGATTGGCCGCGCCTTGTGGAACGAATCGCTGACCATCTCGACATCGGCGAATTTCGAATGCTCGCGATCTCTGGCGGGGCACCCTACGCTTACGCAACGGCCGCGGCGTTGCCACAACGAGTGCGGGCAATCGCCATAGTCGGTGGTGCTCCTCCACTTGCGGAACTTACGGACACCGAAGGCTTGCTCCCGCTTTATCGGTGGATGATGGCACTACATCGAACCCGACCGCGACTTTTGCGAACATTCTTCTATCTGGCACGGCCGGTTCTGTCATTGCGGCCCCCGATCCGTCTTCGTCCGCTGCTCTTAAAAATGCTATTGTTGCGGCCGTGCGACGCTGAAAGCTTACGCGACGCAGCAGCGTTCGAAGCTATTTTTGAAAGCCAGCGACGCGCATGGCGAGCTTCGGCTGAAGGAGTCATGGCGGATGCCCAGATTTACGCGCAGCCGTGGGGGTTTGCCATTGAAGATGTGCGCGTTCCGGTTCGACTGTGGCATGGAAAGCAAGATCGGGCTTTCTCAGTTCACCTGGCGGAAGAACTCGCGAAGCGATTGCCCGACTGCAACGCGCGTTTCATTGACGACGCAGGACATTATTCGCTACCCATTCGCCATATGCGCGAGATCCTCGAGGACCTGATATCTTTCTAGCCGCGGAGCTCCTGTGCGGACTGGCGCGGCGAACCTCGCCGCTCGATACACCCAGCGGAAGCAGGATTGCCTTCAGCATTTGTTGGACTCAGCGTAAAATCGGCGCGCAGCTTTGCCTCCATCATTTTATCGAACGAAAAATGCTCGGTTGCGTAGCGAAGGCCGTTCGCTGCGCAGTGCGTTGCCAGTTTTGGATCAAAAATAAATTCCAGGATCGCAGCCGCCAGCGCCTGACTGTCACCCGGTTGAATGAGCAGACCATTTTGGCGATTCTCAATGATCTCCGGAATGTCGCCTACTTTTGTGGCGATTACGGGACGGCCGCTGGCGAAAGCTTCGCGTAAGACAATCGGTGACGCTTCGGTGCGCAGCGAAGCGATCACTATCATGTCGCACGCCGCGTAAACATCCGGCGTGTCCCAGCGATACCCTGCCATAATGATTTTATCGGCCAATCTGGCCTGATCGATAGCGTTCCGTACGTTGATGCCGCGTTTCAAAATTCCCGTGCCCTGGCCCACGATGACGAAGCGGGCATCAGGACGCTTCTGCAAAACGAGATGGGCCGCTTCAACCAGAACGAGCTGGCCTTTGTCGGGCCGAATCATGCCTACGTTCCCAATGAGCGGAATGTTGTCGCCGACGCCGATTTCACGGCGGAATTTCGTCCCGTCGCGAGGCGGCTTGAATTTTTCGAGATCGACAGCTGAACCGATGACCTCAATTTTTGCGGGATCAACTCGATGTTCCTCTACAAGCTGGCGTTTGATCACAGATGCGTCAGCGACGATTTGCGAGCAGCCATGCTTGAAAACAAATGCGCGACCTTTGCTGCCGATTGGGTCAGTGATACAGCGGGCGCGGC
>QHOK01000155.1 GCA_003218755.1 Verrucomicrobiota bacterium
GCTTTCATTGAGAAAATGAAATCGTGATAGTCAAGATCGCGCGCGATCCGCGCGAATTCGAGAGCGCTTTCTACCATTCCCAGTGGCGTGTCGCCGTACCGATTCAGAATGCGATCAGAAAGCGAGCCGTGGTTTGTCCCGATACGCATGGCGATCCCCCGTTGCTTGCAAAGATCGACAAGGGGCGAAAACCTCTCGCGAATCCGATGCAACTCCGATGCGTATTGCTCATCGGTGTATTCGCGGATAACGAATTTCTTGGAATCGGCGTAATTGCCAGGATTGATCCGCACCTTCTCCACCCATTTGGCCGCCTCCATTGCTGCTTCGGGCTTGAAATGGATGTCGGCGACTATCGGCACATCGCAGCCGCGCTCACGTAAACCCTTCACGATATTCTCAAGGTTGCGCGCATCCTTCACCGTAGGCGCTGTGATCCGAACAATTTCGCAACCCGCATCTGCCAGCTCGATCGTTTGGTGGATGGATGCCTCCGTGTCCATCGTATCGCAGGTAATCATCGACTGGACGCGAATGGGATTATCACCACCGACGCCGACGTTGCCCACCCTAACCTCGCGGGTAGCGCGGCGATGATAGCGAAGAGGATCAATGCAATAGTTCACGAGAATTGCAATGTACGAAGGCTAGACCAAGCTCGCAATGCGCTACAGATCTATGGCGCCTGCGAGTTTTTCGCGGCCGATCCTGCTTCTAGCTGGTCCAGCTTTTTTCTGACAAATGGCAGGTCCTGCACGTCGAAGAACGTGATGTAAAGCATGTAACCAATGATCACTACCGCGCAGCTAGTCTGAACAACTTCCAGGACACGCATGTTGACCGGTTTTCGCCGCACCGATTCGATCAGCGCTAACACAATGTGCCCGCCGTCGAGCACGGGAATCGGTAGCATGTTCAAAATTGCCAGGTTTACATTGAGGATGACGCTGAACCACAGCGCTAGCTTCCAACCCCCTTCGGCTTCAAAAAGCCTGACATAAATGTTCCAAATCCCGACTGGGCCGCTCAAATGCTGCAACTTTACATCTGATTTCGGCGAGGCAACCGCGCTTATGGTCTTCAGCGTGCTGGTGACGCTGTTGTACACCTGCTCAATTGGATTCGGATGTTGCGTCGACACTATACCCGTCGTGTCCCATTGAATGCCAATTCGCGGTTTCATTTCGCCGCCCGTGGGCAGAAGTGTCGGCTTCACCCGAACATCAAACCTCGCGCTAGCTCGCTCCACGTGAAGAACAAGCTCATCTTTTGGATGTTTGCTGATGTATTCCAGTAACGCGATTGGATTGTAGATCGGTGTTTGATTGAATCCTCGAATGATGTCGCCTGAACGCAGCCCCGCCGCCGCAGCCGGTGTGTTCGGCTCTACTTTGTCGATGATTGGTGTCTCTGCCGGATAAACGAGTAGCTGGCGCACACTTTTCCTGCGCCATCCGGGGGTCTCCGCTTTGTAAGGCTCCACCCAAACCGTTTGCACCTTACCGTCTCGCTGGAATTTCACCGCTATTTTGTCGCCTTCGCTTCGAACCACATCCCAGCTCACGCTGTCGTTCATCCCGAGAAAGCGCCTGACTGGTTTGCCATCAACCGAGAGGATTCTATCGCCGGGTTTCAAACCAGCCTTCTGGGCTGGCGAGTCGGGCATGACATAACCGATCACAGTCGTTGAATCCGCTTCGCTCACCGGATGGCCAACCGCCCAGACAACGCCGGCAAAACACAGCGCCAGAAGCAGGCTGAACAACGGCCCGGCGACCGCTACGATGATTTTGTCGAGCGCGGAAATTTTCGGCAGCCTCGCGCGGTCCATATCCGCCTTACCTTCGATGATGTCCATCGGCGCAAGTTGCGGCAGCGCGACGAAGCCACCAAACGGCAGCGACCCGAGCGAGTATTGGACACCGTTGATCGTTTTTTTCCAGAGCGGTTTGCCGAACCAGACGCCGAATCTTTCTATGTAAAGCCCTCGCCAGCGCGCGGCTAGAAAATGACCCAATTCATGTACGACAATCAGGAGGTTAAACAGGAGCAGAACCTCGACCAGGATAAAAATGACACGGATAATGTGCAGAAGCATTGTCATTAGTGACTAGTGATCAGTGATCTGGTCATGATTGGACACGCCACCGCGTCTGCCGTTGCAACTCTCTTAACGATTTAGCGATTTGACGCATCCCTGCGCTTCATTGCGCGCCCACTGATCGGCTTCCAATATGGCATCGAGATTTGGGTGCGCAACGGCCGTGTGCTGGTTCATGACTTCTTCAACAACGTGCCAGATGTCCGGAAACCGCATACGCCGATCTAAAAATGCTGCGACCGCGATCTCGTTCGCAGCATTCATCACAGCGGGCAATGTGCCGCCGGTTTCGCCTGCCCGGCGTGCGAGATTCAATGCGGGAAAATCCTCATACCGCGGAGCGAAAAATTCCAACTTTGATAATTTCGAGAAATCGAGCGGCGGCAGCGTGTTTGGGACACGATCTGGCCAGGTCACCGCGTATTGAATGGGGAAGCACATGTTTGAATAGCTTAATTGCGCGAGCGTGGAACCGTCTGTGAACTCGACCATCGAGTGAACGATGCTCTGCGGATGGATGACGACCTCGACGCGGTTCATCTCGACGCCAAAAAGCCAATGCGCCTCGATCATTTCCAGGCCCTTATTGAATAGCGTCGCAGAGTCGATTGTGATCTTCGGTCCCATGTTCCAGGTCGGGTGCTTTAGCGCCTGTTCTGGTGTGACCGAATCGAAATCTTTTCCCGGCGCTTCCCGAAACGGCCCGCCCGATGCAGTTAGGATGATTCGGCGGATGTCCAAGGAGCTTTTGCCTTCCACGCATTGGAAGATCGCATTGTGCTCGCTATCCACGGGCAGAACATGCACGCCATTCTCTCCCGCCTCCCGCATCACTATCTCGCCCGCCATGACTAAGATTTCCTTGCTCGCTACGGCGAGATCTTTCCCCGCTTCAATCGCGGCGAGCGCTGGCCGCAAGCCGCCCGTGCCGACAATCGCCACCAGCACCATGTCGGCATCGGTTAGACAGGCGATCTCACGCAGTCCCTCTTCGCCAGTGAAAATTCGCGGCTTGTACTCGAGCGCGCGCCGGAGGATGTCGATCTTCGTTTCATTGACGAGGCAAACAAATGGCGCGCGTGTTTCATTCGCAGCCGCGGCGAGTTTTTCTGCGTTGCTGTTCGCGGCGAGCCCAATGATTTCCATCCGTTCCGGAATGTCGCGCGCCACCTTCAGTGCGCTCTCGCCGATCGAGCCGGTCGCGCCCAGGACAACAACTCGTTTACGCTTCCCGGAACTTTCCGTTCTCATTTTTAACCACGAATGAACACCAATGAACACAAATTCATAAAACGATTCTCTCCCACTCCAGCTTGGAGCGTTTAAAATTGAGGATCACTCCAGCACG
>QHOK01000023.1:0-5917 GCA_003218755.1 Verrucomicrobiota bacterium
TGAAAAAGAGACCCGCGCCTGGACTATTCACGAGGGCGACAAGGCACTCATCGCTGCCGGAACCATTCACTCGGATTTCGAGCGCGGCTTTATCGCGGCCGAAACAATCCACTATGAGGACCTGGCCGCGCTCGGTTCTTTCGCGGAGGCGCGCGAAGCAGGCAAACTGCGGCTGGAAGGAAAAGACTACGTTGTGCGCGATGGCGACGTTATTTTCTTTCGGTTCAATGTGTGACTGAATGTGGGAGCGGCCTCAGCACGGCGAGAAACGGGACACTGACATCCCTCCCACATTACGCCGCGTCGTACAGAATCCGGCCGCAATTCTCGCAGCTTACGATTTCTTTTCCTGCTCTGACTTGCGACGCGGTGGCAGTCGTCACTTTCATATGACAACCGGTACAAACGCCATGCTCGATGGCAACGATAGCCGCATCTCCTTTGCTTTTGAAAAGACGTTCGAAGCGAGCGAGCAAATCTTCCTCGATTTTTCCGGCCAACTCGGAGCGTTCCCTGGTTAATCGTTGTAGCTGCGACTCCAAAGCTTTCGATTTTTCCTCGAGGTCAGCTGTTTGCCGGGCAATCGAGTTTTGAGCTGCAGCCGCTTTCTTTTCTTCTTCAGTCAGATCCAGCTTGACCTTGTCGGCCAGCACCATCAATTCGAGCTCGTCGTCCTCTATTTTTCGAATTTCATTTTCATAACGCTCGATCTCGTGCCCGATTGCCTGAAATTCATCATTTTTGCGCGTCTGATATTGCTGGGTCTTGAGACGTGAGATCGTCTCCGTGCGAGTCCCAACGTCCAGCTCAAGTTTCTTGCGATCCATTTCCACCTGTCGCGATCTTTGCTTAAGGGCTTCCACGCTCGCCCTGCTTGCCGCCAATTGCGCTTCCAAGCTCTTGCGCCGTAGCGGCACGGTCTCAATTTCGATGCCAATCTGTCTGATCTTTTGTTCTCGATCCTGGAGAATGAGCAGTTGTTCCAATTCGGAATGCACGCGCGCTGAAGTTATTGATTCAGTGGAGCGCCGTCAATCACTGCCCGGCGGGCTCAATTTGATTGAAGGCACTGAGGACTTGATCTGGCCGCGCACGCACGGCGATGTTGTCCGTCAGGTTGACCCAGCGAACGATCCCGCTGGAATCGATCAGAAACTCGGCGGGTCGCGCAATGTCCGCGCCTTTTGGCCCCGCACCGGGATGCAACACATCATAACGGCGAATGACTTCCGCTTTGGGATCGGAAAGCAGCGGGAAGGTATAGCTAAGTTTTTGCGATTGCCGCCGGTTAATCTCCGGTGGATCGACGCTAATACCGACGACCCGGATGCCGCGCGCATCAAACTCCGCAAGCCTTTGCTGAAAACTCCGCAACTCGGAGTTGCATAGCGGTCACCAAAAACCGCGATAGAAGATCAGCACGACAACTCTCGACCCTGAAAGCAAATCCGCCAGCGCGACTTGCTTTCCATTTTGATCGAGCAGCGTGAATTCGGGCGCCTTTTCGCCAACGCGCGGCGCTTGAGCGGAGAGCGGAACCTGGTGCAGAACGTAAAAAATTTGGTAACTGAAAAATCCGAAAAGAAACAGAACGATCGCTGTAAGGATGGAGCCGAAGATCTTACCGCGATAAAGTTGCGGCCGGCCAAACGCGCGAAAGAGGCCCAAGATCAACAACGCGGCGCCAACTCCAAGGAGCAAAAGATTTGCCCATGGAAAATCGCGGGTGATTGGAAACTGGGCGAAGAACCCGTAAGACAACAATCCACCGACGGTGACGACAAGACCAACCCAAATCGGCCAGTTCCATTTGCGTTTCATGCCGATCTCGCCGCCGTCATTCGCAAGATCCATCGGTAAAGCACGAACGCGACAATCGCGAACGAAACACCGCCGATGATGATCCCGGCCATTTCAAATCCAGGACCGACCAACGCCAGCGGCGCGGCTTTGCCGGAGAACACGACGATCGCGGAGAGGACGACGCCGATAATGCTCTCTCCGACAATCAAGCCCGACGCGAGCAGCACGCCCAGCTGTTTCGTCGCTTCAGGCTTTGGAGTGCGATTGGCGCGCTGGTCGAAGAACCAGCCGACAATCGCGCCGACGACAATCATCAACGTGCTCTGTGTTGGCAGATAAATTCCCAGACCAACTGCCAATGGCGGAACGCGCATGTGTTTCGTCGTGCGGGCGAAGATTTCGTCCAACAAAATAATGCCAACTCCAATCGTCCCGCCGATTCGGATCAAGCTCCAATCGATGTCCGCGGCGATCACGCCTTGCGCGAGCGACGAGATCAGACCGGCTTGAGGCGCCGGCAATGGATGGGGACGCAACTCGGCGTCCGGTGCACCGACGAAACCGTAGGCGTGATTCACGAGATCGAGCACTGGCGGAATTACAAACGCGCCCGCAATGACACCGATGACTAGCGCAACCTGCTGCTTCCACGGCGTCGCATCAACGAGTTGTCCGGTCTTGAGGTCCTGAAGGTTATTGTTCGCAATTGCGGCAACGTTGAAGATCACTGCGGTGGTAAAAAGCGCGAAGGCCATCAGTGACTTGCTCGCCTCCGCCGGCACATACGGTTTAACGCCAATAACGAGCAGCAATGCCGCGCCAATCACCACCAGAATTCCGATGCCCGAGAGCGGGCTATTCGATGAACCGATCAAGCCCGCCATGTAACCGCAGACCGCAGAGACGAAGAAGCTCATCAACACGACATAGGTGACGCCACCGATGATGAGCGTTGGGAGATGCGCACCGAGGCCGCTGGTGTTCCCGAAATAACCGAGCAGCCACCCGATCGGCAACATGCACGCCAGCGTGATAAGACCGACGATTCCGATTGGAATATCGCGCTCGGTGATCGGCAACGTATCGGCTTTGCCCGCTTTGCGCGCGCGTGAAGCAGCCATCGCGCTCGCGAGGCCTCTCGCCACCGGCTTCACTAACTTCAGCAGCGTCCAGATCGCCGAAACGCCGATCGCGCCCGCGCCGACGAAACGCACTTTGTGACTCCAAGTGCTTTGCGCGAGCGTGGCCGCGGCCGTCGAGACATCACCGGCGATGGCCGAAAAATGCGGGATGCCCCAGCCCCAACCAATCAGCGCGCCGATCAACATCGCGATTCCAACTGAAAGACCAACCAAATGTCCGATCGCCAATAACGCGAATGAGAGAGCGAAATCATAGCCGCTGACCGCGCCGCGCTTGCCGATTCGAAAAGTTTGGGCGACGTCCGCTGCGAAAATTTGCGTACCGACGATCACCGCAAACACGGCGGAAACGATCGATCCCCACAAAACGGCGAGAAGACCGGCGCGCCCGTGTTCGATGTCAGAAGCGTGCTCGGAATCGCCGCTACTGCCAACCTTGAGCACCTCGGCACAGGCCACGCCCTCCGGATACGGCAAATCCGAAGTAGTCACCAACGCCCGCCGAAGTGGAATTGAATACATGACACCAAGAATTCCGCCGAGGGCGCAGATCCAAAACGAAGTCCAGAATGGAAATTCGGTCCAATAGCCGATCATGATTAAACCCGGCAGCACAAAGATGATCGATGAGAGTGTGCCTGCGGCTGAGGCAACCGTCTGCACGATGTTGTTTTCCTGAACGGTGGCATCGCGGAAACCGCGCAGGAGCGCCATCGAGATCACCGCCGCGGGAATCGATGTTGAAAAGGTGAGGCCAGCTTTGAGACCAAAATACACATTGGCCGCAGTAAACACCAACGTGATGATAACGCCGATAATCAGTCCGCGGATCGTAAGTTCGGCACTCATACTCCCGCGCATTTGTTGGTTGGCGTTCACGATGCGACTTCCAATTCTAAATTACGTGGCCCGGCTCCCTGCCCGAGCAATGCGAGCGGAGGATAGTGTGGAATGGCCAAACGGGTCAAGATGGTGTAATTCAACCGGCACATGACCGCGCTGCGTCGGCACGCGTGAGATGGCGATCTGAGCCTTTCCGACGCGCTTTCTGCACTCCAGATCAGAACATCTCCACAGGCGAGCGTTGGACGTTTTGGGGAGTGGTCTGCCTCGCGCGTTCTTCGCCGAGAACAGCGACGCGCAAGTCCCAGATTTCATTGTCGATCTTGCGAAACGCGATTTCGGAAAATTTGTCCGGCGGCGTAAGATTCGTCTTAAAGCGCGCCACGCTCTCCATCGCGCGATCAGTTTGCTTGCGTGGCAATGCGCCCAGAATCCGGTGCACAGTCTCGATCTCGGGAATTCTGTGGCAAATCATCGCCAGATCGTTTCCGGCGCCGATCGCGAGCCGAATGGTTTGTTCCAGACCGTATCCATTGAGAATCGCGCCCATGTCGAGATCGTCGGTCATCACGAGACCATCGAACCCAAATTCTTTGCGCAGCACATCAGTGATGACGCGCCGCGACAGACTGGCCGGAGTCTTTTCCGGTTCGAGACTCGGATACCAACCGTGACAGATCATCATGCTATCGACCTTGTCCATGAACTGTCGGAAAACGGCGAGCTCGTTTTGATCTAGCTCTTCACGTGTTCGATCGATCCGCGGCAATTGGTAGTGAGCATCTGAAGTTGCCGCAGAGTAGCCGGGGAAATGTTTGCCGCAGCTCGCGATCCCCTGCCCTCTCATCGCTTCGTTAAATGCGCCGGCATTTCGAACGACTTCGTCGGCGGTCTTCCCGTAGCAACGGCCGCGCAACGAGTTGTCGGCATCGTCGTCAAACGAAATATCGAGCACGGGGCACAAATCCAAATTGAAGCCGAAAAAGCGCAGCAAACGCCCGGTGATATTGCCGTGACGCCTGATCAAATCGACGTCGTCCTTATCTCGGAGTTGCTGCGCGTTCGGCGGTTCGTTGCCGATTAAGCGCAATCGCGAAACGCGACCGCCCTCCTGATCGATGGTGATGATCGGTTCGACGTCGTTAAGGTCGCGCAAGTCATCGATGAGGTTCCGGAGTTGCGTGGGGGTCTCTATGTTGCGGCCGAACAGAATAAACGCACCCGGCTGTACCCGCCGGAACAGCTCCGCCGTTTTTGCGTCCAGTTCTTTGCCGGGCACACCAGTCATGACCAGTTGACCCAGCGAATCGCCTTTCATGAGCCGCACAGATTAACGCTCAAGGCTCAATATTCAACGGCTGTCAGTCTGAGCGAAGCGAAGAATCTCAAATTAGAGATGTTTCGCTTCGCTCAACATGACAGGATAGTGTTGAATCTTGAGGTTTGAGCGGTAAGCGTTGAGCGTTGGACATTGAAAAAGATCGCGATCTACGGCGGCACGTTCGATCCCGTTCATCATGCGCATTTGCTTCTTGCTCGCGACGCTCTCGAGACGCTGGGCCTCGACAAGGTAATCTTTGTGCCGGCGGCGATTTCCCCTCTCAAAAAGGCGGCTCCCGTTGCGAGCGGCGAAATACGATTAGCACTGTTGCGGACAGCAATTGAACGCGAGCCGAAGTTTGCGGTGGACGACTGCGAGCTGCGTCGCCCGCCACCGTCTTACACAATTGATACCGTGGAGCAGATTCGGCGACGCAACAGTGATACGGCGATCTACTGCTTGATTGGTGAAGACAACGTGGAGAGGCTCACAAAATGGCATCGCTTTGCCGAGTTGGAAAAAATGGTCCATTTGATTGTTCTCGATCGCACTGGCCAGCCACCTACACACTCTTATCGCGTTATTGATCGCAAAATCGACATCTCCGCGACGGAAATAAGAACGCGAGTTGCCTCCGGCCAGTCAATTCGCTATCTGGTACCGCCAGCAGTGGAAGAAATCATCCGTCGCGAGAAACTTTACACGGAGCAATCGAAATAACGCCGGAAAACTTAGCAAGAACCTGCGCCGAGCTCGCCTCGAACAAAAAGGCGGAAAACATCGTTGTGCTGGATTTGCGCGGCATTTC
>QHOK01000023.1:5925-17191 GCA_003218755.1 Verrucomicrobiota bacterium
GCGATTGCGAGAGGACCATTCGGTTCGGCCCGTCGCGATTGATGGATTTCCCGCCAGCCAATGGATGGTGCTCGATTTCCTGCAAGTGGTTGTCCACATTTTTCACCAGGACAAGCGCGCGTTCTACAGCCTCGAAGACTTATGGGGCGACGCGCCCAGAATGCAATGGGAAGCGGCAACGGCGCGCTGATTGCGAGCTGCTATTCCTCAGAGGAGGAGCACGGAAAGGTTCGGCGCCAAAGCCGCATTTGCTTTGGTAACGCATTGAGGACAACGCGTTCCACCTTCCCGCGCCGGGCGCAACCTGGATCGGCTTCTCCCGAAGATGATGCTAAACGTATTCGCCGAAGCCGTGCGAATCAGCTTCGAGGCGAGTGTCGCCACGCTGATCTATTTCTTCGGCGATGGCGAAGGCGGCGGCGGAGCTTTCTGAGAGCCCTGTGGGGCAGGCGCTGAAGCCTGTGGAGCAGTTGTCGGAGGCGGTTTGGCGTCCAGTAGTTCTACTTCAAAAATCAGAGTCGCGTTGGGACCGATCTCCGGGCTGACGCTACGTTCGCCATATGCAAGGTTCGACGGAACGACCACTTGATATTTTGATCCGACTTTCATCAGTTGAAGCGCTTCCGTCCATCCTTTGATAACGCCGTTTACTGGAAAAGTGGCCGGTTGCCCGCGCTTATATGAACTGTCGAACTCAGTGCCATCAATCAGGGTGCCGCGATAATTTACCGTCACCATGTCGGTCGCTTTGGGTTGCGCTCCTGTTCCCTCTTTCTCGACTTTGTATTGCAACCCGCTGGCAGTTGCTTTTACCCCTTGCTTCTTTTTGTTTTCCTCGAGAAACTTCGCGCCTTCCGTCTTGTTTTTCTCGCCGGCTTGCTTCTGTTTTTGTTCCATGTCTTTCTCAAGTTGTGCCATGACGTCCTTGACTTGGTCGGATGTCAGTTGCGGTTTACCAGCGATCGCGTCTTTAATGCCGGCGGCGAGGATGTCGGGGTTAATGTCCACCTTCTGCCGGCTCAGATTAAATCCGATATTCATTCCGATGCTATAGCTGACTTTGTCCTTCTGGTCTTTGAGTTGTGGTGATTTCTCTTGCCCGAACAACGGCAATGCAAGTAAGGATGCGCTGACGATAAGAATAAAGTGTTTCATAAGATGGTATTTTCCGCGCCGACTCTAGTTAAATTTATCGCCGCAGAAAGCCGCACGCTAATGGATAAATGCCGCCCGTCAAGAAGACAGCATTACTGGCTATTCAGACGCTGTTATCGTTTAGTCCCGTTGCTCATTACGCTGACGATTCCGCTCTGGCCGCACATAACTTGTGCAATCACTCTCTCGCATGCTGATGTTCAGAGGATCGGCAAAAGAACCTGGCAAAACGAATGCAATGGAACGATTTTCGGGCTCACCGCATGGAATGAAGGCGAAGACTTTGCGTCGCTCGGCATCCGCCATTTCATCTGGTATCCGAAGGGACGCCGCGGCCCGTTTGAAGAAAGTTTTCCCAAAGTCGTAGGTTTCATCTCAAAACGTAGCGCGAAATTGCCAACATGGCTCTTGCGAGGCGGAGAACAACCATGTCCGTGGAACTCGCGTGCAGAGTTTCTTCGAGCGCAACACACAGCAGAGATGAATCAATTACGCCAGTTCCTCGCCGATACGATCGATCTTCAGGCCGAATTCCTTATTGCCCGGTTAGAGGGCGCGCTTCCTAAAATGCTCGCTGAAGCGGCGCCTGCCGATCGAGCCAATGTACAGCAACAGTTTGAGCGCCTCGCGAGAACCCCACAGGGCTGCTACGCCCTTGTCGATTACGTAAACTTTAAAGGGGAAGGCGTCCTGCGCACGGAGCGTTATCAAGGCCAGGGATGGGGCTTGCTCCAAGTCCTCGAAAGCATGCATGGTACGTCTGACACTACTGCAGTTGATGAATTCTCGGGCGCTGCAAAGGCGATATTGACGCGACGCGTGCACAACGCTCCAGTCGCACGGCACGAATCACGATGGTTAGCGGGTTGGATTCGGCGCGTAAGCAGCTACAGTGGCCGCTAATTATGCGGGTAAAAATTTCCATACTGGCGTCCGCGCTGTTGCTGGCTGTTTTTACCTATTCAATCAACGGTCAGTTCCGCCTCTTCGGACCGAAACAACCAAGGCCGACGCCACAACCAATGCGCAAAGCGTCGGCCCTTATTAGCAAGCAGGCACCATTGAAGGTGAATCAGTCTTTACTTAAACAGGCGACGCAGGACAACACGCGCATCGTCGTCTCGATTCCAAAGCAGCGGGCTTACCTCATGATCGGCGACGAAATCGTGGCCGATGGTCCGATTTCATCTGGCAGACGCGGGCACGAGTCGCCCACGGGCCACAAGCACGTGCTTGAGAAAGACCCGAATCATCACTCCAGTCTGTACGGCGACTTTGTGGACGGGTCTGGACGCGTGGTACGCGGCGGAGTCAGCGCCCGCATCGATTCGGCTCCGAGCGGCACGCACTTCGCTGGCGCGCCGATGAAATGGTTCCTGCGTTTGACCGAAGACGGCGTAGGCATGCACGTCGGAGTTTTGCCCGGCTATCCCGCTTCGCATGGCTGCATCCGCCAATCCGCCGATGGCGCAAAATTATTTTACGATTACGTGAAAGTCGGCACGCCTGTAGACGTGGGCGACTACTAACATCTCCGGCCTGTCATTCCGAGCGAAGTCGAGGAATCTCGGATATTAGACAGCAAGAGATGTCTCGACTTCGCTCGACATGACAAGAGCAATTAGGTTGTAGCAAGTATTTTCCGTCGCAAAAGATCAAACGCCGCCTGCGCGGTAAGTTGTTTAAACGTCTCGCGATCAGTCGGGAAAAAGAATTTCTTCGCGATCGTTTCGTCTGGTGAAGCCAGCGCAACGTAAACCGTTCCCACTGGTTTCTCCGCTGAGCCACCGGTCGGCCCGGCAATTCCAGTTGTTGCAAGAACATAATTGGAGCCTGCACAGGCGCGGGCATGTTCGGCGAGCGAGCGCGCGACCGGCTCGCTCACTGCGCCATGCGCTCTGATGAGCTTTGGATCCACGTCCAACATGTCGATCTTGGCCTGATCAGCGTAACAAACGTAGCCAGCAAGAAAAACGCTCGACGCGCCCGGCACATTCGTAATCCGGTTCGCAATCAATCCACCAGTGCACGATTCTGCGATCGCCAATGTTTGATTGCGATTTCTGAGCAGTTTGACGACCACTTCCTCCAACGTTTCGTCCACTGTAGAGAAAATCGAGCGTCCCAGCGCGGATCTGATGATGACATCCGCCTGTTGGATCGCCTCCGGATTTCCGATAATGCGCACATCCACTTCTCCGGGGCGCGCGCAGTAGCCGAGCTCAATCCCGGGAATCGCCAGAACTTTTTCGCCTATTGCTTGCTCGACATTCGATTCGCCCATCCCAGAGATCTTATAGACGCGTTGCTCGATCGCGGAATTTGGTACGATCGAGCGCAAGATCGGCATAACGTATTTCCGAAACATCGGCTGAAGCTCGCGGGGCGGCCCTGGCAAAACAAAAACGTGTGGCGACGGAATGCGCGGATTGATATTCGCCTTCAAATAGAATCCCGGTGCGCTTCCGTTTTCATTTGGGAGAACCTGGGCGCCCGCCGGGACATCGGCCTGACGAGCAATGCCCGAACCCCATTTGATTCCGCGCGTTTGAAGCCTCTGCTGGAGGGAACTCAGTAATTGCGGATCCTGACACAGTTCTAATCCAAGTACATCTGCAACCATTTCTCGCGTGATGTCATCGCCGGTTGGGCCCAAACCACCGGTCACGAAAAGAATTTCGCAACGCGGAAATAATTCGGTCAGCGTATGCCGAATCGCTTCAGTATCAGGAACCGTTCGCCGCTCCTCGGTGCGTAAACCCACCGGAAAAATCTCGCGCGCAATGAACGCGAGATGCGCGTCCTGAACATCACCTAGCAATAGCTCGGTGCCGGTGTTGATGAGGGCGACGCGCATGGAGGATCGAAAAGCAACGTCGAACGCTCAACGTCCAACGTCCAATGCCGAAATCAGATCATCATCGCGGCAGGCCGGAACAGCGAGAACGCTGTTCGTAATTTCAAATTCGCAGTTCGATGGTTCGGCGTTTGGCGTTTTGGCGTTTTCCTGCGCCGGAATCAGGCCGCGGTCTTGTCCTGCTTTTTGCGAATGAGCGGTAGTTTTTTGCCCTCTACCACGGCCCGATTGATTGTGACTTCGGCGATATCTTCGCGACTCGGCACATCGTACATGATGTCGAGCATGATCCGTTCGAGCAGTGAACGCAGAGCGCGCGCGCCTGTCCCTTTTGTGACCGCCTGCCCCGCCAGCGCACGCAAAGCGTCCTTTGTCACGGATAACCGCACGCCTTCCATTGAGAAAAGCTTCGTGTACTGCTTCACCATCGCGTTTTTTGTCTCGGTGAGAATAGCTACCATTTCTTCCTCGGTTAGCGCATCGAGCGAACTAACAACCGGCAGTCGTCCGATGAATTCGGGAATCATTCCAAAAGCGAGCAAGTCTTCCGGTTCCACGTGGCGGATAGCTTGCTTTCGCAATGCTTCCTCCACTTCGAGGGTGGGGCTGCCAAAGCCCATCACTTTTTGGCCGATGCGTTTTTGAATGATTTTGTCGAGGCCAATAAATGCGCCGCCACAGATGAAAAGAATCTTCTCAGTATTGACCTGGATGTATTCCTGATGCGGATGTTTGCGGCCGCCCTGGGGCGGAACATTGCACGTACTGCCCTCCAAAATTTTCAAAAGCGCTTGCTGCACGCCTTCGCCCGAGACATCCCGGGTGATGCTCACGTTATCGGTTTTGCGTCCGATCTTATCGATTTCATCAATGTAAACGATCCCGATCTCGGCGCGTTTCACATCGTAATCGGCATTTTGGAGCAGCCGCAGAATGATGTTTTCGACGTCTTCGCCGACGTACCCGGCTTCAGTCAACGTCGTCGCATCGGCAATACAAAATGGCACATCCAGGATCCTGGCCAGAGTCTTGGCCAGCAACGTCTTGCCCGAGCCAGTGGGCCCGATTAACAAAATGTTGCTCTTCTCAATTTCAACATCCGCAAGTGGATCGGGCTGAAAGGCAGCGGACGCATCGCCTGGCGCCGCAGTTTGTAGGACCCGCTTGTAGTGATTGTGGACTGCCACGGACAGCGTCTTTTTAGCGATGTCCTGGCCAATCACATACTGATCAAGCGCGCGCCGGATTTCTGCCGGTTTGGGTACGCGGATATTGGAGGACTGACGCCGAGCGTCCTCATTGAGCTCCTTATCGAGAATGCTCTTGCAAACGTTGATGCAGCTATCGCAGATATAAACGCCGGGCCCGGCGATGAGCTTGCGCACCTCGGCATGGCTCTTGCCGCAGAACGAGCACATGGTCAGGTTAGAAGCGCGGGCCATATTGGTTTTAAAAAAAAGAGGCTATTATCCCGCCGCTTTGCGCGGTAAAGCCACCTCCGCGACTTCTACCGACCGGTTACTGGACGGCGGCGTCGCACCGTCAAGCAGCTTTATTTCCTTTCGGGACTTAATCACTTCGTCCACCAAACCATATGCCTTCGCCTCTTCTGCGGACATATAATAATCGCGGTCTGAATCGACCCGGACTTGCTCCTCAGATTTCCCGGTGTGTCGCGAGATGATTCGGATGAGGCGTTTCTTCAACTTGAACATGTAATCAACCTGGCGTTCCACGTCGCTCGCCGCGCCCTGCGCGCCGCCGGAAACCTGATGGATCATGATGTCTGAATTCGGCAGCGCAAAACGTTTGCCCTTCGTGCCGGAACAAAGGAGAACCGCCGCCATGCTGGCCGCCATCCCGAGGCAATAGGTCGTCACATCGCAGGTGAGAAACTGCATCGTGTCATAGACGGCTAGTCCTGCAGTGACCGAACCACCGGGCGAATTGATGTAGATATTGATGTCCTTTTTCGAGTCTTCCATTTGCAGAAAGAGGAGCTGGGCAATGACAAGATTCGCGATGTGATCGTCCATCGGCGTTCCGATGAAAACGATCCGATCCTTGAGCAGTCGCGAGTAAATATCGTAGCTGCGCTCGCCCCGGCCAGTCTGCTCCACGACCATCGGAATCAACACCTGTGAAACATTTTCGTCCGATACGCTCATGATTTTTCTTCTTTAACAGTGGCTTCTTGCGCCAATTCGACGCTAACATTCGCCTTCAGGAAATCAAGAGTCTTGCCCAGCAGGATCTGTTCAGCGACGTCATCCAACGCATCTTTTTGTTGCAGTTCCTTCCGCATTTTTTCGGGCGAAATATCGTAACGCGCCGCCTCCTGCCTAATTCGAACGTCGACATCTTCCTTGGTTACCTGAATTTTTTCGTGCTCCGCAATTCGATGCAGAATGAAATTTGTTTTCAACCGATTCGCCGCCAGCCCTGCGGCGCCGTCGATCAGTTCTTTCTCTTTTTGCTTCAGCATCTCATCAGTAACACCGCGCTCGCGATTTCGTTGCACCAATTCGGCCAGCGCACGGCGCGTTTCATTTTGGAGGAGCGCGGGCGGCAGTTCGAATTGAATCTGCTCGTGCAAATATTTAACGATCTGTGATTCCTTGGCGCGCTCGACATCATGCTCTTTCGCATGTTCGATATCGTGCTCGATCATCTGGTGAAGATCGGCAAGGTTTTTTCCCGGCACCAGTTTGGCCGCGAGCGCGTCATCGATCGCCGGCAAAACCTTTTCCTTTATCTCACGCAACGTAACGGCGTAATCGGCCTTTTTGCCTGCCAATTCTTTGACCGGGAAATCATCCGGGAAATGAACGATTACCAGGCGCGTTTCGCCCGGCTTCTGTCCGAGCAATTGCTCGCAAAATTTCGGCAGAAAATTGTCAGTCGCGAGATGTAGCCAGAATTTCTTGCCGCCTTGCAAATTCTTACTCGCCTGCGGCGCGATTTCGCTGATCGGCTTGTTGTCCACCGATCCCTCGAAATCAAGCACCGCAAAGTCGCCCATTTCCAGTCCGCGTCCCGGCACATCTACAAAATCAGCTGATTGATCACGCAAACGCTCCAGCGCCTCATCGACTTCGGCAGTGGACACGTTCGTGTCCGGCAATTGCACCTGAATGTTCTTGTAATCCGGCAGTTCGAATTCCGGTGCTGTGACTACCGTTGCGCGGAAGCGCATCGATTTGTCCTCGCCGAATTGGACGTCTTCGATGTTAGTCAAGGAAGCCACGCGCAATTGCTCCTGTTCGATTGCTTCATGATAACTTTTCGAAACGATTTTTTTGGTCAGCTCATCCTGGATTTCCTTGCGGAATCTTTTGTCTATCACGGCACGCGGAGCCTTCCCAGGCCGGTAACCTGGAATCTTGGCAAATCGCGCAAAGCTGTTTGCAATCGCATCCCACTCCTTTGCCACTTCCTCCGGCGGCAATTCAATCTGCAGCTTCGAGATGAACCCAGGCTGCTTTTCCACTTCAACCTTCATTACGAGACCACGCTACGCTGCGCAGTTTTGTAGGGCAACCGCTCCGGTTGCCGCTTCAGGAGGTTACACAACGCGTTTGCCTTTCACGAAAACCGAATGCGTCTGCGGGATTCCAAACCAATACGCCAGCTCACGATAATCTTCGCAATCGAAGATCGAAAAGTTCGCGAGCTTGCCTGCCTCTAGCGAACCGATCGTGTTTCCGCGATTGAGGCTGTAAGCAGCGTTGATCGTCGCTGCTGTGATCGCTTCCGAAGGTGACATTTTCATTTGCGTGCAGGCTAGCGACAAAATCATCGGCATACTCGGCGTTGGCGAGGAGCCCGGGTTGAAATCGGTCGCGATCACAACTGCAAGGCCGGCCTCGATCATTTCGCGCGTGCGCGGATAATCCGACAATCCGAGCGCATACACCGAACCGGGCAGCAGCACCGGTTGCACACCAGCGGATTTTAGTGCCGCAATTCCCTGTTCATCTGTTTTCTCCAAATGATCTGCCGTGGTCGCGTTCAACTCAGCGGCAAGTTCGGCCCCGCCGGAATTCGTGAGTTGATCAGCATGAATTCGGAGTCTTAGTCCGAGCTTCCTGGCTGCCTTCAAAATTCTTCTCGATGGTTCGACGTCGAAATAACCACGCTCGCAAAACACGTCACAAAATTCCGCAAGGTTTTGCCTTGCGATCTGCGGCAACATCTCATCGACCAGAAGCGCGATGTATTCATCAGTCTCCAGGTTGCGCGGAACCGCGTGCGCCCCGAGAAACGTTGGCACGACCTCAAGCGGAGTTTCTTCATTAAGGCGCTGCATCACGCGCAAAATCTTTAATTCGTCTTCGACGGTCAGTCCGTACCCGGATTTTGCCTCGACAGTTGTCGTTCCGCTGCGCAGGAACCACTCCCCATGTTTCTTTGCTTGAGCGAGAAGATCAACATCCGACGCCGCGCGCGTCTTCCCAACAGTTGACCAGATTCCCCCGCCCACCCTGGCGATTTGCGCATAACTTTCTCCCCGCGCCCGCCGCTCGAAATCATCGAGGCGATTTCCGGCAAAGACCAGGTGCGTATGCGCATCGACAAACCCAGGGAAGACAACACGCCCGCCGGCATCGACAACCTCCGCGTCGCCTGCGATTTTTTTGATCTCGTTGCTCGACCCGACGATGTCGATCTTGCCTTCGCGAATCACCATTCCGCCATCTCGGATAATTGCTAGCTCAGACATCTCTGCGGAAACGCGTGGTCGCTTCGGCCCTGCGAGCGTGACGAGTTGCGAAGCGTGAAGAACAGCCAGTGACTTCACGATTTGCTTAGCTTGCCTTCGACAACTTCGGTGATCGTTTTGAACTGCGCCTCGGAATCTGCGTTGATCTTTCGAACCTTCTCTTGAAGATCCGTTTTGAATTTTTCGTCCTTCAGTTGCCCGAGATTAATTCGCACGTTCAGTGCCGCCCCGTCGATACACGCGCGAGTGGCCAGCGCACCAACACCCACATCTGAGATGGAGGCTGGATTTCCATTTTCGCCCATTTCGGCCAGCAATCCGTAAGATCTCGATGCCGTCTGCATGACTTTCAGTGGAACCTCTGCCGCACGCTTAGTCGCTTCTTCAATTGCCGCAGTGCGTGCAGCTTTTTCTTCCACGGATTCCTTGGGCAACCCAAATGCGTCCATCACTTTGTTGAAAGCAGCCGTGTCTTCATCCACAAGCGACAGCAATTCGTCCTTGAGTTGCTGTGCCTTGACTGCCCAGTCGCTGAAATACTCGATCTTGTCGTCCCAGCCACGTTTCCCAGCGGAGAGGTTCGCCACCATTCCGCCTAACGATGCGCCAAGAGCGCCCATCAACGCGGCCACGGAGCCGCCACCCGGCGCAGGCGAATCGCTCAATGTTTCATTGCAAAACTCGCGCAGATCCATTTTCACCAGGGATGTTTTTTGCTCAGCAGATTCAATCTTCAATTCAATCACCTTCTCTTTCGGATCGAAAGGTTTCAGTTCGCTGAGGCCCATTGAGTGAATCGCGATGTCGATCAACTCCTCCTCCGAAGCGCCTTCGGACCATCGCTGCTTGCGCAAAAAAAAGCGACCGGCATCCACCAGACATTTTTTCGGCACCATGCCCACAATCTCCGAGCCCGTTACACGCAACCCACGGTTGGCCGCCGCTTCGACGCAGGCATCGAACGCAACGTGCAACGGTGTCTGCTCGATGTTGGTCAGATTCATCGAGACCTGTGCGATTCCGTACTCCTTCACGAACCAGCCTATAGCCTTCACATGTTTCAGCATGCCGGGAATCCGAACCGGTTCGCGGTTTGAATCCAAAACCGGTTTGCCCGAAGGCGTGCCGTCTTCGGTCTTCACTCTTCCCTGCTCTCGCACGTCAAACGCAACCGAGTTCGCGCGCCGCACCGATTTCGTGTTCAGGTTCACATTGTAAGCCACAAGAAAATCGCGAACGCCAATGACCGTCGCGCCCGATTTCTCATTGAAAACAGCGGGCCCGAAATCCGGTTTCCATTCGGACTGTTTTATTTTCTCAAAACAGCCTTCGTATTCACCCGCGCGAATAACTGCAAGGTTCGAACGTAATCTATCTTTGGCAGCCTTTTCGTAGAGGTAGACCGGAATCTTCAATTCCTCGCCGACGCGTTTTCCGAGGCGATTCGCGCACTCGATTGCTTCTTCCCAGCTTACGTTGCTGACCGGAATGAATGGGCAAACATCCGTCGCGCCCATGCGGGGATGCGCGCCTTTGTGTTTGCGCATGTCGATCAACTCCGCCGCTTTTTTGATTCCGCGAAAGGCCGCCTCCACTGCCGCTTCAGGAGCGCCGACAAAAGTCACCACTGTCCGGTTGGTGCTGGCGCCAGGATCAACATCCAGCAGCGAAACGCCATCTACCGATTCAATGGCACCTGTGATCTGCCGAATGATATTCTGATCGCGCCCCTCAGAGAAATTCGGCACACATTCGATCAACTTTTGCATTCGAAGATTTCTCGGCGCGCGCTAATCGCGCGCTTTCGGTTGCATCGGGATGTTGATCTTTTGCGCAACGGCGAAGTCGATCGCCCGGGTGTAGCCCGCATCGGCGTGACGGAGAATGCCCATGCCGGGATCGCTGGTAAGAACGCGTTCGAGTCGACGTTTGGAATTTTCAGTGCCGTCGGCAACGACAACCATGCCGGCGTGTTGCGAGAAACCGATGCCGACGCCGCCGCCGTTGTGGATCGATATCCAGGATGCGCCGGCTGCGGTGTTGATCAGCGCATTTAGCAATGGCCAATCGGCGATTGCATCGCTGCCGTCGAGCATGCCTTCCGTCTCGCGATTAGGCGACGCAACTGAGCCGGAATCGAGATGGTCGCGCCCGATCACAATCGGTGCTTTGATTTCGCCGCGTTTCACCAGGTCGTTCATCGCGAGACCAAACTCGGCTCGTTCGCCGTAGCCAAGCCAGCAAATCCGCGCAGGTAATCCTTGAAATTGAATTCGGTCCTGCGCGAGCTTCATCCAACGCGCGAGCGTTTGATTCTCAGGAAATAATTCGAGCGCCAGCTTGTCTGTGCGCGCGATGTCTGCGGGATCACCACTCAAGGCGACCCAGCGAAATGGACCGCGCCCTTCGCAAAAAAGCGGACGAATGTATTCCGGAACAAAGCCCGGAATGTCGAATGCATTTTCCACGCCGGCCTTTTTTGCCTGGGCGCGAATGTTATTTCCATAATCGAACGTAACCGCGCCTTTTTT
>QHOK01000156.1 GCA_003218755.1 Verrucomicrobiota bacterium
AATGCGACAGCAAATGGCACGAGAAAAACCGCCTCCACGTCGAAGATCAAAAAGATGATGGCGTAGAGATAGTACTGCGACCGGAACTGAATTTGCGCTTCACCAATGGACTCGACCCCACACTCGTAGATGGCGTTTTTTTCTGCCCCCGGTTTTGGCGGTTGGAAAAATCTCCGCCACACCCACGCCAAGAAGAGCGGCATCAACGGAAAGGCCAACGCCACACCAATGAAAACAACGATAAACAGATAGGGATTCGGGGTCATCGAGTCTCGATCAAATTCGCTCAGAAAGAGTCACTGCCAAGTTTATAGTTTAGGGAGGTGAACAAAGCGGTAAGGAAATTTCGGAGTTTCGCCGAGGCTGAAAAAGCTGATCGCACGTTTTACAAAAAGCTGTCCGGCAACGAACGGCTGCAACTTTTGCTTGAACTGCTAAATCATGCGCCTGAGCAACGACCGGAGTTTCTCGAATTACTAAACTTACGGGGCAGTGACTATGTGATTGTGGGAGCGCACAGCCTGGCGTTTCATGGGCGTCCGCGTTACACTGGCGATCTCGATATCCTGATTCGACCGACGCCAGAAAATGCGGTGAAGCTTGTCGATCTATTGAATACATTTGGATCCGCCCATTCCGGGTTGCGAGAAGTGGACTTCACAACACCCACCCAGATTATTCAACTCGGACGCGCACCGAACCGAATTGATCTGCTAACCAGCATCAGCGACGTAACCAGCAACGAGGCTTTTGACACGAGGATCCCGGCAGAGCTGGATGGCATCCCTGTTTTCATCCTTGCTAAGGAGGCGTTAATCCGAAACTAGCGCTCAGTCGGTTGGCAGCAGGACTTGGCTGACCTGGATACGTTGCAAAGCTGACCCGCAGCCGAGTAGAAAATTATTTCTCGTCGCTCGATTTTCTGCTAAACCAGCGCCGCTTTTTCGGCTTGGCCTCCTCGACCGGCGCCGGGGCGACGGCCGGTTTTTCTTCTTTCGCAGCCGGCTCCTCCTTCTTTGGCTCTGCGCGCTCTGGTTCTGTTCGCTGTGGCTTTGGTTCGGCTTCTTTCCTTTTCGCCTTTTTTTCCTCTGCCGGCCTTTCCTCAACGACCTCCGCCATATCAACCCACTCGATGAACGCCATTGGGGCGGAGTCGCTCTTACGCTGGCCAAGCTTTACGATGCGCGTGTAGCCGCCGTTGCGCTCCGCCGATCTCGGCGCGATGTCGTCAAACAATTTCTTGACCGCATTCTTTTGGCGCAGCGTCGCCAGAGCCGTGCGGCGGGCATGAATCGATCCGTTTTTCCCAAGCGTAACCATTCGTTCTGCCAGCGGTCGAACTGCCTTGGCCTTGGCCAGGGTGGTCTTGATACGTTGATGTTCGATTAACGAGCAAACCTGATTCGACAGCAGCGCTTTGCGGTGCTCAGCAGTGCGACCAAGCTTAATAGTCTTTTTTTGATGTCGCATGACGCGCGAACGTAATCCTTAATCCAACGGTTACTCTGCGGCAGCCGTTACGCTTGGGCCAGCGCCGTCGCCGCCGCTCACTGGGACCTCCACCAAGCCGGGATCGAATTTCATGCCCAGGCTCAAACCAAGCTGTTGCAGTTTATCTTTGATTTCGTTTAACGATTTTTTGCCGAAATTGCGATACTTCAGCATTTCAGCCTCGGTTTTTTGGGCAAGTTGACCCACCGTCGTGATGTTCGCGTTGTTCAAGCAATTCGCAGCGCGCACGCTGAGCTCAATCTCGTTCACACTCATGTTGAGCAGCTTTTTGAGCTTGATATTTTCTTCGCTCACTCCAGCCGGCGTCTGATCGAATTCGATCACTTCCTCGTTGTAGTGCACAAAGATGTCGAGGTGGTGCCGCAGAATCGCGGATGCCTGAAGCAAGGCGTCGTCCGGCGTTAAACGGCCGTCGGTCCAGATTTCGAGAATGAGCTTGTCGTAATCGGTGCGCTGTCCGACACGGGTGTTTTCGACTGCGTATTTCACACGCGTGACCGGCGAAAAGATGGAATCGATGGGGATAAGGCCGATAGGCTGATCCGGACGCTTGTTTTCCTCGGCGGTGGCAAAGCCGCGGCCAACGCGCACATCGAGCTCGGCTTCAAATTTATGTTTCCGGTCGAGAGTGCAGATCACCTGCTTCGGGTTCAGCACTTCAAAACCCTGGATAGCCTGGATGTCGCCCGCGGTCACTTCGCCTTCTTTGTTCACGGTAAGCGACAGTTTCTTCGGCTCGTGGTCCTGGCCGTCCAGTTTGAACTTCACCTTCTTGAGGTTAAGGACGATGTCGGTCACGTCCTCGACCACGCCTGGTAGCGTGGCGAACTCATGTTGCGCGCCTGTGATTTTTGCCGCGGTGATGGCCCCGCCTTCCAAAGAGGAAAGCAGAACACGCCGGAGGGAGTTCCCAACGGTGTGTCCGTAACCGGCTTCGAAAGGCTCGGCGGTGAATTTTGCGTAGGTATCTGTGACCGTGGCCTCGTCTTTAACGAGAGTTTTCGGCATTTCAAAACGACCGTAACGGATTGGCATGTTTCTCAGTTAGCGATTTAACGAGTAAGTGATTTAGTGATTTTGCCGGAGACAAATCTTCCGATCATTAAATCGCTAAATCGCTAAATTCGCTAAATCGCTAAATTCCTTCGTTCGCCGGGTTCCCCCTGGCGAGTGCGGCCTCGCATCCAGCGACGGAGACCCAGGGACCAACGGCGTAATTTCAAAAACTCGCTGCGGAGCGTCCAATAAACGCCAAACCAGCACTTTTGCAAGTGGCGGTTTGGAAAGGCGCCGGCAATTACCCCTGCACAACATCGTCAGGCAATTCGTTCACCGATGTGGACCTTTTCGGAAAATGCGCGGCTACCACTTTGCCGATCTCCTCGATGGCTTCGATGATGGCATGACTGAATTTCTCGTTTTGAAAATGTGTCCGCATTCCATCGATAATGCGCTGCCAGAACTCGTCGCCGCACTTTGCGTGAATCGCTTTATCGCCAACCACGGCAAACTTGTGGGCGCGTGGCGCTACGAAAATCAACACCGCATTACGGTTGCGGGTCTTGTGCATGTGGAGCCGCTGAAATTTCCTTTGCGCAACAATCAGTGGATCGGCGTTCAATTTGCCGCGCTGAACATAAACGCGGATCTCACCGGAAGTTTTTGATTCGGTTTCACGAATCGCGTGCACGATCCGATCGTGCTCGACTTTGCTGAGGAATTCTCGCGTTCGCATTTCGTCACCAACTCCCGCTCGCACCGCCACCACCGCTGAGACCGCCGCCGCCGCTGAATCCACTGAAACCGCCACCGCCTCCGGACGACCATCCT
>QHOK01000157.1 GCA_003218755.1 Verrucomicrobiota bacterium
CTCGTCATTGGTGTAAGCGAATACGTCCCCCGTATCAACGTCAACGACAGTCGCACCGAGGCTTTCCATCACGCTCAGCGCATTTTCCGCAAACGCGACGGTCAGCTCATCGCCCGGAATGCCGCTGCCGTAGTAGCTGTAATCGAAAAAGCGCACGTCGCGTCCGATCACTGCGCCATCGAGTGCGTTCGGATCGAGAAATTGCGTGTAATCGCTGGGCAACTGATGTCCAAGCACTTCACCAAACGGCGACTGCAACACTCCGAGAAGGATCGCGACATCAGTGACGCTGCGCGCCATCGGTCCAGCCGTGTCCTGCTCGTGAGCGATCGGAATGATTCCGTCCTGTGAAACAAGACCGAGTGTCGGCTTCAGACCGACGATGTTCTCAACGGCCGACGGTCCTGTGATTGATCCATCGGTCTCCGTGCCAATCGCCGCCGCGCAGAGATTCGCCGCAGCACCATTAGCGGAACCAGAGCTTGAGCCCCACGATGTGTAACTCAAGTCGTAGGCATTGATTGTACTCCCACCGCGCGCGCTCCAACCGACTGCTAGAGGATAGGTCTCAGCCTCATCGTCCCGGAAATTTGCCCATTCGCCGAGGTTCGATTTGCCAAGAATGATGGCGCCGGCTGCGCGCAATTGCTGAATAATCACAGCATCGCCAGGCACGTGGTTGCCGTAAATCGCGAGCGATCCCGCCGTCGTTTGCATTTGGTCATCAGTTGCGATGTTGTCCTTGACGAGAAGCGGGATGCCATGGAGCGGACCACGAACTTGTCCGCGGCGCCGTTCGTTATCGAGCTGAGAGGCGATCGCAATTGCATTCGGATTTACTTCAATTACAGAATGCAGGAGCGGATTAAGCGATTGGATGCGTCTGATGTAACCGTGCGTCAGTTCTCGGCTGGTGAGTTGGCTGGCCGCCATGGCATCCTGAAGTTCGGGAATACTCTTTTCAACAAAGTCAAAACCACCCGCCGCAAAAGCGGAGCGTTGGACGAGCGAAGCGAGGCCTCCGCTTAGCAATGCGGCGCTGCTGAGCGCCGTGGTGCCGATAAATCTTCGGCGTGTGATGCTGTGGTCGAGGTCGGTACGGGAAGAGTCTTGATTGTTCATTTTATTCTCCGGTTGACGCTGTTTCGCGAGTCAACAGACGTGAGGTTTTGATTGGTGACGCGCGTGAGGAAAGCTCCGCTTCGGTCGGTAGATTCTAGGATGGATGCTGCTCGCGATCTCAACTCCATAGCCCTGCTACCTATTCGCTTCTCATCTCGAAGTCGGCCTTGAGATTTTTCTCGTTCATTTGCTTGTTCGCTTATTTGACGCCCTGCTCTTCCTCCGCAAATTAGGTGGCTCTCGGGCGCCCGTAGCTCAACTGGATAGAGCATCTGACTACGGATCAGAAGGTTTGAGGTTCGAATCCCCACGGGCGCGCGTACCGGCGGCTTGATCAAATTACCCATGGCAGAACAAAGGCGAGAAAATGCTCGTGATCTTTCTTAAACAGTCGCATATTCGTCGGTAGCCGATGAAAGCCCTCCTTCCTCTTGGGTGCGTCACAATCTCTTTCGCGGCGATTTTACTTTCATCGGCGTGTCAGAAGAAAACTGGCGCCGCAAGTCCCGATCCCCAACGCAACAATGAATTGCATGAAAACACCAAGCCGCTGCAGGCCGCCGATCTCGTGGGATACGACGGAACAAAACTCAGGAAGAGCGTAGATAAAATCATACAGGACAATGACAAACATAATAAAGAACTGGAAAATGCGACCGAGGGCCACTAAGTCGCGCCCAACAAGAGCTGGGGCCAACGGAGTCTGGCATGATCACCCGTTTGGATTTTTCGCCGTCGAATTCGCAATGGACTAGGCGGTGAAGGCTCTCGAGCAAATAAGCGTTCAACGGCGAGCGCCGCACGTCTTCTTCCTCACTGAAAATACGGCCGAATCTTGGCGTAATTCTTGTCGCCGATTCCGTTCACCTTCTTCAAATCGTCAGCGCTGCGAAACGGTCGTGCGGCAATAATTCGAGCAGCCATCACAGGCCCAATACCCGGCACACTTCTCAGCTCTTTTTCTGTCGCGGTGTTGATGTCGATCCTGCCGAGTTCGGGCGTTTCCTTTGCATGCGAATGGGATGGGCTCTCAAACGGCCTGGGCGTAGTAACCACCGTCTTCGCTGGCTGCCCACTCATGCCCCACCCTCCGAGCTTCTGTCGTTTTGCTTCACGCTCGAGTTCTTCAAGTTTTTGGTGTTCCGCAGCGGAACTTGAAGCTGTTGGAGGTGCAGCACTTGTCCCGTGGACTCTCGCGAGGCCGTTCGCAACCAACTGTTCGCCGAGATCGCCTTCCTTGGTCTGCACAGACGCGTAAAAACGCTCGATGTTACTGCGGCCCATCGCATTAGCCATGCGAGTGGTCACCGTGAACGGTTCGGCCAGCTTCTGCTTGGTAAACGCTTTGGCCGTCTCTCCGAGTTCGATTACTTGCGGCACGGTGATGCCAAAGTGTTTTGCCTGTTCAACTAGTCGCACCGGGGTTCCTGCATCCGTTTCAGGCGCATCGACGAAATAAAGTCGAAACATGTATTGCTTACCGTTAGCGTTCACATGGAAACTGTCTCCATCGTTTGCCGCATTCGGAACAAGTTGGCAATTCTCCAATACAACCCAGTCTTTAGATCCATCGCGTGCGCCAAGATCGACAGCACCGATCCAAAGAACAGCGAAAGCGATCGGCGTGACTACGCAGCGCAATGCCGCAATTCGCGCTATCGCGAACTCACGAGTGCAAAACTTGCGCCACATCACAATTACGGTGTTTCGAGTCGCGCCAAGTGCGCCGCGTACGTGGCGACGATCGCGCCTAACGCGCTCCCGGCAATTACGTCACTGACAAAATGATAATTCATCGCCACAAGACTGACGAGCATTGGAGCAGACAGAACCGTCGCTATGATTCGACTGTGGGGAATCGCAATGACCCATACCGTGGCGAACCCCAGGATTCTACACGCGTGGCCTGACGGAAAGCTGCCGATATCATCGCCACGCTGAAACGGATGGAACCCGTACGTACCAGTGCCGATGAGCGATGGATTATCATGGGTCCAAGTCTCCGGCCAATACCGACCACAAACATCACCTAACGAGATGCGGAAATCATCGGCAACGATCAAGCTGAGACACGCGACGAGCAGCACCTTCTGCCAGTGCTGGAACGGTCCCCATGCCCGTCGAACCATCAAGATCGTCAAGACCAGAGCCGACCAATTCTGCACTTCCGGCGGCGGATAAGTGAGCCATCGAAATACCTGGATCGTGTTGATGTGGTGCCGATAAACAAAGAACGCCACGGGACGATCAATCCAAAAGTAACATACCAAAACCGCTGCAATGCATAGAGCAGTTATGATTAATGTTTGGCGCAGCAAT
>QHOK01000024.1 GCA_003218755.1 Verrucomicrobiota bacterium
TATTGACTGCATCGGAACGCTTTCTGAACCGCTAACGGGCGGCCGTCAGGGACTGGAAATGGTCAGGATCCTAGAAGCGGCTACTGCTTCCCTTAAAACGAACGGCGCGCCGGTGACATTTTCTCGTTCGACTAACGCAGTGCCCGCTCCCGTCCCCGTCAAAGCTGAAGAGATTCTGCAAGCTGAAGTCGTCGCCGGATGAATGGCGCACCCACCGGACAGCAGCTTGCTGCGCAGAATGGCGAAACCGAACGAAGCGCAAAGCCGCAAATGAAAGTTCCCTTTCTTGATCTAAAGGCGCATCACGCGCCCATAATCGACGAGTTCGATGGCGCTATTCGCGAAGTAATCGAGAGCAGCGCATTTGCAGGCGGACCGTTCGTGGAAAAGTTCGAAGAAGAATTCGCTGCGTTCTGCGGCTCCTCCTACGCCATCGGCGTGGGCAATGGCACAGACGCGCTTTGGCTCACTCTCCTGGCGCTCGGAATTGGTGAAGGCGATGAAGTAATTACGGTTCCGAACACATTCATCGCCACAGCCGAGGCCATTACCTATTGCAAGGCGCGGCCAGTGTTTGTCGATGTGGACGAAAACACGTTCACGATGAACCCGGCCGAGCTGAAGAAGAGTCTCACGGCAAGAACCAAAGCGATTATCCCAGTCCATCTCTTCGGGCAACCGGCGGACATGGATCCGATTTTGGAATTCGCGCGCGCACACGGGCTTTTTGTCATTGAGGACGCGGCGCAAGCTCACGGCGCCGAGTACAAAGGCCGAAAAGCAGGCACAATGGGCGACGCAGGTTGCTTCAGTTTTTATCCTGGAAAAAATCTTGGCGCTTTTGGCGAGGCGGGCGCAGTCGTGACGAACGACCCTGAGTTACGGGAGCAAATCCAAGTCCTGCGAGACCACGGCCAGTCACGAAAATATTATCACACCCTGACGGGCTGGAACTGCCGGATGGACGGGATTCAGGCGGCAGTCTTGTCCATCAAATTGCGTTATCTTGAAGAAGCAAATCTCCTGCGGCGCAAACACGCGTTGGAATACAATCGGGCGTTCTCCGGGATCGATGAGGTTCGTACACCGTTCGAGGCGAGCTACGCGCAGCACGTTTATCACGTCTATGCTATCCGAGTACAGGAACGCGATGAAATCCTGCGACATTTGCAGGAGAAGGGGGTCGGATGCGCTGTGCATTACCCCATTCCGATTCATCTCCAGGAGGCTTGCCGAAACCTCGGCTACAAAGCGGGCGCATTCCCAATCGCGGAGAGCCTCGCCGAAGAATTTCTTTCTTTGCCGATGTTTCCAGAATTAACCACAGAACAAATCGAGTATGTCGCTTGCTGCGTCAGCGACGCGGTTGGTGTGGGAGCACTCGCCTAGAAGAAAACCTTTGAAAACTCTCCAACCAGTCAAATCACAAACCATGGAAGCGGCATCTTTTTCAGGCGACTATTCCTTTGGCGAGTCGAGCGAGGAATCGCTGGAAATGCGGATTCTTGATCCTATCCACAACCCAGGGTGGGACCATGTTGTCGCCTTGCATCGCGATGCCGGTTGTTTTCACACCAGTGCTTGGGCAAAGGTGCTTCATCAAACTTATAACCATCGCCCTTTTTACCTTCGGTTTTCCCGCGGGCGCAGGTTGGCAGCGCTGGTTCCGTTAATGGAAGTGCGCAGTCCGTTTACCGGCCGTCGCGGCGTCTGCCTTCCTTTTAGCGATGTGTGCGAACCGCTCATCTTCGATCAAGAGATGGTGGGTTTGGTAAGAGATCGGCTTCTTCGCTTCACGCAGGAGCGCCGCTGGAAATACCTTGAAATACGCGGGGGCAAATCCTTCGAATTCGCCCCGGACGCGACGGCGAATTTTTACGGGCACACGCTTGATTTGCGCAGCGGCATTAAAGAATTGGCCAATCGGTTCGCGAGCCCGGTGCGCCGTGCGATTCGCAAAGCCGAACGCAGCGATGTGAGCGCGCGGGCGGTCCGCAACCGCCAGGCGATTGACGATTTTTACCGGCTTCATGTTCAGACGCGCCGGCGTCATGGTCTGCCCCCGCAACCCATCTCGTTTTTCGTGAATATTTACGAGCACATCATCAGACCTGGTTTCGGTTTTACTGTTCTCGCACACCGGGGTTCGCGTCCAATCGCTTCGGCGATCTTTTTCCGGTTCGGAAAGAACGCTCTTTATAAATACGGCGCTTCTGACAAAAGGTTTCAGGAATTACGCGCGAATAATCTTGTCATGTGGCAAGGTATTCAGTTTTTGGCGCGAACTGGCGCTGAAAAATTGCATTTCGGACGCACCGAATGCGAAAACGATGGTTTACGACGGTTCAAGCTTTCGTGGGGCACGGAGGAAGAAACAATCGGTTACTTCCGGGTTGATCCATTGGGCGGGCAGTGCTTAGTTGCAGCCCCCCATGACTCCGGGTTCCACACAAGGATCTTTGGCAGGTTGCCATTGGTCCTCAACCGACTGGCGGGCTCAATGATCTACCCGCATCTCGACTAAAGGATAGACTATGGCTGACATACGACACGAAACGCAACATCACTCCGGAATGAAGCTCGGCGACATTCTCGTCGCTCTGTTTAAGCGCAAGCTAACGATTGTCGTATGCGCTGCGCTGGGCATTCTTGCCGCTGCGGCGCTCTATCGTTTCTACCCGCCTTCCTACGAATCACAAGCCAAGTTGCTGGTACGGTATGTCTTGGAAAGGAGCGGTGTCGATCCGGTCGAGGCGGAGAAAGCCGGGGCTGCATCGAATAACGAAGGAGACAGGGTGATCGGCGCCGAAATGGAGATTCTGACTAGTTGGGATCTGGCCGTCCAAGTCGCCCAAGCAATCGGTCCCCGTCGATTGCTGCCGACAACTAGAGAGCCAACAGAACGTGAGGCGGCGAGCAGCATCATTTTGGGCTTGAAGGTGATTTCAAACAAGGGAAGCAACATCATCCTCATTTCCTACAAGAACCCTAATCCGGAGATGGCGGCGCTCGTATTGCAGGAACTGTTGAGTCGTTATTTTGTGAAGCACCTTGAAGTGCACCGCTCAGCCGGTGCCTTCGATTTTGTAGCTCAGCAAACGGATCAGGTCCGCGCGCGCTTAAATCAAACGGAAGACGCTCTCAAGTCGCTGAGAGAGAAGACAGGAATTGCGTCGCTCAAAGAGGGTTCAGCGGCTCTTACCACAGAGGCGGCGAAAACCCAGGAACAACTTAATGCCGCCGAGGCGGACCTGGCCGAACAGCAAGCTCTTGTTAATCAGATAGCAGAAAAAAAGGAAAAAAAAGGGTGGAGAACAAAAATCTCATCATCTGAAAAGAGCCCGCAATCTGTAAAGGCACAGGTCGCTGGCACGCAGGCAAAGGTCGCAGCGCTGAAGTCCCGGCTTCGGGATATTCAGCAGAGGACGAAGCAGCTCGCGGAGTTGGCTCCGCAAATTGAAGAGTTGGAGCGGAAGCGAGAAATGGAGGAAGCCAATTACAAGTACTTTTCAGCATCGCTCGAAAAGGCACGGATCGACGAGGCCTTAGACCCCTCCAAAATGCCCAACATTAGTGCGGTCCAGCGGCCCTCTCCGCCGGCTTTGGTAACCAAAACACGCGATAAGGTTGCCTTGGGACTGGCTGGCGGCGGGATAGCCCTGGGCATAGCCTTAGCACTGTTAAGGGGTTTGGTTTTGAACCAGACCGTTGGACGGCCACTTCAGCTGGAGACGCAGTTACACATTCCATTAATGCTCTCGATCCCCTATAGGAATGGACACTTCGCCTTGTCTCGTAACGGTTCACCAGCAAATCCGGGAGCGCTTGCTACCGGACGGCGCCACGCCAAGCTGGCACCTTGGGAGGCCAACCATTTCATCCGGCCGTACTGTGACGCGATCCGGGATCGCCTCGGTCTTTATTTCGAGCTCAATCATTTGACGCATAAACCGAAGCTAGTTGGTGTTACCGGCTTTTCGGAAGAAGCAGGAGCTTCCACCCTCGCCGCCGGGCTCGCTGCCTCACTTTCGGAAACGAACGACGGTAAGGTGCTTCTGGTCGATGTGAACCTTGGCCCGGAAGAGGTGCATCCGTTTTTCAAAGGTAAACCTGCTTATCCCTTAAACAAAGCCCTTAAGCCATCTAGCTCCATCACGTCGGCTGCAGACAATCTCTATCTCGCTACTGTAGGATCCCCAAATGCAGGGCCGGCGCAGCTTGGCTTGAAAAAATTCTTCGACATGATGCCAAATCTAAAAGCCAGCGACTTCGACTACATCATTTTTGATATGCCCCCGCTGGAGCAGACGAGTCCCACGTGGGGAATGGCTGCTTTCATGGATAAGCTTTTGCTCGTGGTTGAGGCGGAAAAGAACACCCGCGAGGTGATTAGGCGCAGCTACGGCAAGTTGATCGCTGAGCGAAACAATGTTGCAGTCGTCGTGAACAAGACGCGTTCCTACGTCCCGAAGTGGCTTGATTCTGAGTCTTAATTGGCTGCACGGATAACAGCCGAACCGCGGCTTCCATTCCGAAATGCTTCGGATCGGGTCACGTTGATACTCGGCGAATGCTCTCTGTTTTTACTCCTACTGATACTCCTGCCCGTGCTCCAACATCGGGTTTAAACAACGCAAGCACCAGGAGTGTACGAGCCTCTACAACACTCATTTGGGAATCGCTCCGACGTTTAGCGCGATCGACGAGCTCCCGTTATCTCATGTTACGCAATAGAATTTATTACGGGCTAAAGCCTTTCGTTCCGGAATTCCTTCGGACGGCGATTCGGCGAAAGCTGGCTATGCGCTTACGCAAGCAAATCGGAGATGTATGGCCTATTATGCCGGGCTCGGAGTGGGCACCGGAAAACTGGCCAGGCTGGCCGGGGGGCAAAAAGTTTGCGTTTGTTCTGACGCACGACGTCGAGAGCAAAACGGGCGTGAGCAGGTGCCGGTCCTTGATGGAATTGGAACTGGATCTTGGATTTCGCTCTTCCTTTAACTTTATTCCAGAAGGGAGCTACCGCGTGCCAGTTGAATTGAGGCAGGAACTCACTGCCAACGGCTTCGAGGTTGGCATACACGATCTTAAACACGATGGCCATCTCTTTTCCTCGCGTCGCAAGTTCAAGCGCCGCGCCGCGAGAATCAACGCCTATGCGCGCGAGTGGGGCGCGTCAGTACGATGCGTCCACTTTCGATACCGATCCATTCGAACCCCAGCCTCAGGGCCGTCACACGATCTTCCCCTTCTGGGTGCCACGCCCGACCGGCAGCTCCAGCAACGGTCAGCACTCAGCCATCAACTCTTCCTCGAGAGGTTACGTTGAGCTTCCTTATACTCTTCCTCAAGACTTCACACTTTTTGTGGTATTAGAAGAGAAGACGCCGGAAATCTGGCTGCGAAAACTCGACTGGATTGCCCAACACGGCGGGATGGCGCTGGTCGACGTTCATCCTGACTATTTATACTTTGATGACGCGATCATAGGACCAAGGGAATATCCCGTCACCCACTACAAGTCGTTTCTGGATTACGTGAGTCGACAGTACGACGGCGCCTATTGGAACGCGACGCCGAGACAAGTCGCCGAGTTTTGTGCGCGCATGACCAAGGCCGCAACAGCTACCCAAGACTAGGCCTACCTAACAACTTCTTCTATGGATGTTACAGTTTTTGGAATGGGCTATGTGGGCTGCGTAACAGCCGCATGCTTGGCCGAGATGGGCCATTCAGTGACCGGCGTGGACTTGCAAGAAGTCAAAGTCTCTCTCATTAACTCGGGAAAAAGTCCCGTTATCGAACCGGGCTTGGACCGGTTGATTCACCGCGGAGTTGACTCGGCAAGATTGCAAGCCAGGCCGAGAGCGGAGAGACTGGGCGACATTTCCCTGGTCTGTGTTGGTACGCCTAATAATGCGAATGGCAGCCTAGGTCTTGCCCAGGTGGAGAGCGTTGTGAGCGAAATCGGCGAATTGCTACGACGCGCAAACAGCTTCCACGTTGTAGTCATCCGGAGCACGGTTTTGCCGGGAACGGTGGACAACGTGGTGCGGCCGTTGCTGGAACGAAAATCTCGTAAACAGGATGGAAAGGACTTCGGTATCTGCATGAATCCCGAGTTCATGCGCGAAACCACGGCGATCGACGATTTCCATCAGCCGCCTTTTACTATCATCGGGGCGCGCGACGATCGTTCCTACGAAAAAGTTGCGGCACTGTACTCCGGCGTAAAGTCTCCTGTAGAACGAGTGCCCATTCCAGTCGCTGAGTTCATCAAGTATAGCTGTAACGCGTTTCATGCTCTTAAAGTATGTTTCGCGAACGAGATCGGGAATCTCAGTAAAGCTATGGGCATTGATAGCCATAAAGTGATGGAGATTTTTTGCAAAGATACCAAGCTGAACATCTCTCCGTACTATCTCAGACCCGGGTTTGCTTTCGGTGGCTCATGTTTACCAAAGGATCTTCGTGCTATTCTTTACAAAGCCAAGCAATTGGATTTAGAGCTGCCGGTGCTCGGTGCTGTGCTTGAAACGAATCGCAAGCAAGTCGAGCTAGCCTTCAATCTAATCCGCCAAGCAGGAAAGAATCGTGTAGGCGTCTTGGGGCTCAGTTTCAAAGGCGGATCTGACGATCTTCGTGAAAGCCCCATCGTGGTATTGATTGAAACCTTGATCGGTAAAGGACATAAGGTGGCTATCTACGATGAAGAGGTTACCTTGGCGAGACTCGTGGGCGCGAATAAATACTATATCGAACAAGCGATACCTCACATCTCATCTTTGATGGTTCCTTCTCCAAAAGAAGTCATTGAAGCCAGTGACGTAGTTGTGGTCGGCAAAAATAATCCCCAAATTCAGGAAGCCGTCGCCAATCATAGCGATTCAAAGTTGATTATCGATCTAATCCGGTTGTCCCCCGAAGCTGTGAAGGCCTCTACGAATTACCAGGGTATCTGCTGGTAGGATGGTCATAACGCAGTTTGATCATGATCCGATCGCAAAGCAAAATTCTGATGCTGGTCGAGAATTATTTTCCGCAGGACACTCGTGTCAGGAACGAGGCGGATTTGCTCACCCAGGCAGGTTATCAGGTTGCGGTCATCGCCCTTCGGAAGCAGAGCCAGGCAGGGCGTGAGACCTTGAACGGTGTTGAAGTTTACCGCCTGCCGACACTGGAACTGTTTAAAAAAACTCCGCCTGCAAATGTTAATCGAATAAATCTGGTTTTCGTTAAGCTGAAGTCCTTTCTTGGCTATATTGTGGAATATTGCTACTTCACCGCAGCTTGCCTTGTTGTTAGCACATACATTTTTGGGAGGCGAGGCTTCGACGTGATCCACGCCCACAATCCTCCCGATACTCTCTTTTTAGTGGCTCTGCCTTTCAAACTACTCGGAAAGAAATTTGTCTTTGATCAACACGATCTCTGCCCGGAACTGTACCGATCCCGTTATGGCGCCGCGGAAGGGTTTTACACCCGGTTCCTAAGAATGTTTGAGTGGTATAGTCTGAAACTTGCTGATATCACGATCGCTACGAACGAATCGTATAAACAGACACAAATTGAGCGGGCGAATAAGAATCCCCGCGATGTCTTTGTCGTGAGAAACGGGCCGAACCAGATGCGAATGACGCCGACTGCACCCAGCGCCCGTTTGAAAGGAATGAACAAATTGATCCTGTGTTATATCGGTGCCTTAAATCCCCAGGATGGCGTTGATTACTTGCTGCGTTCGCTGAGGAACCTGTTGCATGACTTGAAGCGAACAGACTTCCATTGCGTCATCATGGGCACCGGAGACTCACTGGAGGATTTGCGCGAGCTAGCCAGGAATCTGCAACTTAACGGTTGCGTTGAACTGCTCGGCTTCGTCTCAGATGAAGATTTGCAGGCCAACCTTGCGGCTGCCGATATCTGCGTGGACCCCGACCCTTCCAGCCCGTTGAACGACGTGTCCACTTGGATCAAGGTCATGGAATACATGGCGTCGGCAAAGCCGATCGTCTCTTTCGATCTGAAAGAAACGCGATTTTCTGCCCGGGACGCTGCCATTTATGTTGAACCCAACGACGAAGCTGAATTCGCGAAAGCTATCGCCCAACTCATGGACCAACCGGAACTTCAGAAGAAAATGGGCGCTTATGGTCGCCGGCGGGTTGAGGACGAGTTGCAGTGGGCCAGGGTCGGCAAGAATCTTCTCACTGCATATGAGACGCTCCTGGCCAAGAAATGAACTACTTCTGTGAATCTCACCGCAGGAAAAAATCCACAGAAAGCAGTTCCAGACTGGCTCGGCCCTCTGTCAGATAAATCGCACGTCGGTTCTTGACTACCCAGGTTTCTTCAACTCAACCACCAAGCGGGGTCTTTGTGGCAAAGCCGGAAATCCGATATGCAGGTATCGTCGATGTAACGTTTGGTAAAAACGTCACGGTGGTGCAGCCGGTCAATCTCTATGGATGCACAATTGGAGATGCCAGCTTCGTCGGACCGTTCGTCGAGATACAGAAGGGAGTAACTATCGGCAAACGCTGCAGGATTCAATCACACTCGTTCATCTGTGAACTGGTAACCATTGGATATGACTGCTTCATTTCCCATGGCGTGATGTTTATTAATGATTCCTTTGTTGCGGGGGGACCGACACCGGAACGGCATCTCTGGCGGTCAACCAAGCTTGGTAATCATGTATCCGTCGGTACGAATGCCACGGTGCTCCCGGTTACAATCTGCGACCATGTCGTCATCGGCGCCGGCGCAGTCGTGACCAAGGACATCACTGTGCCCGGATTTTATGTTGGTAACCCCGCGCGGCTTCTCCGCACACTTGTTTGATTCCCGGATTTGTTAGGCTTACCGAGTGACAGCCTCAGACAACTCAAGAATTTATCATCTGTGGATCTAGTCGAACCCCATATTGCCACCTTGTTCGGGCTTGGGCTCTCGTCATCCCTGGCCCTTTTTCTCACAATTGCCGTCATTGCGTGGCTTTTCCGGCGCGACATTCGGGAGAAGCCCGATGTCACCACCGCGCTTTGGCTTCCGGTTCTTTGGCTGGTACTTGGTTGCTCAAGATCCGTTTCCGCATGGCTCAACATCTTCGGCTTGCCCGTGAGCGGTGGCGCTTCGGTGGAAGAGGGAAGTCCGCTGGATGCGTGTTTTTACTTCGTGCTGATTATAGTGGGCTTTTTTGTTCTCGCTAAAAGACAAGTCCGTCTTTCAGAAGTTGTTTCCAACAACGGGTGGCTCATCTTTTTTTTGCTCTACTGTTTCATTTCCATCGCCTGGTCTGATTTTCCCTTTATAGCTTTGAAGCGGTGGATCAAGATTCTTGGTCATCCGATCATGGCGCTCATCGTCCTTACGGAACCGGATCCCAAAGAAGCGCTAATCCGGTTGATGAAGCGATGCGCCTATGTCGTTGTCCCCGTTTCCATTCTTTTCATCAAATATTATCCTGAGTTAGGACGGGGCTTCACTCCGTGGGGCGAGGCAACGAGCACCGGTATCACCACAAACAAAAACTTGCTGGGGGCAGATTGTCTGATCCTGGGTTATTTTTTCTTTTGGTATTTGCTGCAAACCTGGCCGCTCCAGCGGAGCACCTTGCGACGAAACGAGCTTCGCCTGATCGCCGGGTTCCTGATCGGTATCTGGTGGCTTTTTTCGCAGGCGCACAGTGCCACATCCTTCACATGTCTGGTTATAGGAATACTGGTGGTGGTGTTTGTCGGCATGCGTTCGACAAATAAGCATTTTATTGGAACGTACATGTTAGCAGCATTGGTTCTCCTTGCCGCAGCAGAAATGGCGTTTGGGATTTCAGGGCGTTTCTCCGAGAGTCTGGGCAGGGGCTCCGAGCTGTCTGGGAGAACTGGGCTCTGGACAGCCCTGTTGGGAATGCATACTAATCCGATTCTTGGGACGGGATTTGAAAGCTTCTGGTTGGGAGAAAGGCCTAGGCAGCTGGAAGGAATTTTCTATTTTATCCCAAACGAGGCCCACAATGGTTATTTGGAAACCTACTTGACCTTGGGGATAGTTGGGGTGTTCCTGCTGATTGGATTGTTTGTTGCTACATTCTGGAAAATACGCGCGGAGCTTTTCCGAAATTTTGAAATGGGACGATATCGGCTTGGCTTCCTCGCGGCACTAATACTGTACAACTGGACTGAAGCAGCCTTTAAAACGTTAACCCCTCTCTGGTTTCTTTTCTATCTCATTGCCATGGACTACCCGCGACCTCGCCTCACGACTGGGCAACCATCTATCGAGGCTGCGGGATTAGAAGAAAGCAGGGAATTCGTGTATGTCGAAGGAGTTTAACGCGGGATCTTTTCCTTTGGATCGATCCTAAGGTTGGGGCGGTCTCAGACGGCCTCATCCCATTTGGTTCGTTTTTTGTCTTATTTCTTTGGATCACTCAAGACGCGAATCCGGAAGTGAAGCAGAATCTTTCGCCAGAACCAGCTTCGGACGGCCCATGGATTCAGCCTGCATCAAACACGGAGCCCGGGGCCGAGTAGATTCGGCTTGCACTTGTGCCTGCAAGTCACTCGGGGCATGGATTTAGCATCTCAATATCCAGGATGTTGCGCCCTCAACATTTCAAAGGCGAAGCGAACGTCCGCCGCTCCGCACCGGGACTGCGCCATACTGCGCTGGTTTTGCTTGCCGCCACTCTAATTCTCGGTTTTTCACGCTTCACGGGAGCAACAACAATTAACGCGAACAGCGCATCACAGTCCGATGTTGCGGCCGCCATCGCCTCAGCCGCGGATGGCGACATCGTAGTAATACCCGGCGGAAGAGTCACTTGGACTCGCACATTACGAGTTAGGAAGGGGATCACGATCCAGGGAGCCGGCGTGGGCGTCACGATCATCAAGGACAGCGTGCAATCCGGGCAACTGATCGCCTGGTCACTGGCTGCTGGTCTGCCTTCGCGCCTCACCGGGATTGAATTTCAAGATGGCGGTCGCTCGACGACTGCTGATGCGCCGGGGGGCATACTGCGCGTGGACGGCTCCAACACCGATGGCAGCTCATTTCGCTGGGATCATTGCAAATGGAATGATCTGAATGGCTATCCGGTTTTCGATACGGTGCTTGGAGTGATCGACCACAATAGCTTTGTTAAGACGCACAGGCATCTTACGATCTACATTTACGGTACCAGTTGGAACGGAAAATCTTACGGCGATGGTTCTTGGGCAGCGCCGACCAATTTCGGCTCCTCAGACTTTTTGTTCTTTGAGGACAACGACTTTACAAACAACAACACAGTGTTCTTTGAATTCGTGACGGACGCCTTGGCTGGTGCGCGGTTCGTGGTGAGGCACAACACGATTTTTAACGGTCAGGTAACCGACCACGGAACGGAAAGCGGGGGACGCATTCGCGGGAGCAGAGCTATGGAGGTTTACAACAACACATATACTGGAACGAACCTCGCCAATTTTGTAGGTGGCTCGCGTTCTAGCAGAGTGCTATTTCACGATAACAACATCAGTGGCTACTGGAACAACCCTATATTCTCGCTTGGAAACTGGCGGAATTTCTATCCGTTTCAGCCCTGGGGTGGTGCTGATGGAACAAATGCGTGGGACGTGAACGAACCTAATGCGTTTTTCACGGGAACGGCGGCTAGAAACAGTTCTGGAACGAGCGTGACGGTTTCCGGGGTTAATTGGGCGACAAATCAGTGGGCGGGCTACACCATCCGGCGCACGAGTAACAAGTGTAACTCTAACAGCATCACTTTTGCCTCGATTCAGTCTAATACGTCAAACATGATCTCCTACACGGACAATGGCGCATACCCAACACCTCCGCTGGCCTTCTGCGCAGGGGACACGCTTGAAATTCGCAAGGTTGATCACGCCATCGATCAACCTGGCAGAGCTGGCGGTTCGTTGATTACTGGCGACACACCGGTGCGACCGTCTGGATGGAACGATCAAGTGACCGAGCCGTGCTACGCGTGGAATAATGGAGCTGCGATTTTTAACGGCGGGCCCGGTGTAAGAGCCAATGTACATTATTTCAACAATACACCGATGCCCGGCTACACGCCTTACGCCTACCCGCATCCGCTGACGAAAGGCCTGTTCCCACAGGAGCGAATGACGCGAAACGCGACAGGGACCTCGCAACACAATCCGCTTAAGAAAAGGCAGGCCTGGGGAGGGAAAAAGCTAGACAGAAAAAAAGCAAAAAAGGCTAAACCAAGCCCGACAAATGAAATGGCTGAAGGTCAGGAAGACCTCGGCCACTAAAATGACTCTACGCCGTCCTGACCCGACATTGAATTCCGACTACATAGTATCGCGGGATGAGCGAATTTTAGTCACCGGGTCTAGTGGCTTTATCGGCTCAAAAGTGGTCGAAAAGCTTCTCGAATACGGCTTTGCCAATCTCCGCTGCTTCGTTCGGCGCTCGAGTTACCTTGACCGCCTCCAGAACGTGGTCGGCAAGTTCGATGTCGGAAGAAATGTTGAGCGTGTTACAGGGGATCTTCTCTCCCGCGACGACTGTCAGAAAGCTGCCGAAGGGGTTTCGATTATCTACCATCTCGCCGCAGGCATGGAAAAGTCATTCGCAGGCGCATTCATGAACTCGGCTTTGGCTACACGCAATCTGATGGACGGTTTTCTCAAGCAGGGTCAACCAAAGCGTTTTGTGAATGTCAGCTCCTTTGCTGTTTATTCGAACGTCGCCTTGAAACGTGGCGCCCTGCTCGATGAGACGTCCCCGTTGGAAGATGCACCACAGCAACGATTTGATCCCTACGGTTTTGGGAAAGTCAAGCAAGAGGAAATAGTCAGAGAATACGCCGCGAGATATGGGCTGCCTTACGTAATTGTCCGGCCGGGTTATGTCTTTGGACCGGGGAAACAAGAGCTCAACGGCCGCGTAGGAATTAACACGTTTGGATTTTTTATCCAGATAAACGGGTCGAATCTCTTGCCACTGACCTTTGTCGATAACTGTGCTGAGGCCATTGTGCTAGCCGGTCTCAAAGCCGGGATTGACGGTGAGGTTTTCAACGTTGTCGATGATGAACTAATGACTGGCCGCCAATTCTTAAAAGCCTACAAGAAAAAGATGAAATCCTTCCGTTCAATCAGGATTCCTTACTTCGCGGGGCACGGTCTGTGTTCTACATGGGAGAAATACTCCAAGTGGTCAAAAAACCAGCTTCCCCCTGTCTTTAATCGGCGTCGCTGCGCTGCCGAATGGAAGGGAAACCGCTACTCCAACCAGAAGCTGAAAGACCGGTTGGGCTGGAAGCCAAGGGTCTCAATGGAACAGGCGATGAAGGCGTTTCTGAGCCAGTTTGAATCGAACGGCGAACAGCAGTCCGTTGAAGCGTTGAAGCGTTAAAGCGGATCACCGATCACTTATCACTGATCGCCATTCACGATGTTAAAAATAGCGCTCGTAGGTTGCGGCAAGATCGCCGATCAACATGTGCAGGCGATCCGACGGATTCCCGATTGCATCATTGTCGGTCTATGCGATCGCGAGCTATTAATGGCCAGGCAACTGGCGGAGCGCTTCGGGATCAATGCGTGCTTCTCTGATCTGCACGAAATGCTGGAAATGACAAGGCCGGATGTCGTTCATATCACCACGCCGCCACAGAGCCACTACCCCCTGGCGAGAGAATGCCTCCAGGAAGGAATCCATGTTTATCTGGAGAAACCTTTCACCGTCACTGCTGACGAGGCAGAGTCGCTAATTCAGCTTGCTGATCGTAAGAATGTCAGGATTACAGCAGGTCATAATCTTCAGTTCACGCTGGAGATGCTCGCGATGCGCCGGCTTGTAAACGAAGGATTCCTGGGCGGCAAACCCATACATGTGGAGAGCTACTTTAGCTACGACCTCGGCGATAGAAGCTACGCTGGAACGTTCCTGGGTAATCAGCAGCATTGGGTCCGACAATTACCGGGACAATTGTTGCACAACATCATCAGCCACGGCGTGGCAAGACTCGCTGAGTTTCTGGACGCCGAGGTTGCCGACGTGATTGCTATCGCCGATCAGAGCCCGGGACTGCGAGGCTTTGGCCGCAATGACGTTCAGGATGAATTACGGGTGTTAATTCGGGATAACAGCGGCATGACTGCGTTCTTCTGTTTTTCGACTCAAGTCAGAGGACTTAACCAGTTGCGGATTTACGGACCCGCTGGCTCGATCACTGCGGACATTATCACTGGAACGGTTGTTCGAAACCCCAACCGCTCGTACAAGAGCTATCTGACCTATTTCATCCCGCCGTTAAGGACTGCGAAGGAACATTTTCGGAATGCCGGCCGTAACGTCGCTAATTTTGCACGACGGCGACTTTATCAGGACTTTGGGATGAAGGAATTGATTGAACGTTTCTACAACAGCGTCCGTAAAGGAGACCCGCTTCCTATTCCATATCGGGAAATCCTTTTAACGGCCCGAATCATGGACAAAATCTTCGCCCAAGTGTACCCGGCTCAGGGCCAGAGGTCAGAAATCAGAAGTCGGAAGTCAGACGTCAGTGGTCAGAGGGCGGACGTTGTTCGCGACTCACGGATCGCCGATTTACGCTCCGGCGTCGCCGTCTGAGTTGCTGGCTTCTGATCGCTGATCTCTGACTTCTGATCTCTAGATTATGAAGTACGTCCTTATCACTCCCGCCCATAACGAAGAGCGTTTCATTACCAAGACGCTCGAGTCGATGGCAGCGCAGACGTTGTTACCGGAGCGTTGGATCATCGTCAACGACGGGTCGACCGACAAGACTGCAGATATCGCTGCGAAGTATGCACAGCGTTTTCCCTGGATCCAGCTCGTTCACCGTTCACCGCGTTCGGATCGGCATTTTGGAGCCAAGGTGCACGCCTTTAACGCAGGACTGGAGCGAGTTGGATCGATTGATTTTGACGTGATCGGGAATCTCGACGCAGACATTTCGTTCGATCCCGAATACCTGAGTTTTTTGATGCGGAAATTTTCTGAGGATCCCAAGCTGGGAGTAGCCGGGACACCGTTCACCGAGGATGGGGGTTACGATACTGCCCGCGATAGTTTCGAAGGTGAGAACCACGTAGCCGGCGGGTGTCAGCTTTTCCGGCGCCGTTGCTTTGAGGACGTAGGCGGTTACATCCCTAACCCAGCGGGAGGAGTTGACTGGATTGCAGTTACTACGGCGCGGATGAAAGGATGGAAAACGCGGTCTTTTCCTGAAAAGCGGTTCCATCATTACCGGACACTGGGTACGGCGGGAAGAAGCAGAGCAGCAGCGAGCTTTTCCTATGGCGAAAAGGACTATTACTTAGGCGGCTCACCTTTGTGGCAGCTCTTCCGTGTAGCCTACCGTGCAACAAAGCAACCACTCGACGGCGCGGCGCTTCTTGCCGGCTACTGTTGGGCAGCCGCTCGGCGGATGAAACGCCCGGTCTGCCGTGAACTGATGCGATTTCATCGCCGCGAACAGACGAGAAAGCTGCGGAACATTTTCTCTAGCCTGTTGAAGTTCAGAAAGATCAATAACTTTTATGCGGAAAAGGGCCAACAGGAGGCGCCGTAAGGATAAATGAAAGTGGCAATGAAAAAGAGATCCGCTTCACAATCCGCATTCTTTAATCCGCGCGTTTTACTCGGTTTGGCTATCTTCTTCACTGGAATTCTTCTGACGCTCTTGGCGACAGCGAATCCACAGGATGTGGTTCGTGAGAGCGACCGCCAACTAACACCGCACATGGATAACGCGACTCAAGTCCTATCGGCACCGGCTGGCGGCGTGCAGGAGCAATGGGTTGCCCGCTACAATGGACCGGGCAATGGTGTTGACCGGCCTGCGGCTATGGCGGTAGACACTTCAGGGAATGTCTATGTAACGGGAACCAGCTTAGGCTCCGACACTGGTAACGATTACACCACGATCAAGTACGATTCAGGGGGCCAAGAAGTTTGGATAGCTCGTTACAATGGACCCGCCAATGACGATGACCAGGCATATGCTATTTCGCTTGACGCTTCAGGGAACGTTTATGTGACCGGCGAAAGCCTCGGCTTGGACACGGGTTACGATTATGCGACAGTCAAGTACAACTGCGCCGGGCAAGAACAATGGGTAGCACGCTATAACGGACCAGGCATGGAGCGTACCTTTGATGGAGCGACAGCTATTGCTGTTGACGAGTCCGGCAACGCGTATGTGACGGGCACCAGTAGCTCCGATTTGACTGGCGAAGATTACGCTACGATCAAGTATAACTCAGCGGGGCAACCACAGTGGGTTGCACGGTACACTAGATCGTTCGATGTTTATTCGAGTGATGAGGCCACCGCCATTACTGTTGACAGCCTAGGGAATATTTACGTAACGGGAGCTACCACTGCTGACGGCGGCTCTGCAAATT
>QHOK01000048.1 GCA_003218755.1 Verrucomicrobiota bacterium
CGAGGAATTCCCGTTAGGGCAACAAGCTGTTAATTTCACGCGCCCTTTCGTCGAAGGTGTCATCGCCCGGATGACAAACGACGAACACAACGCGCAATTGGCTTTTACTGCTGCGCGCGCGAAGCAGGAGAAAACCGTACAGGCTGAACCAAATTACGGCCCTGGATGGTGCGTGCTAGGTGTAATCGATGCCGCTCTTGGGCAGAAGGAGGACGCCTTGCGAGAAGGACGGCACGCGGTCGAGCTTCTTCCCGTGGAAAAGGATCCAGTCAACGGCATGGTCATGATCAAGTATTTGGCGATGATTGCTGCGTGGGTTGGTGAAAAAGATCTCGCCTGCGAACAGCTTGCCACTGGCGTCCGTTGCGCCACTAGCGGTATGGACCTTAGCTATGGCGAATTAAAACTGATGCCGTGGTGGGATCCCCTGCGCGGTGACGCGCGCTTCGAAAAAATCGTTAATTCTCTTGCCCCAAAGTAGCGGTTGCTCTGACAACCACGCCGTAGCCTTGGCGAAGGCGGGTCGCCTCTCTCGCGCCCAGAGAGAGAGAGACTAATTACACGAATTGTCACGAATCACAGCACAGTTCGGTTTAATTCGTGCGGGTTAGTGAAATTCGTGTCTAAAATCGTCGCCTCCCTCGCGCCGAAGTAACGTCTGAGGTGGCAGTCGTACCGCCTGCATCTGATGCAGAGCAGCCGACACGGCTGCCTCTACAGTCTCGGTTCGTAACATTCGTTAATCCGCGCTCTCTCCGCTCTAACCCTTCCCTGGCCCGCCGTAGCCTCGGCGAAGGAGGCAACCCCTTCAACCATTTAACGTGGCGAAGCCAACTTTCTGCATAACGAACCGCCAAATCCTGCCAAGTACTCCGGTGAATGGCCAGAGATGACTCCTCACACTTGGGAAGCCAAAGAAGGCCAAAACAAGAAAAACCAAATCAAATAAAGGAACAAAAGATGAAACTTAAAACGCAAATACTAGCTATCATTCTCGGCCTGGCTGCGAGCACTTCACTGGTGTGGAGCGCGGACAGACCGCCGCGAGAAACAACCCCGACAATCCAAGGCGTGTGGCAGGTAACCAGAATGGGGGTCGACTGTAATGATCCCAACCAGACGCGACCGCCTTTCCCAGCCCTAATGACCTTTTACCGCGACGGCACCCTGACCGCCTACGCCAACCCTCCCGGTACGGGCCCGCTCGACACCCCCGAGGCTGGTCTCTGGCAGCGCGAGCCGGGTAGTCAGAATTACTCCTTCCACGATATATCTTACGTCTATGACGAAAACGGCGCCTTTGCTGGGTCGGGGGTAGTCACCGCCAACGTCCATCTCACCAGCGCCAACAGCTTCACCTATAGCGCCACGATCCAGTTCTTCGACGCTGATGGGAATCTGCTCTTCTCCGGCTGCGGCAGGGCGACTGGAACGCGGTTTGAATAAAGATCATGGGATTTGGTGCGTTCTATCCGCGCCAAACCCATTATTCTTTGAAGAACAAGTCTAATCAGACCGGGCGATTTTGCCTTCTTCTATTTGTACAAATCCTCTCGGCGGTGAGCCAGGGAATCTACCCGGCTCCGGACTGAGAGTACAAGCTCTTCGGATAAATCGGCCTGAATAAGTTCTTCGCGGTCTGCCGACGCGGCTGCAATCACAACTCCGCGGGGATCGATGATCGCGGAGCTGCCACAAAACCACAAGTCATCATCTTTACCGACGCGGTTTGATGCGACGACGTAGCTCTGGTTTTCGATCGCGCGTGCTATGGCGAGCGTGCGAAAATGTTCGAGACGCGGAAACGGCCAGGCAGAAGACACAATAAAAGCGCCGACTTTCTGCTCAGTCGCCAGTTTTCGGTACATCTCCGGAAAGCGAAGATCGTAGCAGATGCTAAAGCCAAAATGCAGACCGCCGAGCGCAAAGGTCGCGAAGGTATCGCCTGCAGCAAAGCACGTCTGTTCTTCGACGGGCGCGACCGCATACAGATGAGTCTTGCGATATTTCGCAGGGATGTTGCCATGTGAATCAATAAAAACTTGGGAATTGTAAATTGATGAACCAACTCGCTCCGAAACGCCGCAGACGATTGCAATTGAAAGCTCCCTGGCGGTTTTTTGAAGGCCGGGAACAAATCCACTCGTCCAAGAGGCGGCGTGAGTTTGGACTACCTGCATTGAGTAGCCGGTATCAATCATCTCCGGAAAGACGATCAGCTCGGCGCCCGCCTCTTTGGCGCCGCGAGAAAAGTCGCGAACCTTCAGAAGATTTGCCTCAGGATCGCCGAGCGAACACGAAATCTGAGCGACTGCAATTTTCATTCGATCGTAAAATAGCGACAGCCATCGCCGCCTAGGCTGCAATCGGTCTGCGGTAGCCGAAAAATTGGCGCTTCTTAATTATGTGGACGACTTCCGGCGGAACCATTCGCTCCCAGTTGCTGTCTCCAGACTGCAATTTGGCCAGCACCTCAGGCGGATGAATTCGCAAATACTCGGGATGATAGTCGGTAATCTCCTGGACGCATTGATTGTCGATCAAATATCGAAATAGCGAGCGAAGGTTTGGCGCAACTTTGATTTGTGTTGCGCTGACGATCTTTCCGGTCGCCTCATCGATCGTTGGATAAACGTAGAGTTTTAGTCCTCCCTTAAACATCCTGCCAAGCGCTTCTAGAATTCCCCCTTCGAGGTTCGTGTAGTATTTTTCGTTGAAAATCTCGATCAAGCTGGGCACCCCCATGACAAGACCGATCGACTTGTTCGTGTAACGAAAGAGATATCCCGCGAGGCGGTAATATTCGGCGAACTTCGAGATTAAAACAGTTCGTCCCAACGCGCCAAGAATATCCACGCGCGCGAGAAAATCAGCGTGATCGATTTGTCCTCCGGCAAGCAAATTTTCGAGAGTCATTTCCATGAGGACGACAAGGTCTTCCGGCGAACAATCACATTGCGTCAGAAAAACGCGGCGGGCGCCATCCAACATATCGTTCGTCGCGTAGGTGACAGGTCGAAAACTCCCGCGCTCAACCAGGATCGCCTTTTTGTAAAAGACTTCGGCAGGCTGAACCGTCTCGCCATCCGCCTTAAACATCACCGCATTCGTTAGACCCTGGCTGATTAACTGCAAACTCATCAATCGATTATCGACGCTTTGAAAGCGGGGCCCGGAAAATTTGATCATGTCAACCGCAATTCGCCCCGGAGGGAGATTCTCGTGAAGTGATGAAATCAATTTCTCCGGCTGGGCATCATAGAAGGCGCCATGAAGGAGATTCACTCCGATGACCCCAAGCGCTTCTTGTTGTTCGACGTTTGCGTCGTCGAGCAAGCGGGCATGGATGATAATCTGGCTCGGTTGCTCGCGCGGGTGCGACTGAAATTGTGCTCCCAGCCAGCCATGTGATTCATTGCGCTCTTTGAAACTGCGCGCCGCAACTGTGTCTGCGAAAACAAAAAAAGTTTTCTCGGCCCCGAAATTTCGGTCAAGCCGTTCGACGAGAAGATTGTACTCGTGGTCGAGCATTCTCTGAAGGCGAGCGCGGCTGACGTAACGATCCGCTGGTCCATAGATCGCATCGCTGAAGGTCATGTCGTACGCAGACATGGTTTTGGCTACCGTGCCGGCTGCGCCGCCGACGCGAAAGAATCGGCGCGCTACTTCCTGGCCGGCGCCGATCTCGGCGAAGGTCCCGTATTTGGTTGGGTCTAGATTGATCCGGAGGGCCTTTTCGTCGGTGGCGATCTCCATCTCTGGATCCATAGAATTTCTCTTACGGCGATTTTCAAACGCCGCAAACACAGAGCGAATTCCCGTTCCAGCGCCTCTGTGTCAGACGCCTGGGCCGTGAGAGTTGAGGGTTAGCGCAGCAGGCTAGAGACGCACTTGCTCGGCGTTCTTCGCTGGAATCCAACCGCGCAAGTTATTTGGCAACGCTGCGTAGATCCAATCACCGCGCGTGCTTAGGATTTTGATTTCACTGCCGGGAGGCAACGCCAAAACGGCATTCGCTGTGTCCGCGGTCGCCAGGCGCGCTTGCACATTCTCGCCCGTCACGATTGCCACTGCGCGGCCTTTGCTACCGCGGTCAAGTGTGTAAATCGCACAGACAGCAACGGCGAACACCAGCAGGCAACAGATCAACATGGCAATCACAGTGACTGATCTGCGACGCGAAAAAATCAGTGTGACAACGGCAAAAATTGCGAGCCAAAAAGCTGTGGCCGCGGCAATGCTGTACTGGTTGACGCTCGTAAATTGCAAATAGCGCTCCGGCCAGCTTGGCTGGATCTCCAGCGCCCTCGCTTCATCGCGTGCAATCTGCAAATTTGCCGTCGCTTCGGGATGATGCCGCTCCAAGGCGAGCGCGCGTTCGTAATTCAAAATCGCGCGTCCAAGGTCGCCCGTGCGGAAGTAAGCGTTGCCGAGATCGTAAAATACGTTTGCGCTCCATTGTCCGGAGCGAATCAACGCCTCGTAACCGGAGATCGCTTCCTTAAAATGGCCTTGGGCGTATTCTTGGGTTGCCTTTGCAAACTCGGCATCGGCTTGCGCCAATACCGAGGGAGTCGCGAGCGCACAGAAAAGAAACGCAATTAGTGAGGCGCGTATTTTCATTTTAGATTTTCGATCAACTCCAGCACCTCGCGGCGGTTTTCCGGCGAGATCGTTGCCGGGCCGTTGTGTGCTCCGCTGTATTGCCACTCATCGCTTTGTTCGAACAAACGGCGCAGCTGGTCGCGCGAGTCGGTGTTCAGTTTGAACGTGTCAGCCGCAGTCTCCGCATCCACTACGTTCGGATCGATCCGGCTGCTGCCGGAGGCTAGCGCAGTTTTGAGCCGAACGACCCTGGAGGCTTCCGCATAATATTCTCGTGGTGATGCGGCGTTGCGACGCAATTTGTGCATCAGCTCAGACGTTTCATGCTGCAGCGCAGCGATGCGCCTCGCCTCGCGATTATCGATTCTTGTCTGCCGAATTTTCCAACCTGCGAATCCAATCAGCGCGAGAAGCGGGATCAACTGCGCTGTCCAAAAAACCGTACGCGTGTAGAGCGGTGCGAATGATTCCGCCGTTGCTGGCCGATCGGTCAGCTGATACAAAATATCCTGCGGTTTCTGCGTCCTTTGGGGAGCGACCGCTATCGCCGGGCTGGGTGATGCCGACTGGCTGGCCGTCACGTTTTGCGTCGCAGCCGCTCCGCCTTGAACAGTAATCGCAATCGGCTCGCTTCGCAGTGTCACATATTGCTCTTTCGCTGGATCGAAATACGACAATGCGAGCACTGGCACACTTTGCTTTTTCTCGTTAGGCGAAAGCACCGTCTCGAAAGTTTTTGTGCCACTGATACCGACCTCATCGTCCTGTTTGAACTTCGAGGACGGCGGATATTTGTGCCAGCCCCGTTCGTCTTCAACCACTGGCGCATTGACGCGGTCGAAATTGCCGCGGCCCGAGATTGCACTTGTAAGGGTGATGGGATCGCCCACCTGAACACTCTTGGGCTGTGCATCCGTTGTCATTACAAAATTCCCAATTGCGCCTGAAAAACTGGGCGGCGCATTTGGCGGCAACGGTTTTATTTCGAGCGCCACGGGCTCGCTCTTGATCTCTACCTCGCGTCGCTCACCCATTTGGGCGAACGGATTACTAAAGAATGGATCGGAGAACGGGTCATCCAGATCGAAGCCGAACGGCGAACGCGAGCGGGGCGCACTTCGCCTTCGAGGAACTATGACTTGTGCCTTCGCCTTGACGGGTCCAATCTCAAACTTTCCGGCGCGCGCCGCAGCGATTGCAGTCTTATATGTGACCACGTCGTATGGTCTGCCATTGATCGTTTCCGAACTTTGTCCGGATTGCTGTAATTTCTGAGCGGTGAATCCTTGGCCGGTGATTTCAGGTGGCTCGATGAGTCTTGGGCGAACGCGTGGGTCAAATCCCATCCGGATCTGAACAGGAACAATCTCGCCGACGTAGGCAACTTTCTTCGGCACAATCAATTCGGCGAAAAGCAGATCGCCTGCGCTAACCGACTGGCTTTGAGTGCCACGACTCGGGCGCGCGCTAGACGAACGGCCGGGCGCATCCGCCACATTTAATATCAGCTCCGGTGTTCGCAGCAACTTGCCGCCCGCGCGGACTGTCTGCGATGGAATCGTGAATCGACCGGCCCTGAGCGGCAGGATCGTGTAATTGTACGTGACGCTCGAACTAGTCGCGAAATTGTGTATTTCGAACTGTCGCGATTGCCCGGTCGCATGAATTTCCAAACCGTCGACTGAAATTTCTTCTGGTGGCTGCGCATCTCCAGGGCCGGTTACCTTGATCTGCAGCTCGACCGTTTCGCCAACAACAGTCTCCGAATTGCTGAGCACTGCGGTGACACTGGGAGAATCGGCAAACGTCGAGCCAGCGGCGACGATTGCAGCTAGTATCCCAGTCAGGAATGCGCGTCCCATTTTCCGATCAAACCTCGAACATCAAACCTCAAACTTCCAGTCACCAGTCGTTATAGACACGCCGCTTCACCTTGCGTTCATCAAGTTGAACTCGCGCCTCTTCGTCTTTCATGGACTCAAGAAGCGCCAGCGCCTGGCGTTCGCTCATCTGGCCCTCTTTTTCTGATTCAGCTTCGGCAACCTGTGCGTTTTGATCCGGCGGCTTCTGCGATTTGTCTCCCCCCGCGCCTTTCACTTCGCCGGCGAATTTTTTCTGCGGAGACTCGGACGGAGCAGCCGAGGGTGTGGGATTTTCTTCTTCACCTTCTCCTTCTCCCGGCGATGGCGACGCAGTCTCGTTTTCTCCTTCGCCCGGGCTCGGTGATTCCTCGGCCTGCCGTTGCCCAGGCGACGGAGAAGGCTGGTTTGCCTGCTGCTTTGCCGCGCCTGGCGACGGAGAAGGGCTCTCGCTGGGCTGTTGCTGCTGTTTCTTTTGTGGCTCGTTCTTCGCCTGGGATTGGTCGTGTTGCTTTTGTTCCTTTTGCTCTTTGTCGCTAGCCGATTGGTTTTGCGATTGTTGGTCTTGTGATTGCTGCTGCTGATCCTTTTTCTCCTGCTGACCCTGACCTTGCTGCTGTTGTTGCTGGTTCTGCTGCTGTTGCTGCTGGTGCTGCTGTTGTTGTTGTTGTTGGTCCTGCTGCTGTTGTTGCTGGTCTCGCTGTTGCTGTTGATTTTGCTGCTGTTGTTGGTCCTGATTTTGCTGTTGCTGCTGATCTTGCTTGTTCTGTTGATTCTGTTTGTTCTTTTGCGGCGGGGATGGGGAAGGGGAGGGCTGTTGTTGCGATTTCTTGTTTTTTAACTCCTCGATTTTCTTTTTGACGTAATCGTAGTTGTCTTTGGCGTCCTTATCGTTCGGCTCGAACTTGAGCGTCTGTTGATAATGGTCGAGCGCGTTTGTCCAATCGCTGAGCTTCTTGTCGTCGTTTTTCTCCGTTTCGCCGTGCTGATAAAGCGTGTTACCGAGATTGTAATGGCCCTTGCTCTGCAAACCCGTCTCTCGCGTCAGCAATGCCTGACTGAACGATTCCAGCGCTTTATTGTAATCCTTTAATTTGTAAGCGGCCGCGCCCGAATCGAATTGCAGCTTATCGTCGGCGCGCGATTGTGGATGCGATTTCAACGTCTGCTGAAATTGGCTGTACGCATCTTCGAATTTCCCCTCGCGATACGCGTCGATTCCCGGGGCGGCGGCAAACGCAAATGACGCGACTAAGATTAGGAGGGCCGCTGTCGCGCCCGCAGTCCTGACAGGCGCAGGAACGTAACTTCGTTCGCGCACGCGTTTCCGCTCGGGAATCAGGATCGATAACGCCAGAGCAACCAACGCCGCGCTCAGCGGCCATGCGTAACGCTCAATTGGGCGGCGCGATAGACGCACATCCATTTCAGCAGCCTGCATTTTGGCCAATCCTTCACTTTGAACTTGCTGCACCGTGCGAGGTCCGTTTTCCAAATGAACATAAAACCCGCCTGTGGCCTGGGCGATTTCGCGCAAACGTTTGTCGTCCAGTTTTGATTTGACGACTTGACCGGCTGAGTCCTTCACAAAGGCTGTTTGGCCATCGTCACCAGTTACGGGAATAAGCGAGCCCTGCGGTGTTCCGACGCCCACTGTAAAGATTCGGACGCCCGCGCCAGCTGCTTCTTTTGCAGTTTTTACAGCATCACCGCTTAATTCCTCGCCGTCGGTAAAGATGATGAGCGCTCGATTCCCCGTTGCGCTTTTGCCGAAGCTCTGCGTGGCAAGAGTAATGGCGCTGGAGATATTGGTGCCGCCTTCGGGAATCGTCTTGATGTCCAGATCATTGATCGCTTCAACAACAGCATCATAATCAATCGTAAGTGGTGCCTGCAAAAAAGCGCGGCCCGCAAAAGCAATTAGACCGACACGGTCGCCTTGGAGTTCATTGATCAAATCCTGGACCGCAAGCTTGACGCGGTCGAGTCGGTTCGGCTGGACGTCGTTGGAAAGCATGCTGCGCGATGTGTCCACGGCGATCAGCAAATCGAGCCCTTTGCGCTTTACATCCTGAAACGTGTAACCCCAGCGCGGTTGCGCGAGACTGACCAGAGCCAGGGAAAGCCCAAGCAACTGGAGGCCAAATCTTATTATGCGCCGCGGGCGATTCACCGTTCCCGCAAGCTGAGGCAGCAAACGCGCTGAGACGAACTCCTGCAGTCGCCTAAGGCCCCGATGTTCCGCGCGGACAAAGAGCGCAATTAAGAGCGGAATCAGCAACAATCCCCAAAGCCATTCTGGTGCGCCAAAGCTCATGGAATTCGTTAAATCGTTGAATTGTCGAAACGTTGAAGCGGGGTGCTCATGGCAGCTTCTTCCAGATCGTCTGCGACAGTAAAATCTGTGCCAGCAACAGCCCACATCCACTCATAAGACACAACGGAAAGAGGTCGCGGTATTGCTGATATTTCTTTACGCTGACCGTGGATTTCTCCAGATTGTCTATGTCGTTGTAAATTTGTTCGAGCGACTTCGTGTCAGTCGCTCGGAAGAATTTACCGTCCGCAATTTTCGCGACCTCTCTGAGACCGATCTCGTTAAACTCTACGCGCTGGTTTTCGTAGAGAATGTTGCCAAGCGCATCGGTAAGCGGTCCTCGGGTAGTGAAGATCGGCGCCGGTGCAATTCCGGTGATGCCAGCCCCAATGGCATAGAAGTGAATCTTTAATGCTTTCACTGCCTCGGCGGCAGTGTTCGGTGGAATTTTGCCGGCGTTATTTTCTCCGTCGGTCAACAGGACGAGCACGCGACTTTTTGAATGTTTATCATTCAGGCGATTGGCGGCCGCTGCCATAGCGGATCCAATCGCAGTACCGTCTTCGACGAGCCCTATCCGCACTCGATCCAGATTTTGCAAAAGCCAATCGTGATCCAGCGTCATTGGGCTTACGACATACGGACGACCGGCGAATGCAATGATGCCGATCCGATCGTTCGGCCGCTCTTCAATAAATTTACGTGTGACCTCTCGGATCGCATCCACCCGCGTCGCTTCTTGCCCGCCAATCGTAAAATCTTTCGTCAGCATCGACCCGGAGACATCGAGCACAAGCATGATGTCGATTCCGCTCGCCTCGATCTGGGTAAGACTTTTGCCGAGCTGCGGACGAGCGAGTCCAACCGCGAAGATCGCAAGCGAAGCCAGCAGCAGTGTTCGCAGAATCTTCCCTGCGCGTGCGGCGCTTTGTTTTCCGATTGCCCGAAGGCTGGCCGTCGATGAATAAGTCAGCGCCGCGGCCGGACCGCGTTTCCCACGTAGATATGCCAGCAACGGGATAGCCAGGAGCAACAGGAGCAGCCACGGGCGCGCGAACGTCAACGCGCTGTTTGCTGGCCACCAATCAAACAGTCGCAAGTTGACCTCCTTTCACAAAACGAATCGCTTCTTGCAATAGCAATTCGCTATCCGAGTTTGTCGCTTCATACCGTGCGAATTTGATCAGATCGCATCGGTTCAAAAAATCCTCGAGCAACGATTTTTCTTCCGTGGAGAAAGGCGACACCTTGGCCAATGCAGTCAGAAACTCGATAGAAGTCTGCCGCGTTGCCGGCAGGCCGTACTGCTGCGTCACATATTTTCGCAAAATGTCAGACACGCGAATGCTGAATTGATACGGACTCATCCTTTCAATTTCGCGGCTAATTCGGTCCAGCTCTTCGAGTGCGATCTCGCGCGGCAACTTCGGCGGCACGGGCGGTTTGCGACGTCTCGCAAACAACCAGACCACCAGGCCGAGAAGCGAGAGCGCAACAAACGCGATCACAAAAACCAGCCAGGGCGGAATCAGTGAATAATCCACTGGTGGCGCAATGTCGTGGAATTCTTCAGCGGCGAGCACCAGGAGCGCCGGGGTGATGGAGTGGTGGAGCAATGGAATCTTGGAAGGCGAATTCATGTCATTAACTCCTGCACTCCATTACTCCTTCCGTTCCCTCATCGAACACCGAGCCGGCGCCCGCGTTGTTTAAAAAACGACCGGAGCGACGGCAAATAATCCTTTCCGGTTTGCAGCGTGATCGCATCAATATTATTCCGCCGAAGGGTGCGGGAAAGTTCTGCCTCGTGTCCATCGACGAGGCCTGCGAAGAGAGCCCGCGTTCTGCGATCGCCTGTGTTGATCTCGACCTGTTCCCCGGTCTCGGCGTCCTCCAATGTAATGATGCCGATGTTCGGCAAGACCTTTTCTCGTTCGTCGTGAATTTGGATGGCTACGAAATCGTGGCGCCGTCCACTTACGGCGAGCGCTCGCGAGAAATCAGGCGCCTGAAAATCCGAGATGAAAAAGACAACGGCGCGTCGTGTGACGATTTTGTTTAGATAGTCAAGTGCAAGCGCCGGCTCTGTGCCGCGTCCCTGCGGCTGAAAAAACAAAATCTCGCGGATGAGTCGCAGCGTGTGTGACCGCCCTTTTTTTGGCGGAATAAAAAGCTCGACGCGATCGGTGAAAAGGATAAGCCCGACCTTGTCGTTGTTCCTGATCGCGCTGAAGGCGAGCAGGCAGGCAACTTCTGCAGCCAGCTCGCGTTTGGATTGTGTTGTGCTACCAAAATTCCCTGAAGCACTGACATCCACAACCAGCATTACTGTTAGTTCGCGCTCCTCAGTGAATTTTTTCACAAACGCGTTGCCCATCCGTGCCGTTACGTTCCAATCAATTGAGCGAATCTCATCGCCCGGCTGATATTCGCGCACGTCTTCAAAATTCATGCCGCGGCCCTTGAAAACGCTGTGATAATCTCCGGCGAAGGCAGTCTCGACCAGACCGCGGGTCTTGATCTCGAGCGTACCGAGGAGATACGTCTGGCCCCAAGGCGTACATCTGTGTAAACAGGTCGTGCCATTGTGGATTTCTTCGGGCGACGAGCGCTTCTTTTTTTGCGCGGCTCCAGCGTTTGAGTTGTTTTTCTCGCGCTATTGCGCTAGTCGGATCTCGATACGCTTCGAAATAAATTAGCTTGTGGGCATTGTACTGCCTCGCAAATGCACTTCCGCGCCCGAGGGAGTGTTCGCTGGCGCGGCGCTCGAGGCTATTCGTGACACCAATATACAAAACAGTGTGGCGATCTCCATTCGTCAAAATGTAAACGAAATAGTTTTGATGTCGCATTTGTCAGTTTTTAGGCCGCGCTACGGGATTCCTCGACTTCGCTCGGAATGACGCAAAATCACGGCACCGGCAATCCAGCAAAAATCCGCTCGATGATGGTTTCACTGGTGACCGCTTCCGCCTCGGCTTCGTAACTGACAATGATGCGATGCCGCAACACGTCGGGGCCGATGCTTTTGACGTCCTGCGGCGTCACGTAACCGCGGCCGTTCAGGAATGCGTGAGCGCGCGCGCCGAGGGCGAGATAGATGGTCGCCCGCGGCGAAGCGCCGTAACGAATGAGGCCTTCCAGCCGCAGGTTGTACGCGGCTGGCTGCCGTGTCGCCCACACAACATCGACGATGTAATCCTTTACCCGATCATCGATATAGATGCTGTTAACCACGTTGCGGGCTGCGATGATTTGCTTGGGGTCAATCACTGGATCTACCCGCAAATCCGGCGCCGAGGTGGCCATCAAATCGAGAATGTTTCGTTCCTCGGATTTTTGCGGATAACCAATATTCAATTTGAACATGAAGCGATCGAGCTGCGCCTCGGGCAATTGGTAAGTCCCTTCCTGTTCAATCGGGTTTTGCGTCGCCAGAACAAGGAACGGATCGGATAGAGGATAGGTTTGCTCGCCGATGGTGACCTGCCGCTCTTGCATCGCCTCCAGCAATGCGCTCTGAACCTTGGCCGGCGCACGATTGATTTCGTCGGCCAGAATCAGATTGGAAAAAATCGGGCCGAGTTTGGTCGTAAATTCGCCGGTGCGCGGATTGTAAATCAGCGTGCCGATCAAATCTGCCGGCAAAAGATCGGGCGTGAACTGCAATCGTTGAAACCCAGTCTGGATACATGCGGCCATTGTTTTGACCGTGAGCGTTTTGGCCAGACCAGGAACGCCTTCGAGCAGGAGATGACCGTTGGCGAGCAGTCCGAGCAGAAGCCGATCGACCAAATACTTTTGACCCACGATAACGTGACCGACTTGCTGGCGGAGCGCCGGAATCCATTGCCCCAGCTCCCGCACTTCCTGCGTAATTTCCTGCGTCGATTTCATATGGTTTTTGTCAGACACGTACGGCCAGGAGAACGTTCGATCAAACGTTCCGCCAGTTGCCAGACTGCTGTTTATTTCCGTGACCAGCGCGACGTCCGCGTTGCTTGTTGTGCGACACTCCCGTGCGCGGGCGAAGCCTTAAGATGATTGGCAAGCCAGGATACGGCTCCGCTTTGCGAATGCGAGCCTCAAGATAACGGCGATACGTTTCATTCATCAAACTCGGATCGTTGACGAAGAGAACGAATTCCGGAGGTTGGAGGGGCGAGCTCCCGCAAGTCCGTTCCGACATTCCTGTTGCTCCCGAGAACTGTGGCGTCGCTGGAGCTCCACCCTCCAGTACGTGATGTTTTTTCCCGCTCGTTTGTGTAGCGTAAAGCAGCTTAAGGCGTCGGCCCTTCACCAGCAGCGGCGGATTTGCCTCAAACGCCTGTCGCAACAATCGGTTCAGGCTCCCGGTCCCGATGCGCTGTCGCGCCGCGCGTTGGATTGTCTCGATCGATGCAAACAACTTCTCAATGTTTTCTCCGGTCAACGCTGAGGCGATGAGCACCGGTGCATATTCGAGGAAGAAAATTCTCGCACGCGTTTCCTCGACAAGTTGCCTTGCCGCCTGTTTTTCTCTGCCGCTTGGTCTGACTAAATCCCATTTGTTCAAGACAACGATCGCTGGTTTCCGCGCCTTTTGAATCAATCCTGCGATCCGTTTGTCTTGGGCGGTTACGCCCATCGTGAGATCGACAATGAGAACACACAGATCAGCGCGGCGAATGCTGCGCTCTGCTCGCATAACGCTGAAAACCTCGACCGAACTCGAATGTTTTCCGCGCCGGCGAATTCCGGCGGTGTCGATGAAAACGAACTTCCGTCCATCGCGCTGGCAAAGAATGTCAATGGCATCGCGAGTGGTTCCCGGCAGTTCGCTCACAATTGCGCGCTCGCCGCGCACAATTGAATTGATGAGCGAGGACTTACCAACATTTGGGCGGCCAACGATCGCAATCGCAAGCGGGCTGGGTCGATCAGGGAGCGGCGGCTTCCCAGCCGCGGTGCTCAAAGGCGGCGCTTTGAAAAGCGCCGTTCCTTGAGGGAGACGCCGTTCGATTTCGCTTAACAAGTCCGAAATTCCGCGATCATGCTCTGCACTGATCGCAACGCTTGGTTCAAAGCCTAGCGAATCAAAGTCTGCGGCGAGCGGCTCGTGCTTCTCGTTGTCGATTTTGTTAATCACAAGCACGACCGGTTTTCGCGATTTGCGCAGTGTGCGCGCGAGTTCTTCATCGACAGGTGACAAGCCTTCTTTTCCGTCGACAACGAAAAGCAGAAGATCGCTCTCGTGCAGCGCTTGTTCTGCGCCGAGCCGCACCTGTGCGCTCAGCTCGCGTTCACCGACGCCGAAGATTCCGCCCGTGTCCCACACTGTGAACGGGCGCGCGGCGCGCTTGCAAATCGCGGAAATCCGGTCGCGTGTGATTCCGGGCTGATCATGAACGATGGCAATCTTTCGGCCGACGAGGCGATTGAACAGCGCGGACTTGCCTACGTTTGGCGGGCCGACAATTGCGACATTGGGCGGTGTGCTCGTCTCATTCACCGCAGCAGACACATCTACGATTTCGCCGGATGGGCGTGGCCTGCAGCCTGCAATTGCCGAACGCCATCGGTCACGTAAACGATTCCGGAAACTGCAGTAAAAAAGCCGGCCGCGAGCACAACGTAGAGCAGGGGAAGCAGCCGTAGCTGCAGCATGACCCAGCCGATGGCGATCATCTGTAAAACGGTCGCTACTTTTCCGGTCCAGTTCGGTTTCACGTGCACTTTCCCAATGAGCAAGTACAAGACAGCTGCGCCAACGAAGAGAATGGCGTCGCGCGAAATCACAAGGACGGGGAACCAGACCGGAAACCTGCCGTAATCGGGATCGAGCTCGCTCCAGTTGCTAATGCTTAAGGTGATGATGCCGCTGAGCAGTAATCCTTTGTCGGCAAGTGGATCGAGAATGACTCCCAACGAACTGCGCTGGTTATAGTGGCGTGCGACGTATCCATCCAAGCCGTCACTTACGGCAGCCAGTATGAAAATGATGATCGCAGTGAAACGCTGCCATTCCAGCGGTTCGCCGCGTTTGACGCTCTCGCCATAATAAATCGCCATCGTCACAAAAGCGGGGATCATCAAAATCCGCACGATCGTGATCTTATTTGCGGTGGTCATAACGCGGTGCTGGCGCAAATAATTGTAGGGCGTTTGATCGGCTCGCGCCAGTGAGCTCAGCCTTCGGGCTTGCCGTCTATGTCGCTTGGCGCCCGCCGGCTCCGTTCTGTGAAACGCCAATTCCTTGCTCCGGCGTCCGCCGCGGCGGACGCCCTACAATGAGGCAGCGCTGTCTCTTGTGCCGCCTGATACAGTTTGGAACAAGTCAGGCTTACCCGCAGCGGCTGCCGCGTGCCGGCCTTCGGCGAATTCTTCGATCATCTTCCTGTTAAATGCTGGAATGTCGTCGGGTTTTCGGCTGGAAACCAATCCGTTGTCCACGACTACTTCCTCGTCCACCCAACGCGCACCTGCATTGCGTATATCGACTTGGATCGCCGGCCACGACGTCATTTTTCTGCCGCGAACAAGATCCGCGCTGATCAGGACCTGTGGGCCATGACAGATGGCCGCGACCGGTTTGTGTTCCCGGAAAAAGTGCCGTGCGAATTCAAGCGCGTTCTGGTCCATGCGGAGTGCATCCGGATTAAACAGGCCGCCGGGGATCATGAGTGCGTCGAATTGTTCCGGGCGCGCATCTTTTACGGTAAGATCGACATCGAATTTGTCACCTTTATCTGCGTGATACATTCCCTGAATCTTGCCGGGCTTCAGCGAAACGATTTTCGTTTGTGCACCGGCTTCATCTAGCGCCTCACGCGGCTTTGTCATTTCCACCTGCTCAAAACCATCTGCCACAAGGATGGCCACTTTCTTTCCATCGAGTTTTCGTGCCATAAGACTTCCCTCCCGTTGATGTTGATTGATTCGTTCGCGAAAATCGACCGTACTAAAGCTACGAAGCGCAACAGAAGATTGGATGTAATCGAGAAGAATGCTTAGCGCGCGCGCGCCGGTGCGGCGGGCACTTTCTCAGATGGAATTTTAAATCCTTCGATTTGTTTTTTGATTTCGTTAGCGAAAGCCGCAGCACCGGCCCCGTTTACGACCCGATGATCAAACGTAAGTGACAGCGTGATGACCTCTGCACTTTCGTTTTTGTTTTTGTTGGGAATCAGTTCACGGTGCGCGGTGCCAACGAACAGCGTGCCGACTGACGGCGGCACGACAATCGGCGCACCGGCTTTCACTCCGAAAGCGCCGAGACTCGTGATTACGACCGGCGCGTTCACCGCGTCTACCCGCCCGCCGCGCGTCGCAGCCACGGTCTCGTCGTAAGTTTTTACAAATTCCGGCCAGCTCTTTCGATTTGCGTTCGTGATTACCGCAGTCGCCAGGCGATCGCCCTCGAGTGCGACTGCAATGCCCAGATCGAAATCGTCATTCTGGACAATTTGATCGTTTTCGAGAATCAGCCGACGGAAAGGCCCGTGCTTTTCCATCGCGCGCACGACCGCCCACGCCATCATCACGGAAGGGGAGGGGGCATTCTCGAGATCTTTCTTTTTCGCCAGCTCGCGAGCTTCACGAATTGCGTCCCAACGCGCATCGATTTGCAGGTTAGCGGAAATGACACGGCTGAGTTTGCGCGTGACCGTGGGCGAAAGCGCCGGCTCGATACTGTAGCGGCGGGCGTGTCGCCCGTGATCAGCATCTCCGGGTTCCGCAGCCGACACGGCTGCCTCTACAGGTTTTCGCTTCGCCGAAACTTCAGCCGTCTCAAACTGATCCGCTAGCGATGCCTCGTCGGTAAAAAGTGTGCCAAGCTCCTGGCCAATGTCGACCGTGTCGCCAACCTTCGTTTTCCATTCGCCCATGACTCCAGCGAACGATGATTGAATTGGATAAACAGCCTTGTCCGTTTCGACTTCGCACAATTCATCGTCCAGCGCGACGGGATCGCCCGGTTTTTTCAAAAGCGAAACGACTTTTGCATTGCGAATTCCTTCGCCCATCACAGGCACCGTAATGCTTTGCATGCGCCGTTTACCGATTTCCGTTGTAGCCGGGATCGTTGATCCCGGCTGAACGTATTCGCGTTGTTTTGCGGGACGGCGGGAATCACCGATTCCGGCTACAACTGCGCGTTCATGTCTGGTTGAAACCGAGTGCCGGATGGCAGCAACAATGCGTTCGACATCTGGCAATGCAGCGTATTCGTAGATTGGATTGTAACCGATCACGACGTTCGCTTTGCTAACGAGAATCGGCGGACTGATCATCTCATCCCAGAGCTCAGGCGTGCTTGTGACGTGGGAAATAATCATCTGCCCGACGCTGCAGTTCTCAGTGTCTTCCTGGACAACAACTAGCCGGCGAGTTTTACGCACTGATTCTTCGATCGCAGCCTTGTCCCATGGCACGATCGATCGCAGGTCGATTAGTTCGATGGTTGTTTCATTATTGATTTTTGCGATCGCCTCGAGCGATTTCTCAATCGTGTTTCCCCATGCGACCACCGTCACGTCCGAGCCGCTTCTGCATTGACGCGCCCGCCCGAGCGGGACAGCTGGGATTGGCTCGGCGTATTCGTGTTCGGCCCAAAGCAAATGCTTCGGGATTAAGAAAATCACCGGATCCTCACAGTGCATTGCCGTCCAAAGCAATCCGGCGGCGTCTGCCGGCGTGCTTGGAATCACAATGTTTAGACCAGGATAATGTGCGAGTGCCGACTCATTCGCCTGGCTATGCCATAAACTTCCGCCGGGTAAATACGCGCCATACGGCGCATAAATTACGGCCGGACATTTCCAATTGCCGGACGATCGCCAACGCAGCGTGGAAATATTGGTAACAAGTTGATTGAAGCCCGGGTAGATAAAATCGATGAACTGCAACTCGAACACGGGGCGTTTCCCGTACGCAGCAAGGCCACAGGCAACACCAAGAATGGTCGATTCGGCGAGTGGCGAATTGAAAACTTGCTTCGGGAACGCGGTTGAAAGCTTCTGAGTAAGGCGAAACACGCCACCCTTGGGATCTTCAATGTCTTCGCCGAAAAGAATTCGGCCCCTGTCTTCCTCCAGACCGAGCCGCAAGGTTTTGTTCACGGTGTCGCCGATTCGATATTTTCCGGGAGGCAGAATTTCTTTCTCGATCTTTGGTGACGGTTTGGTGACGTTGGCGAGAAGCTCGTTAGGCGACGGATCCTCGGCCTTTTCCGCCTCAGTGTATTCCCGGCGAATTCGCTCCCTAATTTCGCTGTCGAGTCTCGCGAAATCCTCCGCGGTAATGAGACCTTCCTCAATCAGTTGATCCTTCCAACATTTGAGCGGATCGAATTTTTCGAGTTCCCGCAGTTCCTGCTCGTTTCGATAAAGTTTTTGATCGTCGGAACTCGTGTGACTCGAGAGCCGTTCCATGTTGATCCAGAAAAAAAATGGTCCGCCGTCAGCACGAATCTTTTCGAATGCTGCCGCCGTGGCGTCATAAACCTGCTGCACGTTCCGTCCTTCGATCCGCCGCCAATTGTCAGGCTCGAGAACATTCAGCGCGAGCGGGTTGGTCTCGCGCGTGGGCATACTGATGCCGTACGCGTTGTCTTCGACCAGAAAGAGCAGGGGTAGGTTCTTCTCTTTCGCGAAACAGACCGCCTCGAAAAAATCTCCCTGCCGAGTCGCGGCATCACCGACCGTGGTCACAACAAGATTTCTTTTGCCGTCGAGTTGGATACCCCACGCGATGCCGCATGCGGGAAGGAGTTGCGAACCAGTGGGTGTTGGCACACTCCAGATGTGCAAGTCCGCGTTGCTGTAATGGGACGGCATCTGCCGACCGCCGCTGCCGGTGTTGCGCTTGGCGAAATATTCGAGGCCAAGCTGACGCGTCGTCATACCGCGCCCCAGAATCAAACCCCGATCGCGATAATAGGGCACGATATAATCGTCCGGCTCCATCTGGATCGAGACCGCCGCCAGCGCCTCGTGACCCATTCCAGAAACATGAAAGTGTCCTTTGCCCTGACGATTCATATTCTGCTCGCGCAAGTCTGCATGGCGACTTTCCAGCATCGTGGTTAAGAGTCGCAGCTTATCTTCCTTGCTTAGCGCGGGCATACGGCATGATCTTACACCGCGCTTAGGGATCGACAATCACACGGATTTGCTTCGAATAGAAAACGCAGATGCAATGCACAACATCAGAATTGCGGCAGAGCAGGGGAGTAATTGAATCATACCGCGAATTTTTACCCGTCTCTGACTCGACGCCGATTGTCTCCTTGGGCGAGGGCAACACGACGCTGATCTATTGTCCGCAATTAAGCAAACGGGTTGGCCGCGGCTGCGAAGTCTTTGTTAAGAATGAAGGAGTCAACCCCACAGGTTCATTCAAGGATCGTGGGATGACTGTAGCGGTGTCGAAAGCGATGGAGCGCGCCGCGAGCGCGATCATTTGCGCGTCAACCGGGAATACTTCGGCATCGGCGGCTGCTTACGCAGCGCGCGCGGGAATTTTGTGCATCGTGATTTTGCCTACAGGAAAAATCGCAACCGGAAAACTGCTGCAAGCTTTTGCTTACGGAGCCAAAATGGTCGCGATCGATGGCAACTTCGACGACGCGCTTGGCATTGTGCGTGAGCTAGGCGACAGCCACGAGTTTGTTATCGTGAATTCAATTAACCCGGACCGGATCGCTGGCCAAAAGACCGCTGCGTTTGAAATCGTCGATGTTCTCGGGGACGCACCTGATTTTCATTTGCTGCCCGTGGGAAATGCCGGAAACATCACCGCCTATCGGGCGGGTTATCGGGAATACCAAGCGCATCAAAAATCCACAAAGGTTCCTGCGATGATTGGTTTTCAAGCTGCCGGCGCGGCGCCAATTTATTACAATCGCATCGTGGAAAAACCGGAAACGATCGCATCTGCAATTCGAATCGGGAATCCAGCAAGCTGGAAACAAGCCTGCGCGGCAATCGCTGAATCGCATGGAGCAATTGACTTTGTGAGCGACCAGGAGATTCTCGCAGCGCAGAGTTGGCTGGCAAAACACGAGGGAATTTTTGTAGAACCAGCGAGTGCAGCATCGATTGCCGGGCTTTTCAAATGCTGTGATTCGAATGAAGCGGCGTACGCATTTCAGAACATTCCAGAGGCGAGTCGGATTGTTTGCACAGTTACGGGCCATGGCTTGAAGGATCCCGATGCAATTACCCAGGCAATGAAAGAATTGAAACCGGTCGCCGCAACTGTGAACGACGTGCGACACGCAATTGGACTGTAGCCGACACTCGAAAACCATCGCTGTTCGTGTTTGGTTGGATTTAATCTCTATCTGACATGCGCCTGGTGGTTCAAAAATATGGCGGCACTTCGGTCGGGACGCCTGAGCGCATACGTAACGTCGCACGTCGGCTTGTCGACACACAGCGCGAGGGCTCTCACGTTGTAGCGGTCATCTCCGCGATGGCGGGCGTGACCGGTAACTTGGTGAACCTCGCGCACCAGGTATCGCCGCATCCCACAGAGCGCGAGCTCGACATTCTGCTATCCACCGGCGAGCATGCTGCCACTGCTTTAACCGCAATGGCGGTGAACGCACTCGGCGGACGAGCCATTTCACTGAGCGGCGCACAGGCAGGAATTTTGACCGACCGCAGTCACACCAAGGCGCACATTGGCAATATCAGTCCGAAACAGATTCACGAACTGCTCTCGGACGATTACATCGTGATCGTCGCTGGTTTTCAGGGTCAGACGCCGGAAGGAGAAACCACGACGCTCGGACGCGGCGGCTCAGATTTGACCGCAATTGCGCTGGCTGGCGCGTTGAATGCAGACGCGTGCCAGATTTTTACCGATGTCGATGGAGTTTTTACTTGCGATCCGCGAATCGTTCTCGATGCGAAAAAGCTCAAGGAAATTTCCTATGACGAGTTGCTCGAGATGGCGGGCGGCGGCGCCAAGGTGATGCAGTCGCGCGCCGTAGAGTTCGCGAAAAAATTCGGGGTCGAATTCGAGGTGTTG
>QHOK01000049.1 GCA_003218755.1 Verrucomicrobiota bacterium
CGCGATGATCTCCGTCCTGGCGCACGAACCGAAAAGCTGCGATGCCTATCGGGCGTTGCTGCGAAGACATCACGAACTGGTTCACGTCACCATTGAGACGCAACATTGCCGCGAGGATCACGAATCGGTCGCGAGCTCCTGAATGGTCAACACACTCTGGCAGGTCGTCGCGGCTTATGTTTTCGCCCTTGCCGGTGGATGGATCAGTACGTCGCTGCAACTGGCGCACAAGCCGCTTTGCGCCCTGATCAGCCTCGCTGCCGGAACGCTTCTTGGTGTGACAATCTTTGCGATTTTGCCGGAAAGTTTTGGGGCGTCTTCTTGGTGGACAGTGTTCCTGGCGCTAGCTACTGGATACGCGGTCTTCTTTTTTATCAGCAAACATATTCACCATGTTTGCCCTGCCTGCGCCGCCAGTCATTTCGACGCAGACGCGACACGGCATTTCAGCGAAATCGCTAATGCTCTGATTGTCGCGTTGGCGATTCATAGTACGACTGACGGGTTAGCCTTGGGAATTCAAGGGGAAACTCCAGCAACGGATGCTACAAAATGGTCGCTGTTCCTGGCTCTCTGCATTCACAAAGTTCCCGAAGGCCTCGCGCTCGGCAGCCTTTTGATCGGCGCCGGATTGCACCGCGGCGCTGCGCTTGGCTGGGTCGCCGCGGTGGAGGCGACTACGCTTCTCGGCGGCGTGATCGGATATTTTTTTCTGGCGAACATTTCGACTTTTTGGCTCGGCTTGATCATGGCAGAGGTTGGTGGCGGATTTATCTATCTGGCCGCGCACGCTGTGCTCGGAGAAATGCTGAAGCACGGAAAGAAACTTGTACTGACAAGTTTTGCGTTGGGAGTGGCGTTGATCGCGCTTCTGAATATTGGCTTAAGGGTGCTTGGGTAGCGCGTTGCGCTTCGCACAGCGAAGCGGCTACAGTGATTCGTGCATTTTTTTCATTATCGCGGCGGGACGCTTCACTGTGAAGATGTCGATCTTGCACGCATGGCGGAGAAATTTGGCACGCCCACTTATGTTTACAGCGCGGGAACGATTGTGGATCACTACGCGCGGCTGGACGCGGCGCTCGCGCCGCTGGATCACCTGATTTGTTACGCGGTCAAGGCGAACTCGAATCGCGCGATCCTGAAGTTGCTCGCAGACGCGGGCGCAGGATTCGACATCGTTTCCGGCGGCGAGCTTTTCCGTGTGCTTGCAGCGGGTGGCGATCCGGCCAAATGCACGTTCACCGGCGTAGGCAAATCGCGGGAGGAAATCGAATACGCGCTCGAACAAGGCGTTTACAGCTTCAATGTCGAGAGCGAGTCCGAGTTGGAAAACATCGATCGCATTGCCGGTGCAAAAAACTTACGCGCGCCGATCGCGCTGCGAGTGAATCCCGATATCGATCCGCATACGCACGAATACATTTCGACCGGCTCACACGAAAATAAGTTCGGGATTGCGCTCGATCGCATCGCCGCAGTTTACGAAAGCGCGGCAAAAATGCGCAACATCGACATCGTTGGCGTACAGATGCACATCGGTTCGCAGATTACCGAAGCGCAGCCGTTCGCGAGCGCGATCTGGAAGCTGGCGCCAATCGTGCGCGAGTTGAAATCAAAATACGCAATCAAGTTTTTCAGCATCGGCGGCGGCATGGGAATTATTTATCGGCGCGCACTGGAGAGTGGATCAGGCAAATGGTGGCACGACCACGGCGGCGAATCGTCCGTGTTCAGCATTCGCGATTACGCCGACGCGATCGTGCCGCCATCGCGCCAGCTTGGCATTGGGATCGTGGTCGAGCCTGGTCGTTTTCTTGTAGGCAACGCCGGCGTGCTTCTGACACGCGTGGGCTACATCAAAAAATCGGGCGCGAAGAAATTTGCGATTGTTGATGCTGGAATGAATGACCTGATTCGGCCGGCACTGTATCACAGCTATCACGAAATCGTGCCGGTAAAAGAGACGAAGAGTGAGAGGGAGAGGAAGATTAGCAAGATCGACATCGTCGGGCCGGTATGCGAGTCGGGTGATTTCTTTGCGCTGGATCGGGAAATGCCGAAGCTCGATGAAGGCGATCTTCTCGCGATCATGAGCGGGGGCGCCTACGGATTTGTGATGGCTTCGAATTACAATTCGCGGCCGCTGCCGGCGGAAGGGCTGGTGCGCGGCGACAAGTTCGCGCTGATTCGAAAGCGGCAGACGTGGAAGGATCTCGTGCGCGGTGAGATCGAGCCGCTGTAGCCGGCATCGTTGATGGCGGTCGGCCGCGATCAGCAATCGCGGCTACAACTTGCGCAATTTTGCAGGCCGCATAAATAGTGCTTCTCTCCAGCTATGCTAAAACGCCTCTTGCTCGTTTGTTTTTTGTCGATGTTCGCGCTTGCCTCAGAAGCGACGTCGCCGGCATCGGGTGAATACATAATCCTTGTAGGCGGGCCATCAATGTATCAATGGGAAAAGTACAAGACCTATCCGCACGATCATTGGTGGGCGAACTTTGTGCGCGCCGCGCGTCTGCGCACCGAACAGTTGCGTAGCGAACTCGGACCGGACGCAAAGATCACATGGCTCGTTTACAGGCAGGGTTATGAGGACCGCGCCAAACAGGAGCATCAGGACCTGATCAGTCTGATCGGCTCCGTGCGCGATAAATTCAATCTCAACCTCGTTTGGTTTAACCCAGGCTCCGCGGTGATCGACTATCTAAACAATGGCCAGCCGCGAGATCAGGTGAAGGTTATCGGCTTTGAATATTTCGGGCACTCAAACCGGGCGTGTTTCATGTTCGATTACAGCAACAATATCGACAGCGCGTGCAAATCGTGGCTGCACGATAGCGAGCTGACGAAAATCAATCGGCGCGATTTTGCCCGCCACGCATACGTCAAGAGTTGGGGCTGCCATACCGGCGAGGAAATGTCAAAGAAATGGTACGCCGCGACCGCCACCCACATGATTGGCGCCATCGGCAAAACTCAGTTCATGATGGAAGAACTGCCGATCCTTGTTTCCGAGGGTGGCAAGTGGGTCAATTAAATTTGGGATTTGGGATTTCGGATTTCGGATTTAACATCGCGACCACGCGATGATCTTGCCGGAACTCGAAGAGCTGTATCATCAGCCCTTATTCAATTTGATTTCGCAAAGCCGCGGTGTTCATCTCCGGCATTGGCATGGCGAGGACGTGCAGCGTTGTAGCTTGCTTAGCATCAAGACTGGCGGATGCAGCGAAGACTGCGCTTACTGCGCGCAGTCCTCTCATCATTCGACCGGCGTCGAGCGCGAAGAGCTCTTATCGATGGAAAAGGTTCTGACCGCGGCCAGGCGTGCACGTTCGCAAGGCGCGACGCGCTTTTGCATGGGCGCGGCCTGGCGCGGCGTGCGCGAGGGTTCGGAAAAATTTCAGCGCGTGCTGGAGATTGTGCGGGAAGTGAGCCGCCTGGGCATGGAAGTGTGCGTTACACTGGGCGAGATCGGCCCTGCAGAAGCGCACAAACTCAGGGCCGCTGGAGTTACTGCTTACAACCATAATATTGACACTTCCCCGGAATTTTATCGAGAGATTGTCAGCACACACACGTTTCAGAATCGCCTCGACACAATTGCCGCCGTGCAGCAGAGCGGGATGGCTGTTTGTTGTGGCGGCATCATCGGCATGGGCGAATCGGAGACCGACCGTCTGCGAATGCTGGAAGTGCTCAGCAACTTTGATCCGCCTCCTGAAAGCGTTCCGATCAATTGTTTAATGGCAATGCCCGGCACACCGCTGGCCGACCAGCCGCCAGTGGACATTTTTGAGCTGGTTCGCCTGATTGCTGTCACGCGTATCGCCCTGCCGAAGGCGCGTGTTCGCTTGGCGGCAGGGCGCACACGGCTGTCGCGCGAAGGCCAGGCACTCTGCTTTTTTGCCGGCGCCAATTCAATTTTTTACGGTGATAAACTTCTCACCGCAAAAAATCCTGCGGCTGACGTGGATGTTGCTCTTTTGCGCGACCTCGGATTGCGCCATTCAGGACTGACAGCTCCTTAGCGTTGAGCCTACACAACGGCTGGAAAGGTGTCGTTCTCTGCCTATGCAATAAATTTTTAGATCGACAGCGGAACGCGGTTTTGCGATGAAGACCGCCGGGCTAATGGGATTCAAGAAAACCTCAACACAAAAATATTATGGACTGGAAAAAATTCTTTGTCGCATTTGTTGCAGCCTTCGGTTTCATCTTCCTGTTTGGCTTTCTTTGGTACGGAAAGCTGATGCACGGCGCGCATCAGGAAGTGCCGATACTTTGGCGGGCCGAAGCCGACTTTGGTAATCACTTCTCATCGCTCGTTTTTGGACACATTGTGATGGCATTCTTCCTCACGCTACTTTGTGCACGATTTGTTCCCGAGGGTGGGCCAGGCGCGTGCGCGACGTTGGCGATTCTGGTGGCGCTGATATATGCCGGCGCGGACCTAATCACTTTCGCGGTACAGCCGCTGACGACCAAGATCCTCTGCGGCTGGATTGTTGGCGACTTGATCCAATTCGCGATTGCCGGCGCAATCATCGGCGCGATCTACAAGCCAGCGCCTGCGCATATTACGTTTGTAAAAGAGCGCTCTTCTTAACGGATTTGCCTCGCCTGCTCCCTGCTGGACAGACTCTAGGATTATACCAATTCATGAAGCGGTTTATGCTCGCATTCGTCGCCGCGTACATTTTCATATTCGCCTGGGGCTGGTTGCTTAACGGCGTTTTTCTCAAAGACGTGTATGCGCAAACACCAAATCTCTGGCGGCCGCAAAGTGAAATGATGAGTTTGTTTCACTGGATCATCATCGGCCAGGCACTGATTGTTTTTGCGTTCGTGATGATCTACGCGAGCGGCTTCGCTGGCGGCGGCGTGCTTGCGGGAATTCGGCTTGGTGTTCTGCTGGAAATTGCGGCGGTCGGTATGCGCCTGGGCTTTTACGCGGTGCAACCGTTTCCCGGGAAGTTGGTTTTCTACGGCAGCGTGAGCGGGCTGATCGAGATGATAATCGTGGGGGCAATCGTCGGTGCGATCTACAAGCCTGCGACCATGCGAACGGCGTAGCGTCCTTTGACTGGGGAGCACAGGCTGCCAGCATGTTCGTCTCGGCAGCTTGCCGAGACGCCGTGCGGAATGTGGTTCGCTCGCGCGAAAAGTGTTGCCGGCAAGCTGCCGGCAACTGCAGGCTGGCAGCCTGCGCTCCCCAGAATTTCGCTGACGCAGCCGAAGAGATTGCGAATCTTAGGTGGGCGTTCGACGTTTTATTAATGACATCACAGACTCCCGCGGCGCTCGGCTATCGCATGCCAGCGGAATGGGAATCGCACTCCGCGACGTGGCTCTCATGGCCGCGACGCGAAGGGATCAGTTTCCCCGAATCATTCGATCGCGTTTTACCAGCGTTGCGAGCAATGGTCGAGGCGCTGATCGAATCGGAAAAGGTTTGCATCAATGTTTGCAATGGCGCGCATGAAGCGGAAGCCCAATCGGTTCTCCGTGGATTGCCTATGGAACGCATCACTTTCTATCGCATTCCGACAAACGAGCCTTGGTGCCGCGATCACGGGCCGATTTTTCTCACGCGCAATCGCGACCCGAAACTTGCAGTCGTGGATTGGGATTACAACGCCTGGGGAAATAAATACCCGCCATTTAATCACGATGAAGTCGTGCCGACACGTGTGGCCGAGATCCTCAACGTTCCAGTTTTTTACCCGCACATGATTTTGGAAGGCGGCTCTATCGATGTCAACGGCGCGGACGCGCTGCTCACGACAGAATCGTGTTTGTTAAACAAGAATCGCAATCCAAATCTTTCGCGCGATCAAATCGAAGAGCGTCTGCGGGATTATTTGGGTGTCCGCGATATTTTCTGGCTCGGCGAAGGCATTGCCGGCGACGACACCGACGGCCACATTGACGATCTCGCGCGGTTTGTCTCCGCACAAACCGTCGTAGCTGTTGTTGAAGAAGATCGCGACGATGAAAATTACGAGCCGCTCCAGAGAAATCTCACGCGCCTGCGCCAAATGAAAATCGGAAAAGACAAGATTGAAATCGTCACTTTGCCGATGCCGAAAAAGATTGTGCGCGAAGGGGTGCGTTTGCCGGCGAGTTACGCCAACTTTTACATCGCGAATTCCTGTGTGCTTGTACCGACATTCGACGACTCGGCGGAGGCGGTTGCGTTGTCGATCCTGCGCGAATGTTTTCCAACTCGCCGCGTCGTCGGAATCAATTGCCGGGAATTAATCTGGGGACTGGGCGCGTTTCACTGCCTCACCCAGCAACAGCCAGCGGTGTGACACAGACAATCCTGTCTGCGTCATCTCAAGGAGGGCGATCCCCAGTTCGCCCCAGCGGCGGACAAGAGACCGCCGCTCCTTGCGCTCGCGGACGGGGTTGCGCGCGTCACTCATTTGCAACCGTCCCTGGTTTATAACCGCTTTTTAAAATTGCATCGTGAAGATCGGGTGGATGCGTTTTTCGCGCATCAAATGTCACAATGACCCGCTCATGCTTGAGATCGATTTTTACGTCTTTCACTCCGGTAATTTTCTTGAGCACCGGTCGCAGCTCGCGCACGCATTCATCACAATCTTCGCCTTCGGTTGCGATTTCGATTGTCTCCAAGATAGCGTGGTCGGCGCGTTCCGGGAAAAACGGATCGGCTGGATCGGGATCAGTTGGTCGCGCAGGGTCCATCGCTCTTTTTATCTAACGTGTGGAAACGGCGCGGCGGTCGTCTCTCGCCACATGCCCGTGATGGGTAGGGGCGATTGACCTCAATCGCCCGCAGGCGGTTCCGGTGAACCGCCCCTAGCTTGTGACACCTCGCGCGCGACTGGTTCGAGCACGCGCCAGACGTTTTGGGCAAGAATTTTTTGGCCGGCTGCGTTTGGATGAATGCCATCGGGTAAATTCAACGAGGGATCGCCTGCCACCCCTTCGATTAAATATGGCACCAACGCTGCTTCATTTTTGGTGGCGAGGTCAGGGAACATTTTCCCAAATGCCGACACATAATCGTCCGCCGCGTAATTGGGCAACTGCATTCCCGCGATCACGACCCGCACGTTCGGATTTCGCGCTTTCACCCTATCGATGATCTCCTGAAGATTGTGTTGAATCTGATCGACCGACAGGCCGCGGAAGGCATCGTTGATTCCGAGTTCCAGAATGAAGATGTCGATTCTGTGCTTCAAATGGGCGGGGAGCCGTTCCAAGCCGCCTTCGGTGGTACCGCCGGCAGCGCTCGCGTTGATCACTTGAAAGTTCAGTCCGGCGGCGTGCAGCTTTTTCGCAAGCAAAGCCGGATAGGCTTCGCTCCGTTTGAGCATGAAGCCGTCTGACAAACTGTCGCCGAAGACAAGAATGGCTTTCATTTCGGCAGCAGAAGCCACTTGAGCGAGGACCATTGATAATGTCACAGGGAGGAGTGCGGCAGCGTAGTTCATTCACAAAACCCTTTAATCTTCGAGGTTCGGCGCTCAATTCATGAACGGAAAACGAATTCTGCCATGGAGCTGGATGTTGAGCGTTGAACGTTCGACGTTAACAGTTTAACGGTTCAACTCTTTAACGTATCAACACCAACTCTTTCCTATGCCAAATTTCGCTATCAACGGTTTCGGGCGCATCGGGCGCAACGTGCTTCGCGCCATGTCACAAAAACAAGTCGAGCGCGTTGTCGCGATCAACGATCTCACTGACACGCATACTCTGGCCCATCTGCTCAAATGGGATTCTGTGCACGGCAAATTCGAGGGCGAGATAGGTTACGATGACGAAAACATCATCGTCCGCGGTCACAAAATTAAAGTTTTAAAGGAGCGCGACCCGGCGAATCTGCCGTGGAAAAAACTGGACGTCGATGTTGTGCTTGAATCGACCGGGTTGTTCACCAGCCGCGATAAAGCCGAGCTGCATTTAAGCAAGGCCGGAGCAAAACGGGTCTTGATCAGCGCGCCAGCAAAAGATCCGGACGTGACGATTTGTATCGGCGTGAATGACGATGTCTTTGACCCTGCGAAAGACAAAATTGTATCTAACGCGAGCTGCACGACCAATTGTCTCGCTCCCATGGCGAAGGTCTTAAATGACAAATTCGCCATCGCACACGGCTTTATGAGCACGATCCACAGTTACACAAACGACCAGCGCATCCTCGATTTTCCGCACAAAGATTTGAGGCGGGCACGGGCAGCGGCGATCAACATTATCCCGTCCACCACCGGTGCTGCCAAGGCGATCGGCGAAGTGATTCCGGAATTGAAAGGCAAACTGAACGGCGGCGCTTTCCGGGTGCCGACTCCCGATGGGTCGGTCACCGATTTCACGGCTGTGCTCGAAAAAGATGCGACAGTTGATGCCATCAATGTCGCATTCAAGGAAGCGGCATCGGACAAGACCTACAAAGGCGTGGTCGAATACAGTGATGAACCGCTGGTTTCCGAAGACATCGTCGGAAATCCCCACTCCTGTATTTTCGACAGCAAGCTGACGCTCATGCTTGGAAACCGTTTCGTGAAAGTAGTCGGTTGGTACGACAACGAGTGGGGCTACAGCAATCGCTGCGTGGAATTGATGGAGATGTTGGCAGAATAGGTGGCTCCTAATCGTGCTCATGCTCCTGCTCATGATCGTTTTCAATTGAGCAATGGCGAAACTCCCCCTACGTGATCTGGATGTCCGTGAAAAACGCGTGTTGGTGCGAGTGGACTTTAACGTGCCGACCGAAACGCGCGGCCGCAAAATTCGCGTCATTGATGACACGCGAATCCGCGAGAGTCTGCCCACGATCAACTACCTGCGCGAGCACGGCGCGAAAACCATTTTGATGTCGCATTTTGGCCGGCCCAAAGGCAAGCCGGTGGAGAAGTATTCGCTGCGCCCGATCGGCGAGTATTTGCATTCACTGATTCATCACCCCGTCATTTTCAGTCACGATACGATCGGCGACGTGCCCAAGAAAATCATTGAGCATATGGAGGGCGGCGATGTTGCGCTGCTCGAGAATCTCCGGTTCCAGCCAGGCGAGGAAGCCAACGATCCAAACTTTGCGAAGGCGCTCGCCGAACTTGGCGATCTTTATGTGAACGACGCGTTTGGCGCCGCACACCGCGCGCACGCATCCACCGTGGGCATCACAAAGTTCGTGGAGAAATCGGCGATGGGTTTCCTGATGGAGAAGGAGCTGAAACACTTGAAAGAAGGCCTTGAGAAGCCAGCGAAACCATTCGTGGTCATCCTGGGAGGAGCGAAAGTATCCGACAAGATCGGCGTTCTCAAAGCGCTCATGGAAAAGGCCGACACAATCCTCATAGGTGGCGCGATGGCGAACACGTTTTTGAAAGCGGAGGGAATTCCGGTGGGGGCAAGCCGGGTCGAATCCGACAAGGTCGATCTTGCGCGTGAGCTTCTCGATCTGGCGAAGACGCGCGGCGTAAAATTTTTGCTTCCGATCGATGTCGTGGAGGCGGATGAAATTCGCGCTGGCGCCAACATGCGAAACACGAGCCGTCTCTCGCCACAACATGGCATCACCGATGGATGGCAGGCGGTCGATATTGGCGCGGCAACGATCGCGCTTTACCAGGAGGAAATCGCCAAGGCGGAAACAATTCTCTGGAACGGACCGATGGGGGTCTTTGAAATTCCAGAGTTCGGGGAGGGGACGATTGCAATCGCGGAAGCAATGGCGCAATCGGGAGCGATAACGATCATCGGTGGCGGCGACTCGGTCACGGCAGTCAAACAGGCTGGGCTTGCCAGCAAAATGACGTTTATCTCTACCGGCGGCGGCGCGACGCTCGAATTATTAGAAGGCAAAGAGCTTCCCGGCGTTGCTGCGTTGAGCGACAAAGCTTAGATAGAATTAACAAAATGGGCAGAATTGGTTTCTACTGAAATCTCTTTCGTAAATTCTGTCCATTCTGTCAGGAACCTTTATGCGCAAAAAAATCGTGGCCGCTAATTGGAAGATGAACATGACGCAGGCGGAGGCGGCGCGATTTGTGGAGGCGTTACTTCTTCGGGACATAGGCGAAATCACCGATGTGGAAGTCGTGATTCTCCCGCCGTTCACCACGATTCCGAAGGTGATGGAAGCGCTCGGCAAAGCGCAGAACATAAAGGTAGGCGCGCAAAATATGTATTGGGAGAAGAACGGGCCATTTACCGGCGAGATCAGCGCTGCGCTTTTGCGCGATTTATTTGTGCATTACGTCGTGCTCGGGCACAGCGAACGCCGCACTTTGTTTGGTGAGACCGACGAAATCGTGAATCGGAAGGTGCGCGCGGCGCACGCGGCGGCATTGCGTCCGATTGT
>QHOK01000001.1 GCA_003218755.1 Verrucomicrobiota bacterium
ATCAGCATGTCGCCGAATTTCGACTTTACTCGCCGGCTCTGGTTCGATCGCGGCGGGGTGTATGTGGTGGCGAACATTCGAGGCGGCGGTGAATTTGGCGAAGAATGGCACAAGGCTGGCAATCTTACGAAAAAGCAAACCGTGTTCGACGATTTCGCGGTCGCCGCCAAATACTTGATCAAGAAGAAGTACACGCGCCCGGAAAAACTTGCGATCCAAGGCGGAAGCAATGGCGGCCTCTTGATGGGCGCGATGATAACGCAGCATCCCGATTTGGTGCGCTCGGTCGTTTCCACAGTGGGCATTTACGACATGTTACGAGTCGAGCTTGCGCCGAATGGCGCGTTTAATGTGACGGAATTCGGCACGGTAAAAAATCCTGAGCAATTCAAAGCCCTTTATGCCTACTCACCCTATCATCACGTTGTCGACGGGACGAATTACCCCTCCATCTTGATGATGACGGGCGCAAACGACGGGCGTGTCGCGCCGTATCACTCGCGCAAGATGACGGCGCGCCTGGAAGAAGCGAACAAATCCGACAATCCGATTCTCTTGCGGACGAGTTCTAGTGCCGGTCATGGAATTGGCACCGCGTTGAGCGAGCGGATCAAACAATTGGCGGACATTTACGCGTTTCTTTTTGCACAACTGGATATGTCGGCGAACCCGACGCCATCCTAATCTTCGCCGTGACTCAATGCCTCGTCTTTTCGAGGTGGGTCGAGCAGTCCCTTGCTCGATGCTAAACCTAATGCGCCTTCGGCCCCAGTCTGGCATCGTCAGCGGAGCGGCCGATCGACGATTGCGCATCATTGCAGCGTCACGTCCAACACATCGTCTTCCCGAGGTGAATCGATTTTGCGAAAGAAATTGCTGATTTACACGGGAGCGATTACGATTTTTTTCGTCATCGCAGCCGCGACAGGAACGGCCATTTTTTTCAGTTCGCTGCTCACTCATTACATCGAGAGTGACGCGTTTCGCGTAGCCATGGAAAATGAAACTGCCAAAGGTTTGCACTTTCCCAGCGGCCGCTACGCACCGATTCAGCGGACCGGCTCATTAACGGCTGGAAGCGAAAGTTTCCAGGCAAGCAATGGAGAGAAGGCGCTGAGATCACTCGACGCTCGAGGAATCACGGCCGAGTTCAATCCGTGGGGCCTGTTTTTGCGGCAATGGCGATTTGATAACGTGCGCGTTCAATCGGGCGACGTCGAACTTCAAATTTACGAAGCGACTCCTGAAAAGGTGAGGTCGAAACCGTGGTTTTCATTTTTTTTGCCGAACCGAGTTTACCTGGAGAGGATTGAATCGGAGCAGGTTAACGTGACCTGGCGATTTCGCGGCGAGCGGGCGGGCTTTCTCGGCACACAATTGCTCATCACGCCGCACGCCCGCGATTTCGAGTACGTCGCAACCGGCGGCACATTGAAGATGGCGCTAGTTCCCGACCTTTATCTCCGCCGTGGAAACTTTCTCATCACAAAGACGCTGCTCACCATTTACGATGTCGATCTTGCCACAGGACGAGTCCGTCCGACTGGCGGACTTGCGCCGGATTCGCACAGCGAGGGAAGCATCCATGGCCAAGGGAACGCGGGCGTCGGGAAGGACAAAAGCGTTGATTTCAAGGCAAACTTCGATTCCGTCCCAATTCGCACGTGGCTGCCACCGAAATGGAAAGAGCATTTGAGCGGCAGCGCTTTCGGGGAGATTCATTGGACGGGAGAGAATCCGAAGCTGGAAAGTTCCTCGGGCGAGGGCTTCTTGCGCGTGCGCGACGGCCGTATCGATAATCTTGCTTTTCTCGAAAAGCTGGCCGAAGTCACGCGGAACAAATCGTTCGAGCATCTGGAGCTAAATGATTGCTCGCTCGGTTTGGCGTGGCGTTATCCGAAGATCGACATCAAAGACATCGCAATTGAAGAGAAAGGTAAATTTCGGATCGAGGGAGCGATCTCGATCGAACGTCGCTCGTTGCACGGTGCTATCAGACTTGGGCTCGCTCATCAATATCTCGATTGGCTGCCGAACGCGGAAGAAGTCTTCAACCGTGAGCGGAGCGGCTATCTCTGGACGACCATGCATCTGTCCGGCACAATTGATGAACCCAAACAAGATCTGAGCCCGCGAATTATCGAACTTTTCAAGGAATCGCCCGGCGCTTACCTCGGCCTTCTCTTTCGCCAGTTCGAGGACTGGTTAAAAAAAGCATTCAGCGATTAATCGCGAATGGAGGGGCGAGCTCCTGCGAGCCTCTGCTCCCGCGCGACAGTCGGACGGCTTTTGTTAGGCGTCGCAGAGCTCCGCCCTCCATGCTCATGGGTCGTGCCACTCCAGCACATTGAGTTCGCCTTGCCGTGGCGCACCGGATTGTTCTCCACGTAGTGCCACTTCTCTCCATAGGATTCGGACCGGTGCAACTGCCGATCCCAATACTCGCGTTGCCAAATCGGGATCTGGGCACGACGCGGCCATGCTCGCGTAACGTGATTTTTCCAATACGCGATTCAGCTCTTGAGCGGTTGGGCGGGAACAGTATTCGGCGCGCAGAACAAATGGATGTAATTGGGCATAATGACATAGCGACCGACACGCCAGAAGTTCGCTGCTCGCCACGGCTCGATGATTAGCCGGGCTGCTTCGTTGTTTGCCAGCAGCGGTTTTCGGTGCCGCGTGCACAAAGTGAGAAAAATAATTATCGACTGAAATCCGACTGCGACGCTTGGAAAATGCGCCGGCCTTTTCCTGTGCGGTTTCTGGAAGAGCAAATGGAGGGGGCGAGTTCTGCGAGCCTGCGGCCCCGCGTGGCGTCGGAGCGCCTTCGCTACGCGTCGCAGAGCTCCGCCCTCCACGTTTGTCGGATTGCATCATTACCTTTGAGATTCGCCCGCTTCCAGCATGCGGACGCGCTTGTCGATATGGGGCAATCTAATTGTGAGCGTGAGACCCTTCCCTTGGCTGCTCTGGATGGAGAGTTCGCCGCCGTGCTCGCGCACAATTCGGCGCACAATTAACAGCCCAAGACCCGTGCCAGACGGTTTCGTTGTGAAATAAGGCTCGAAAACGCGGCTCAAATTTTCGGCGGACATGCCGCTGCCAGTATCGATGAAGCTGATCAGGACGTGCGTGTCGTCCATATCGGTCCGAATGCGCAGAATGCCGCGGCGCTTCATGGCTTCGAGACTGTTCTTGATCACGTTATAAAAAGCCTGCTTCAT
>QHOK01000002.1 GCA_003218755.1 Verrucomicrobiota bacterium
AAAAAAGACATTTTCCGCGAGCTGGCGATGGAAGCCGGGCCGAAAACCATCATTGCCACAAACACTTCGGCGCTTCCGGTCAGCACGCTGGCCGAGGTGACGGTCTCGCCCGAGCACGTCATCGGATTGCATTTTTTCAATCCGGTAAGCCGAATGAAATTGGTGGAAGTTGTTCTTGCGAAGGAAACATCGGAAGAAACTCGCGAGCGCAGCCTGACTTTTGTGCGACAAATCGGAAAACTGCCGGTGATTGTGCGGGACAGCCCGGGTTTCTTGGTGAACCGCGTCTTATTTCCTTATTTACTTGATGCCGCAGAGCTTTTCGAAGCTGGCCTCGAAGCGGACAAGGTCGACAGCGCGCTTGTCCAATGGGGAATGCCTATGGGACCGCTGCGCTTGATCGATGAAATCGGCGTGGATATTACGATCGACATTGGCAATACGCTCGAAAAAGCTTACGGACGACGCGATCACGTTTCCGCCGTTCTGCTCTGGTTACGTGACGGTCAGATGCTTGGGCGGAAGAGCGGCGCCGGTTTTTACAAATACGAAGGTAAAACACAGACGCCCAACGAGTCGCTCTCCCGGTGGCGGCGCGCATTGCACGGTGAGCCCGAAGGCGCCGAGGGCCCGAACATTCCGCCGGATTGGCACCGCGATCCCCGTTTGCGGCTAAACGAAGAAGAGCTGGCGCGCCGACTGGTCCTGCTGATGATCAACGAAGCCGCGCGTTGTATGGAGGAGAAAGTCGTCGATTCCCCGGAGGCCGCGGACTATGGAATGATTCTAGGAACGGGTTTCGCGCCGTTCCGTGGCGGGCCGTTGCGTTACGCGCAGCATCTCGGATCGAACAAAGTGGTCGATGAATTGGAGCAGCTGGCACGAACCGAGGAGAAATTTTTGCCCTGCGAGATACTGAAGAAGCATGCACGCGAGGGCACGAAATTTTATGAAAACTAACAGCCGCTCGAACTTCCATTCTTGTCATGTCGAGCGAAGTCGAGACATCTCTGACTTTTCTCAGGGTATCGAGAGATTCCTCGACTAGGCTCGGAATGACAGACGGATGATATGAAATCGCCGCTCGAAGCGCCGGAAAAACAAATCGCTGAGGAAACCAGCGCAAGACCCGAAAAACCGGTGGCCGCCGTCATCGACACGTCGAAGATGGCGAAAGGCCAGCGCGAAGCGCTCGAGCTGGCAGAAGCCGCCCGCGATCCGCTCGAGGACCGCGGCAGTTTCGCCAGCAATCTTTTCATCGGACGTTATGATTTCGATAGAATTTATCCCTATCCCTCGCAGAGCGCGGAAGATCGCGCCGCGGGCGAAGATTTCCTCCGCAAACTTGAAAGTTATTTGCGCGAACATGTGGATCCCGACGAGATCGATCGCACGGGCGAAATTCCCCCGGAAAATTTCAAGGGTCTCGCGGAGATCGGCGCGTTTGGGATCAAAGTGCCCAAGAAATATGGCGGGCTGGGCTTGTCGCAATGCAATTACGGACGCGCGGCAGTGTTGCTTGGCAGCTGGGATGGAAACGTGGCCGCGCTTGTTTCTGCGCATCAATCAATCGGTGTCGCGCAGCCATTGCTTTTGTTCGGCACGGAAGAGCAGAAACAAAAATATCTGCCGCGTGTCGCAGGCGGCGAGATTTCTGCGTTCGCGCTGACTGAAATCCACGCGGGATCCGACCCGGCGACGCTGAGTTTAACGGCTGAGCCAATGGCGGATGGCTCCGAGTTCGTGCTCAATGGTGAAAAAATCTGGTGCACGAATGGGACGAAAGCGGGAGTGCTCGTGGTGATGGCGCGCACGCCGTCGAAAATGGTGGGCGGAAAAGAGCGCAAGCAAATCACAGCGTTCATCGTTGATGTCGATACCCCGGGACTGGAGATCGCTTATCGCTGCCGGTTTATGGGGCTGCGAGCGCTCTATAACGCGGTCGTAAAATTCACCGATGTGCGCGTGCCGCGAGAGAACATCATTTTCAAGGAAGGCGCAGGACTAAAGGTGGCCCTTACCACGTTGAACACCGGACGGCTCACGCTGCCTGCTGCGTGCGTGGGCCTTTCCAAGCGGCTGCTGGAAATCTCGCGAAAATGGGCGGGCGAGCGCATTCAATGGGGCGTACCCATCGGTAAACATGCCGCCATCGCCGGAAAAATTGCAGAGATGGCCGGCAATGTTTTCGCGATGGAAGCGATGACATTTCTCACATCATCGCTACTCGATCGCAAAGCGGGCGATCTGCGCATCGAAACTGCGATGTGCAAGATGTGGGCTACGGAAACCACCTGGAGAATTGCGGATGATGCGATGCAAGTGCGTGGCGGCCGCGGCTACGAGACCGCGCAATCACTGGCCGGACGTGGCGAGCCTGCAATCGGCGTCGAAAGATTCCTGCGTGATTGCCGCGTGAACACAATTTTCGAAGGTTCGAGCGAAATCATGCGGCTGTTCATTGCCCGCGAAGCGCTCGACCCGCATCTGAAGGTCGGCGGCGCGATTTTCAACACACAGCTACCGATGTCCGACCGCGCGAAGGCCGTTTTCAGTTCGGGAAAATTTTATGCCGGTTGGTATCCCCGGCAGTGGATGCCGAACGGGGCTGGCAAGATCAACAGTTTGCACGAAAGCTTGCGCGGCCACGTCAGCTATGCGGCGCGGACGAGCAAACGGCTCGCGCGCGGCTTGTTTCATGCCATGGCGCGCTTCGGCCCGAAACTCGATCGCGAACAACTGTTGCTTTCGCGCTTTGTCGGAATTGCGACCGAACTGTTTGCAATCAGCGCGACCTGTTCTTATGCGCAATGGTTACTCGGTCAGGGTAAACCGGCCGATGAAATTCTTGCGATCGCAGACTATTTCTGCCGTTCTGCGCGCGTGAGAATCGACCATCATTTCGCAGGCACAACGCGCAATGTGGACAAACGCGGTTATGGTGTCCCCGCCATCGCGAACTTTTCTGAATCCGCGCCATCACTTCGCGGCACCTCGACAGTGCGAGGCGGCTACAGCTGTGCCCCTGGTTGACCGAGCCTTTCGCCACAGCTAACCTCACGGATGAGTATGCCGCCCGTGCTCACGGAGGCGGCTTCATCTCGAAGCCGCACGACAAAGAGCGAAAAACAACAACAAATAGCGCCATCGCAGGTTCTCGAAACAATCCAGCAACACGTCTTGCTCGATGGTTTCAAGGTCGTCGTCGACCTCGATAAAAGCCGCGGCTCGTATTTATACAATGCAGTCGATGATCGCCGATTGATCGATCTCTACGGGTTTTTCGGCTCGATGCCGGTCGGGTTTAACCATCCGCACTTCAATGATCCAGAGGTGCGAGGCGACCTTTTGCGTGCCGCGAAAGTTAAAATCGCGAACTCCGATGTTTATTCGGACGGCTACGCGGAATTTGTGGCGACGTTTGAGCGCGCGGTGGGATTGCCGCCGCTGGAACGCTATCTCTTCATCGAAGGTGGCGCACTTGCCGTCGAGAATTGCCTGAAGGCAGCGATGGATTGGAAGGTGCGCAAGAACATGACCGCAGGTCGCGGCGAGCGAGGCACAGAGATTTTGCATTTCCGGCGCGCATTTCATGGCCGCAGCGGTTACACCATGAGCCTCACCAACACCGATCCGCGCAAGACGGATTTGTTTGCGAAATTCGATTGGCCGCGCGTGTCGTGTCCACACATCGATTTTTTATTGCCGGAATCGGAGCGCGAAGCCGATGTGATCGAGCGCGAGGCGAAAACCGAGCGCGAGATTCGCGAGTTT
>QHOK01000050.1 GCA_003218755.1 Verrucomicrobiota bacterium
CGAGAAGCGCAATTTGCTTGGCTTCGAAGTAAAAACAGAAGGTCGCGGCGACGACCGTAAAATCGTCTCGATGACCCTGGCCAACCGGAAGCCGTTGGATCGCAACAAGAAATATCTTATCGCGGTTAACAGTTTCGATGCACGCAGCGGCGGCCATCATTTCATGAAACTGCGCGCATTCCTCGAGAGGCCGGAGGCCAATTGCGTCCTGCATCCTGTGCAAACGCGTGATGCGCTCATTGGTTATTTTCAGCGCCACAAAATTGTGCATCGAATCGCCGCTAGAATCCCGCTCACAGTCGCGGCATAACCTTTCACCAGTTCACTCTTGCAAAAAGAACGGCTTTTGCTTGCCTATTTCGCCATGCGGCTCGGGATTTTTTGCGTTATTGGCTTGCTGCTCGGTGTTAACCTCACGTCATCGCAGACGCCAAAACCAGGGTCACCATCACCATCACCAAAACCGACGCTGCCGGAGTTCCGGCCAACATTGATCGGCACGGCTCCCAATTCACTGATAAACACAATTGACACTGCCGATCTGATCAAAAAGGGCCAGAAGGAGGCCGCCGTAATGTTTTCCTGTCTCGTGGCGCCGACCGGCGATGTCGTTCGAAGCGGCGCCTATCGGGGCACGCGCGGATCGGCACTGCTCGAACAGGAACTACTGAAACGCCTCGCTAATGCGAAGTTGATTCCCGCGATTCACAATCACCAGCCGGTCATCGCCATTTTCTATGGGACAGTAAAATTCGCGGTTGTGAATGGAAAACCGCGGCTGCGTATTTTCGCCAATCAGGAACTGGATGAATTGGACAAGGAAAGCGATTTCATTGATCCACAACCGTATGTCGGCCAGGACTCAAAATTCACCGGCCTAAATTATCCTGAGACGGGAACCACGGTGCAGCTGACCGGTGTTGCGGAACTCGCGCTCAATGTGGACGCACGGGGAAATTTGAAAAGCATGCACGTTGTATCCGAGGAGCCGCCGCTGCTCGGCTTTGGCAAAGCAGCGATCACTGATTTTAATGGCGCGAAATTCATCCCGGCGTTCCGCAACGGGCAACCGGTCGAAAGCAACGTGAAGATTCCAGTTTACTATAAGCCGTCGAGCTAATCTCTTTACAAAAAGGAGCGGATCACCGAGGGCAAATGGCGAACAAGATTGTCCGCGCCTCTTTTTTCAAACGCGACCCGATCACGTGCGCGCGTGAGTTGATTGGCGCCGAACTAATTTGGGGCGATTGCTCGGGGATCCTTGTCGAGGTAGAAGCATACGCGGCAATCGACGACGAGGCCGCGCACACTTTCACACGCCCGAGTGCGCGTAGCTTTATCGAGCGAAATCAAGCCGGCGCAGCCTATGTCTATTTCAATTATGGGATGCATTGGATGCTGAATGTGCTGGTGAAAGGCGACGCGAACGGGTTCGTTTTGATTCGCGCGCTGGAGCCACGCAAAGGCATTGAGCGAATGAAGAAACGCCGAGGAATCAACGACGTGAAGCGCCTCTGTTCAGGGCCTGGCAAGCTAACGCAGGCGCTGGGTATTACCGGTCGCCACCACGAGATGGATTTGTGCGCCGGCCCGCAGCACTGTTTTGCCCGCAACGCAAATATGGCTGTAGAGGTTGTCGCCGATGCGCGAATCGGTATCAGGCGCTCCGCGCATTATCCCTGGCGGTTCACTTTCCGTGGCAGCGAGTTTGTTAGTCGAGCTGCCAAAGTGTAGGTTGAACGCGTTGTCCCCAACGCGTTGGCTAACAATCGCAGCTAGCGCCGCTAAAATTTTTGCATCGTCTTCGGAGAAGCCGATCCACCACCATTGACTCAATTCGCCGTTCACCGAGATTCTCGGCTCCCATGAGCAGAAATAAGCAACGCGTACTTCTCGGGATGAGCGGTGGAGTGGACTCCAGCGCCGCTGGGTATTTGCTGCGCGAGCAGGGCTACGAGGTCATCGGCGTTACCATGAAAGTCTGGCCGCAGGATTGCATCTCCCGCGCGGAGGACAAATGTTGTGGCCCGCAAGCAATCGCCGATGCACGTGGCGTGGCGCACGCGCTTGGTATTCCGCATTACGTCGTCGATGAAGCAGACCAGTTCGAGCGGCTGGTGATTGATTATTTTTCCAGCGAGTACCAGGCCGGTCGAACGCCGAATCCGTGCGTGATGTGCAACGAAAAACTCAAGTTCGGCAATCTCTGGGGTAAGGCCGAAGCGCTTGGCTGCGATTACATCGCGACGGGTCATTACGCGATCATCGAACATCACGAACGCCGAGCCGTTTTGCGCAAAGGTGTCGATCTGCGCAAGGATCAATCCTATTTTCTCTTCAGTTTACGCCAGCCGCAGCTTCGGCGAGCGCTCATGCCGTTGGGCAGAATGACGAAACCACAAATCCGCGAGATCGCGCATTCGTTAGGCTTGAAAGTGGCCGATAAGATCGATAGCCAGGAAATCTGTTTTGTGCCCGGCAACGATTACAAAGCGTTTTTGCGGTCGCATCTCGGTGAAAAAGAGTTTCATCGAGGCGAGATTTACGATGTTGCTGGGAATTTTCTGGGCGAACACCAAGGCATCGAGCTTTTCACCATAGGCCAGCGGAAGGGATTGCCGGGTGGTTCACCGCGACCGCGTTACGTAGTTGAGCTCGATCCAGAAACCAACCGCGTCCTCGTGGGCGACGCCGACGACCTAATCGTGGATGAGTTCGAAATCGATCGCGTGAATTGGCATCCTGTTGCCGGGGTCAACGATCCCGGCTACAGCGAAGAAATCCAAGCGACAGTCAAAATTCGCTACAATCACCCGGGCACGCCCGCAACGGTCACGGCATTAGAGAATCATCGCGCTTGCATCCGACTCCACAAACCGCAGCGCGCGGTGACGCCTGGACAAGCAGCGGTGATTTACGATGGTGACGTCGTTCTCGGCGGTGGCTGGATCTGCCGACGCAAAGCGCCGCTTCTCACCTAGCAGATGGCCGAAAAAATTCTGCTGGCGCTCAGCACGTTCCCGGATGCCGAAACCGCGCGGCGGATTTCGAATCAATTGGTCAGTGAAAGGTTCGCCGCGTGCGCAAATATTTTGTCGGCAGTTGAATCGATTTACCGCTGGAAAAAGAAAATCGAAACCGGAAGCGAAACGCTCGTGTTGTTCAAGCTGAGCGAGGATAGACAATCAGCGTTCCAGGAAAAACTGCGCTCATTGCATCCCTATGAAGTTCCTGAGATAATCACCGTCCCTGTTTCGAGCGGCTTACCGGATTATCTGCACTGGGTCCATGAGAACTGTGGCTAGAGACTCAACGGCTTTAAGCCGTCGAGTTTTGAGATGAGGTTGCCGACCGTCGCTTCTGGCCGACGAGAAAAATGGCGACGCCGATCGCGTTCGCGATTCCGGTTACGGCGATGATCTTCACGGCGAACCTTAACGGGCTTGGGACGTCGATAATCGGATAGATGGTGAAAAAAATCGCGGATAATGAGACGGCAGCGCCGCAGATCGCTGCGATGCGCAACCAGATCGGGGCACCCGAACGAAGCGCAGCAGCACCAAAGATTGGTATCGCGAACATTATAAAGTAAACGATCCCGTAGAAAACATTCGCCGCGTTATCCACAAGTTGAAACGCTTCCTGGATTCCGGCGCCAATCTGGCTCGAGATGGCGATCACCAGCGTGATTGCGGCGACAAAGACGATCGAATTAACTGGCGTTTTATAGCGCGGATGCAGACGCGAGAACCAGTTCGGCAGCAGTCGGTCCCATCCCGCGACCATCGGTAATCGCGAGCTGCCGGTCACGTGAACGCTAGTCGAAGAAATCGTTCGCGTGGTCATCAACAAAATTCCAATGGACGCAACCGCGCCGGCGATTGGAAACGACTGCAAGCCAAGTCGCAGGGTTTGCGGCACCGGACCAATGAGATCAATCGGATTGTTACCGATGAACGCGAGCACCGAGCTCGTGCCGAGAATGAACATCAGCGCGATCACCGGCGAAGCGATGAGAACCGAGCGTCCGATGTCACGCGCGGGGGCGCGCGTTTCGCCCGCGAGAATTGCTACGTATTCAAATCCGCTGAGCGCGCCGACCGCGAGCTTGCTGAAGATATTGAAGCAATAGAAGATCGACATCGCGGGCAGCGCGAGTTGAAGCGGCTGATAAGTTTTCAATTCGCCGCGCGCGAGGCCGAGCAGCGGCAACAAAATCAGCGCTGTGTAAACGATTAGCATCGCAAATGCACCGACGTTGTGAACCCATTTGCCTAACGACAAACCGCGCAGGCAAGCCCAGCCGAGGCCGCCGACCAATGCCGCGCTGATCAGCGACACGCACCATTTGCTGTCCGGCATCCACGCGGCACCCGGGCCGATCGCGTAAGAGATGTTAGTGGTCGTAAACATTCCGCCGAGTGCAATGACCGTGATCGAAAGCAGCCAGAGATTCCAGGCGACGATAAACCCGGCGAACTCGTTGAAGCCGAGCTTGGCCCATTGGTAAATGCCGCCTTCGAGTGGCATCCGCTTGCTCAAATAAATCACGACCGCGGCCTGAGGAACGTAGAAAAGCAAAATCGCCAGGAGCCAAAAGAAAAGGTGCGCTTGGCCGAGTTTCGCCGCGGCACCGACCCAGCTCGAGCCGACGACAAAGAGAATTTGCGTCAAAACGAGATCGAAAAGGCCGAGCGGTTTCTTGAGAGATTCGCTGCGCGTTTCGACGTTTTGCTCAGCGCGCTCGAGTTCAGTTGGCATCGCTGAAGCGTTGAATGGTTGAAGCGTTGAAGCAGTCTCGCGCTGTCATGTTGAGCGAAGCGAAACATCGCTGATTGTGACGTTGGCGCTGTCGGAAGAAATAGTCAGAGATTCTCCGCTTCGCTCGGAATGAAAATGGCGTTTCCGTTTTAACGCTTCAACGGTTTAACGACTCTCAATGTTCGTCCTCGTGTGCCTTTTTCGGTGGCGGCGGTTCGTTGCGAAATTCGCGGTGCCGAATTTTGCCGCCCGCGTAAGCAATATAGCCGCCGGTTCCCAAGGTCACTGCGCCGACCAAAATGACCGCGGCGACGAGTGGCACAGAAGACTTTGGCCATTTTATTGGAGCTGCGATTGCGATGGCGCTCAAAGCCGCGAGCGCGTAGAAAATCCAGATCAGGTCCTCGCCACGATCTCGATGCTCAGCGAGCCAGCGTTCTCCATCTTCATCGGTCATCGACAGGACGCGATCATATCCCTGCTGGCCAAATTCAAAGACCGGCCACGCGGCCCCAGCGCTAACAAGTACCAGGGCTAATGTTGCGATTTGAGCGCGGCGACTTCTTAAAAAAAAGGCGATGATCAGTCCCAGCCAGGCAAGAAGCAAACCGTAAACTGGCAATGGGTTGAGCAACACATGAACGTACTCCGGCTGCCGCAGACCGCGGACTAAGCTCTCGCCTAATCCGCCAAGGGCGGACAGCTCCTTCAGTAACGACGAGGCAATTACCACGGCAAGTCAACAGAAGGCGCTGGGCGATCCAGCCGATTCATGGAATCGGCTGCCGTCTCGGCGCGAAGCGGATCGATCACAACCTGCCTTCCCAGCGAGTCCCTAAAACTTGCGCGGCACTCTTCGCTTTTTCGGGCGGCAAGTATTTTTGCCAGTCAGCAATCGTGAAATGCCACCATTCAGTGCGTAATCCCCAAAACCCAGCCCTGTGCATTGCGTATTGCAGCAAACGCACGTGTGCGCGTATTTCATCAGAGGAGCCCACGTAACGCCACATTGCGGCGGGCGTAAAATCGTCAAAATCACTTGGCATACGCACCGGGCGATCCCATGAATCAACCAGGGTGGCATCGACGGCGATACCCCAACTATGCAGCGAACCGACGCCGATTTCAGGGTTGGCGACATAATCACTGTTGTGTGCCGCTTCCCAAAGCTTGGCCTGCACTGCCGCCGGCCGATACGCATCCCAGATTTTGAGGCCGCATTGGTAACGCTGCAGAAAGGCCTGGGCCACAGCCAAAGCTAAGGCAACTTCCGGACGAGCGAGAGCGCGTGTTCCGAGGGGATAAAGCGGATGTCCAAGGAAATTATTTCGGCCTGCATAGCGCAACTCAACCGTGATCGTCGGGTCAACGGATCGGACATCAACAAAAGGTCCGCTGGCATTTGCATCCATTGACCCCAGCGCCGCCGCCATTCCGGCAACTAACAAAACGGACATGCTATAGCGTCGCATTTTCGTTGTGTGGTTAATACGCTGCCACTGCTTGAGGTGTGTCTGTTTTTGCCAGGCGTTGGAGTAAAAGGCGAGCGCTGCCTTCAGGTACGGCGAAACGCAATTCAAGGTTCGAGTCGCCGTGTCTTTGGACTTCCGGTGGCTGAGAGTAAAGCAACAGTTGAGAGTCCGGCAAACGCAGCCATTGCTGCGGCTTGTCGTGCAAATTTCGAGCGAGATCGGCGGCGCTTTTGGATGAATTCACCTTTATAAGCACTCTGGCTTTTACTGGATTTTGCAGGTTCACTGCAAGACCGAGCAATTGTGAAGCATCGAGCAATTCACGCGTAAAGATGGGGTGGAAAACGCGTGAAAGGTCGGGTGGATCGCGGGAAATAAGCCGCAGCGCGCTGTCACGATCCAGCGCTTGGAAACGATCGAATAGTTGACCAGTTATTTTCAGGTCCGGTTTCATCCCAAGACGCACGAGCACCAGTTCATCAACTTGGTCAGGTGCTCCGACGGCGAGCGTGGCGGGTCCCACTCGGGCGACGGCAAAATCCGGCTGTCGTTCCCAAACTGGCAAGCCGCTAATGAAGCGCTTTTGGAAAGTCTTATCATTCGTGATTGCACGAATGACATTGGAAATGTCCCGGCGGGCCTGAACCAGGTTAAACTCTCGAGTCTCTCCGGCTTCGTTCGTGGTGAGCGCACGGGTGATACGCACCGCATCACGAGGCAGATTCAATCCCGGAAGCGACGCGGCTGCGCCAATCAATGCTGGCCAGAGCGTTGGCTGCTCGTTACGCAACCGTTTTGCAAAGTTCGCGCGCTCAAATTGGTCGGCGTTAATCGACAGGATGGTATCGGTTTCTTGCGGCAGCCACTCGCGTCCTCGCGGAGATTGGAAAACAACAAGCAATGTGAGTGCGAGCAGAACGAGCACCGAGAAGACGCTGAAGTAAAACTTCCTCAGGTCCTGCTTGTCGATCTGGCTGGAAAGCAACGCTAGCTCCGCTTTGTGCTGCAAATGCGCATCCACCGCCTCGCGTCGGCGGTGCGCTTCGGCCAGCAGATGCGGCGCGTTTGGCGGAGCAACGCCCTTTGCAGCAAGATGCCGGCCGATACTTAGATAGGCCGGATTTTTCCGCTCTTCGACTGTCTGGTGCCGTGCGCGCGCTTCGCGCGCTGCTTCCTGTTGCGCGCGAATGTTGTCATTCAGCTTTCGGTCGCGCGCTTCAAATTCGCTCCGCGTCCGCGCCATATTTTTTTCTATCGCAGAAAGTTCCGCCTCAGCCGCGTTCAGCTTCTCCTTTGCCAGGCGCGCTGCATCCGCGCTGCCCAGGCGTGCGCGGACAAGTTCTGCACGCTCATCAGGGAGGCGCGCTCGCCGCGCAGTGATACCGGCAGATCGTGCTTCAAGATCCGCAGGCGGGGGATTGAGCGCATGCAGATCCGAGAGTTGTTTCAAGAGATCGCGATCCGCAGCTTCGCTCTCCTGAATGCGCCTTTCCACGCCGGCAAGCTCGCGCTCGCACACATCGACATTATTTTTCGCTTGGTTGCGCTGCTGGAGAAGCGGCCTCTTCTCTGCTTCCAGCTTTGCAATTGCCTCAGCTTGTTCGCGCGCATTCTGCTGCCGTTCTTCTTCGATCCTTTTTATTCCTTCTTCGATCCGCGCGATTCGAAGTGCGACTTCTTTTTGCTCCTGCTCCAGTTTTCTAAGGGCAACGATCTCGTTGCGGAGCTCGGGGAAACTGGCCGCTTGCGCGGTGCCTTCGCGTCCGAGGTTGATTTCGCTTTTTTGGAGAAGACGCCGTTCATGACGAAGCACCATGCGCGTTCGCTGGCGCCTCACCTTCAAGGCGATTTCGCGAAAGCCTGTGCGGATGAAGCTCACGGGTTAAGGCTATACGAATGCATGATCGGAAAAAGAAATTTTCCACCGCGCGGGCTGACGCCGTGCCGAAGGTTAATTGGATCCATTCAGCCCATGAGCCATATGGATTCGATGGGACAGATGCGACATATGAAGTTTTATTCCTCGGATTCCGCCAATTTTCCTAAAACGCTGAAATCCTCCAGCGTGGTTGTGTCGCCAGTGACCTTTGCGCCGCTGGCGATTTCTTTGAGCAGGCGTCGCATGATTTTGCCACTGCGCGTTTTTGGGAGTGCTTCGGCAAAGCGGACTTCGTCCGGCTTCGCGATTCGACCGATATGTACGCCGACGTGATCTCGCAGTTCCTCTTTCAGATCACGAGTAGCATTAACTCCTGTTTTCAGTGTCACAAAAGCGACGACGCCTTGACCTTTTAACTCATCCGGCCTTGGGACCACGGCCGCCTCAGCGACTCGCGGATGACTGACAAGCGCGCTTTCAATTTCTGACGTCCCGAGCCTGTGCCCGGCGACATTCAGGACATCATCAATCCGGCCAACGATCCAGAAATAGCCGTCTTCATCGCGGCGGGCGCCGTCGCCAGTCAGATAATTGCCTTTAAACTCACTCCAGTATTGCTGCCGATAGCGCGCCTTGTCGCCGTAAATCGTACGCAACATCGCCGGCCACGGACGGCGAATAATCAGTTTCCCACCGATATTTGGTCCGACTTCGCGTCCGTTTTCATCGACAACGGCTGGATCGACACCGAAGAACGGAAGCGTCGCGCTGCCGGGCTTTGTCGGAATTGCGCCCGGAGAGGGCGTAATCAGAATCGTTCCAGTCTCGGTTTGCCACCACGTATCGACAATCGGACAACGGCTACCGCCGATGTTCTTATGATACCACATCCAAGCCTCGGGATTAATTGGTTCGCCTACTGTGCCGAGCAGGCGAAGCGACGAGAGGTCATGTTTTGCCACCCATTCGTCTCCCCAGCGAATAAATGCGCGGATCGCCGTCGGGGCGGTGTAGAGAATATTGACCCGATATTCTTCGATGATTTTCCAGAACCGATCAGGCTCGGGCCAGTTCGGTGCGCCTTCGTACATAACCACCGTGGCGCCATTGGCGAGCGGGCCATACACAATGTAACTGTGACCGGTCACCCAGCCGACGTCGGCGGTGCACCAAAAGATATCTTCATCGCGAATGTCGAAGATGTATTTCATTGTTGAATAAACCCCGACGAGATAACCACCGGTGGTGTGCAAAATTCCTTTCGGCTTTCCGGTGGATCCGCTTGTGTAGAGAAGGTAAAGCGGGTGCTCGCTATCAAGTGGCGTAGCTCGGCAGTTTGCATCGACATACTCCAGTTCCCGATGCCACCAAACATCCCGGCCTTCTTCCATGTGGATGTCGTTCCCGGCGCGGCGAAAAACGATCACCCGCTTGATTGACGTGCCGTCACGGAGTGCGTCATCGACATTTCTCTTCAACGGCACAATCCCGCCTCGCCGGTATGCACCATCGGCAGTGACGAGCGCGATCGCGCCGCTGTCGATGATCCGATCACGAATGCTGTCGGAGCTAAATCCGCCGAAGACGACCGAATGCACCGCGCCGATCCGCGCACACGCCAGCATGGCAATTGCGGCCTCGGGAATATTCGGCAGATAAATGATAACGCGGTCGCCATTCCTGATGTTGTTTCGCTTCAGCACATTCGCGAAGCGGCAAACTTCGTGATGCAGTTGCTGGTAGGTGAGCGTGCGTCTGTCACCCGGTTCTCCCTCCCAGATAATTGCTGCCTTGTTCCGACGCGGCCCGCTCAAATGTCGATCAAGACAATTTTCCGAGATGTTAAGTTTGCCGCCGACGAACCACTTCGCGAAAGGCGCCTTCCATTCGAGGACCTTTTTCCATCTGGGGCGCCAGACTAGTTCGCTCGCTTCTCGAGCCCAGAATTTTGCCGGTTGCCGGATCGATTCTCGGTACATCCGCCGATATTGACCGAGACTTTTAATTCGCGCCTTTCTGCTGAAGTCCCTCGGCGGCTTGAAAACGCGTTTCTCGACCAGATGCGATTCGATGTTGTCGTGCATGAGCAGTCCTAATATTCCGAAGAAGTTTTCAGGGCAAGCTGTTGCTGTAGCCACCGGCCTGCCTGCCTCGCCGCAGCCCAGCGAAGGCGGGGTGCCTGGTCGATGAACGCGCGAAATCATTCGTTACAGTTGGACGGCCCATAGGGCCGTGGCTACAACTAAACGATGCTTGAGCCGCCAAACGATGAATACTTCATGCGCGAAGCATTACGACAGGCCAATAAAGCGTACGACGCCAACGAAGTGCCGGTCGGCGCGGTTGTCGTCCGTGCAGGCAAGATCATAGCGCGTGCCTACAATCAGGTGGAGTTGCTGAAGGACGCTACTGCGCATGCCGAGATGCTGGCGCTGACACAAGCCGAAGCAGCTGTTGGCGATTGGCGGCTGACTGACTGCGATCTTTACGTGACCAAGGAACCGTGCCCGATGTGCGCCGGCGCGCTCGTGCACACGCGAATGCGCAGCGTGATTTTCGGTTGCCCAGATCCGGCTGCCGGCGCAGCGGGAAGCGTGATGAACCTTCTGCAAATCCCGACATTGAATCACCGGTGCGATGTTGCATCCGGCGTTTTACAAGATGAATGCGCGGCAATCTTGCAGAATTTCTTTCGCAAACGCCGCGACGAGCAAAACGAAAATCGTAAACCTCGAATTGGAAATTGAATGGCTGCCTCGCTAAGTGTACCGCGAATGGCTTCCCGGAAAGCAGATCGAAGACTATCTGGTTTTCGCAACAATCGGGGCCGTGAAGCCCAAGGCGCGCACGGCGAACGGCTGATACGAAACAGTGCTAGTGAAACGATCGCTCCGCGCAATCGTAGTCTCGTTATCGATCGCCATGCTAATCAGTTCGGCTGATGTGGCGAGCGCAGGGCCCTTCCG
>QHOK01000003.1 GCA_003218755.1 Verrucomicrobiota bacterium
AGCGCGAGCAATGGTTCGTTGCCCACAGATTCGCGTCGCAGAGTTGGACTTGAATGGCAAGTCGATGCCAGCGCGACATCCAGTTCTCCGGCTTCCACCCGGCGAGTAATGCCCTCAGTTACGTCCTCTACGATTTCGAGCGTCACTTCCGGATAATGTTTTTGGAATTTCCCGACCAAATCCGGCAGAACATATGGAGCGATCGTGGGAATTGCGCCCACCGCCAGCTTGCCGCCGATCTCGCCTTTAAGGTCGCCGACGCATCGGCGCGCATCGTCGATCGAGCTCAAAATTTGCCGGGCGTAATCGATCAAACAACGCCCGGCTTCGGTCAGGACGACTGAACGTGGCAGACGGTCGAACAACGGTTGACCGACCTCTGCTTCCAGCTTTCGAATCTGTTGACTGAGTGAAGGTTGAGCGACGCGGACCTTGGCGGCCGCGCGGGAAAAGCTTCCTTCCTCCGCCACCGCAACGAAGTAACGCAGCTGATGAATCTCCATGGTCTAACGTAAGAAGAATGAAGGAATGATTATGAAAGTGAGAAAGACGAACGAATAATGAAGAAGTTACTGCTTCCTAATTCTTCCTTCTCACCTCTTACTTCTCACTTGTTTGGCACTAGCACAATTTTCCCAAGCGCTCCCGGCTCCATCACCGCGCGATGCGCCTGCGCCGCTTCTGTCAGCGGAAATTCTTTGCCGATCACCGGACGCAACGTCCCGTTTTCCAGGCCGGCTACGAGCGCGGCGTGAATGCTTGCCAGCTCTTCGGGCGGCGTGTTTGGCAATGCCATTCCGCGAAGATCGACATCGCGTTGCATCGTGTCTCGCGGATCGATCTCCACCCGGCCACGGCTACCGATAATCGCGACGCGCCCGCCCTTGGCGAGAATGGTCAGATCTTTCCCGAGATTTACGTTTGCGAGTAGTTCCACAATCACGTCAATACCGCGCCCTGATGTTGCCTTCATGATCTGCTCGAACTGGTCGGGCGCGCGATGATCGAACACTTCGTGCGCGCCTTGTTCGCGTGCGAGCTTGCGTCCTTCATCGCTGCCCGCCGTGCCGAGCACGCGCAGACCGCGAGCGCGCGCCAGTTGCACCGCCGCCGTGCCGACACCGCCGCTCGCGCCGTGAATCAGCACCGTTTCGCCCGGCTTAGCGTCGGCGCGCTGGAACAACCCGCGATATGCAGTCGCGTACGGCGTGCCCATGGCCGCGCCTTGCGCAAAAGAAACATTCGCCGGCAACGGATGCACCTGCGCTGTCTTACACAACGCAAACTCGGCATACGTACCGCTCAGCGATCCCGCGGTATAAACACGATCGCCCGGTTTAAATTCATTCACATCCGCGCCCACCTGCTCGACCACGCCCGCGCCGTCGTTGCCTGGCGTGTAAGGTAACGCCGGTTTTAGCGCATAAGTTCCCGCACGAATGTAAGTCTCGACTGGGTTAACGCCGATCGCGCGCATCTGAACAACCATTTGACCGGCACCGGGCCGCGGCGTGGGCACCTCTTCCAGCCGAAGAACTTCTGGATCCCCAAATTCCTGCACCCGCATCGCTTTCATGAATCTTGTTTTACTTCGCTCTTCGGAATCCGCAATGGAGCGAGCCGGATGAGCGACATGGCCGGAGGGTTGGGATCGCGACCTGGGAGGAGTGCTTAGCGGTCGAGCGCTGCGGGAGCAGCCGAGATACAATCCGCGATCCGAAATCCGCAATGGAAGCCCTCCTCCATAATTGATCCTTCTGCTTCTTACATCCGGAGTTTTCAGGTGTCCGCTTTTTCCTGTTTTTGTCCTTTCTACTTCTTTGCTCTGTGACAGGTTCACCACCAACGAGGCAGTCATGACTTCGCGTCTTAATTGTTCCCTCTTCTCTCTTACTTTTGTCTCGGTTCTACCGGCGATATTGCTCACGTGGCTGCATGCCGCTGCTGCCGCTGACAAGGCAATTTCCATTCCGGTGCAGATCACCCATGCCCAGAATTTCGATCCATTCCCGTCCCCGGACGGCAAAAAGCTCGTCTTCATCTCATTGATTACCGGTAAGGAACAGTTGTTCACCATGGACGCCGACGGCTCCAATGTAGCCCAGCTTACGCGTGACGATGCCGATCACGAAGATCCCGCATGGTCACCGGATGGGACCAAGATCGCGTTCGTCCTCATCACCAAGAACCATCACAGCATCGCGGTCATGGGAACTGATGGCAGCAACGTGGAAGTGCTTACACCTCGCGAGCAGAATACCATTCATCCAAACTGGTCCGCGGACAGCAAACGCGTCATCTATTGCACGAACGACGACCTGCAGCCGCCAAAGAAAAATTCCGCCGACATCAACGCGGTCGATCTGGTCACGAAGAAAATCACGCGCCTTATCACAGGCGGGATCAATACCTACGGTTCGTGGTCGCCCGATATGAAACATATCGCGTTCCGCAAAATCATTGGCGACGAGAACTCGGAGGTCTTTGTTGCCGAAGGCGACGGCTCAAACCCGCGCAACCTTACGAAAAACCCTTTCTTCGATGGCTGGCCGGCGTGGTCGCCTGATGCCAGGAAGATCGCGTTCGCATCGAACCGCCGTGGCCACGGCTACCAGATATTCGTCATGGATCCGGATGGCGCCAATCCGCGGCTACTTGCGAATACGGAAGGCCGTGGAACAGCGCCGCGATGGTCTCCCGACGGGAAAGTGATCTACTTTACAAACTGCGTTGAGAAAGATTACGGGGCGGACTGCGAGATTTTGATGGCGCGTTTCGAGCCATAAATGCTGTCCGTTTATTGCCACGCCATCGAAGAGGACGGACGCGAACACTAGGACGTGTAACCTCCGAGGCGTGCGTCGTCGTTTCGTAGAAAAATTCGCGATTGAATCTGCCTTGTTGCGCCCTCATCAAATCGGTACTTTTGGAAAGCGCTCGTTCAGGATCCGGTCGAGGCAAAAAAAAGCGCCCCGCATTTCCAGCGGAGCGCTTTTGTGTCGCGCAGAGGATGCGCTATTCAACTTCAATAAACTCCGGATCGCCCGCGCAGATCACGCGCTCCGTGAATACGAAGCCGTCCACGTCAACCGCGACCCAGCAGTTGTCCACGAACACGAAGTACGTGTTCCCGATCATCCGGAAATGGTTCGCCCCGAATCGTTGGACGAAGAACTCTTTCGGATGCCGCCCAAGACTGAACACTTCGCTATGACGCGACCTGAACTCTTCCTTGTTCACCGTCGTCGTCTGATTCGTGTTCCTCACGTTCGTCTGGCTCGTGCTCGAACGTGCTCCAGGTTCATTCCTGTTTACGTCCGGAGCGCGGCCCTTAACGTCGGTCTGTCCACGCACGTTTGTGCCCGTTTCAGGTTTTGCCTGCGGGTTGCTCTGCTCCTGCGCGGGGCGCATCTTCTTCGCTTTCGCCGGCGCAGTCGCCTGCGTTTCCTTCGTCTGCTCCTGCGTCTGTTGTGGCTCCGTCTGGCCTAACGCCATGAGCGGTAACCCCAATATTACTGTTAATGTCAGTATCCTCATTATCCCTCCTTTCTCCTGTAATTCGTATCTCCCAAAACTTTTGGTCCCCGCGGATCGCTCAATATCGTGCCGCAACTGATTGTAGGGCCTAGAAGATCAATCCCTGCGACTTAGTCGTCTCCTTGCTCGCGCTTTCGCTCCCGCTTTTCTCGTTTTGCACAAATTAAGAGCCGCATGATGGAACACATCACGCGGCTCTTCGAATGACTCCGATAAGTTACGCTATTCCGAGCGTCGCAAGTGTCGGCTCATCGATTACCGACGTGACCGCCAATCCGTTGTCAGCCTGGAACGCTGCGATGGCCTCTCGGGTCATCGGCCCGAGGATTCCATCGATCGGTCCGTCGTAGTAACCGGCGCGTTGCAGCTGTTGCTGAACATCGACAATTACCTGATCGGGAGTCAATCCATTGTAGGCGTAGATTGGGCCATCGTACGCATAATACGCGTACGGATCATAACCCCATGCCGGGAACCAGTAACCCGCATTCCGAAGACCGCATACCGCTGGCCGCGGAAAGCGTCACTGCGGAAGTTATTATTAATTCTCACATTGCCTCGACGATAAAAGTCGAAGTTCCTCGTCTGGTTGTTCGCGAAGTTTCGGTTGCGATTAACTGCTAAGTTATTGCGAGAACGAAACTGATCCGTGTTGCGATCACGATTAACCTGGACATTGCTCGTCCGGGTGACCGCGAAGTTTCGGTCGCGATTAACCGCTAACTTGCTGCGAGCGCGAAACTCGTCCGTGCTGCGATCACGATTAACATCGACATTCCGTGCCCGATTGACCGCCAAGTTTCTGTTGCGATTGACGGCAACGTTACTTCGCGCGCGAACGTCTTGATTCCGTGACAAGTTTGGCTCGCGATACGCGCGCATCCGGGCGTCTCGATTTGCCACCGCGTGTGACGTGGTGCGCGGCGTCACGTACGCCCGCTGCCGATATGGTGCGGTCGAACTGTAACGATGCGCGCCCATCATCGCACCGGTGTTTGCAGGCCTTGCGACCCGAACATTCGATGTTCGCTGTGTCTTCGCTCTATCAGGCCTTCTGTCGTTGATTTGCTGACCCCACGCTGTGAGCGCCAGCGCGAGGCTCCCAATGCATACTGAATACAGAATTCGTTTCATATTTTTCCCTCAATTTTCCATTGCGATCTTAGACAAGATCGAGGAACCAATTATTCAACACCGTTAAGTATCTCTGGTTTCAGGCTTTCTGCCCGTGCCGCCGCCTTTGTCCTTCTTCATTCTTAATTCTAACTTTCCATCCTAGTCCTTCCTCCTTCATACTTCTTCCTTCATACTTTCCTCGGTGCGCACACGACGCGATTTTGATTCCCTCGGCCCCCGCCTCGGTCTCCGCTACCCCGCGGCTTTGCCGTCCATGTCGCTCGTCCCACTCGCTTCATTCTTTTCTTAATGCTGCCCATCTCATGACGAGCCCTAATTCTGTCATTCGCAAGCGCACCCGTCGGGATTTCATTTCCATCGCCGGCAAAAGCCTCGGTCTGGCTGCGCTTTCTTCGGCAACGGTTGCGTCGTTATTGAGAAATATCGAAGCAGCGTCGAAAAATGTCGCCCATCTCACGCCGGAAGAAGCGGCCACGGACGAAGATTACTGGGCCACCATCCAAAACTCCTTCAGCGTTACACGCGGCATCATCAACTTGAACAACGGCGGCGTCTCGCCCAGCCCACGGATCGTAACCGAGGCGCTCGTCCGTTACATTTGGGAGCAGGAAGACGCCACCGCTTACACGATGTGGCAAATCCTCGAGCCGCAATCGGAAACCATTCGCACCGGCCTGGCCGAACTGTTCGGCTGCGACCGCGAAGAAATCGCGATCACGCGCAACGCTTCGGAGTCACTCGAGATTCTGCTCATGGGGATGGACTTCAAACCCGGCGACGAAATTCTCACCACCACCCAGGATTACCCGCGCATGCTCACGACATTGCGTCAGCGGGAAAAACGGGAAAACCTCAAGCTCAAGCTCATTCAGATTCCGATCCCGCCGAAGAACCTCAACGAGATCGCCGCCGCATTTGAAAAAGGAATCACCGAGCGAACCCGCCTCATTCTCATCTCCCACATGATCAACATCACCGGCCAGATTACTCCGGTGAAAGCGGTCTGCGACCTGGCGCGTGCCCGCGGCATTGAGACCATCGTCGACGGCGCCCATTCCTTCGCCCAGTTCGATTTCAAACAGAAAGACCTCGGTTGCGATTACTTCGGCACCAGTCTGCACAAATGGCTCTACGCGCCGAAAGGCACCGGCATGCTTTACGTCAAGCGCGATAAGATCGAAAAGCTCTGGCCGCTCATGGCCGCGGAAGCCAGGCAGGCATCCGACATCCGCAAGTTCGAAGAGATCGGCACCCACTCGGCTGCGCCGAAGCTCGCCATCGGCGAGGCGCTCCTCTTTCACAACGGGATAGGAAGCAAACGCAAGGAAGCGCGGTTGCGTTATTTATCGCGTTACTGGATGAACCGGCTCAAAAACGTGCCGAAAATTCGCTTCAACACTTCATTCGATCCAAACCAATCGTGCGCAATCGCCAATGTGCACATCGACGGCAGCAATCCCGAAGCCGTGGTAAAATATCTATTCGACAAACACCACATCTTCACCGTGCCGATCGTGCACGAAGAATTCCAAGGCATCCGCATCACGCCCAACCTCTACACCACCATCGAGGAACTCAATCGGTTCTGCGATCAGATGGAGCTCATCGCACGGCACGGCTTACCATCGTAACTCTTCGCCGAGACTCTGTATCGGCGGTCTCCGACCGTCGACTCTCCAACTGCGCGTTTCCAGCTTTCCATTTTTACTTTCGAATTTTCCTTAGATCTCGTTTCAGCGAGATTCTGCGACGGTGGCGATAAAAGAAGCGATCCAGATTATCAATCGGCAGCAATTGGAGCAACAATTCCTCAAGTAAAGTGAAGGTCGATCCCGAACGAATTGGTGAAAGTAAACGCGACTTTCGACGGCGGCTCGCGGCGCGGCCCATCGCCGAGAAATTACGATTACTCGATTCATTACGTCAACGCGCCCTGGCCATTCGCCGTCGGTCAAATACCGGTGCCACCAAGAAAGCCTTGTCCAAGAGACGCCTTCCGACCGCTGACCTCATCGGCGGGAGGAACCAACATCCTCACTCTGCGCCTGGCATCCGTCAGCGCGCTGAAATTCGAAGCCATCTACAAAAAGGAAAAATCAAAAAACGGGGCAACGGGTTGCCGCCATAATTGAAGGGAAAAATTATGAACTTATCTGTCGAAACGAAAGTGGCCATCGCCGTCGCGACGGGCTTTGTCGTGTTGATCGTGGGCGCCATGGCCCAAGGCTAGCGAAGGCGGATCCTAATTCTTAATTCTGCCTTCTTCCTTGCGCGCTCAGCGGGCGCCCTCCCTCCTAATTGAAACTCGCTCGCTCCCCCTATCGTTCGCTGTTACCCTCACAGCTATCCGGCTTCTCATCGGAAAAAGTTTCGACTAGGGGCACGCCTCCGGGTGGACTGCATTGG
>QHOK01000004.1 GCA_003218755.1 Verrucomicrobiota bacterium
ATCTTCACCAGCGGCTTCCAGCACCGTCATCGCAGGATGAAATCGCGCATCTAACATCTGTGCTTAATGGAATGTTCGATCGCCTGCAGCGGAGCTTCGACCAGGTCACTCGCTTTACGTCAGACGCTTCTCACGAACTCAGAACACCGCTGGCACTCATGCGTGCGGAAGCGGAGTCAGCGCTGAATGCTCCAAACTCTGCCCCCGATCAGCGCGAACTTTGTGCGAACGTAATCAAACAATGTTTGCAGCTCTCGCAGATTGTCGATGGGCTTCTCTTTCTTTCCCGAGCCGATAATCGCCATCTCGCACTTGAGCAAGAAACCGTTGATCTAACTTCACTCGTGCGCGAACTCCGGGAAGATGCTGAGATTCTCGCCCTCCCGCTGAACCTTGCTCTCCAATGCAATTTGCCTTCCGAACTCCAGGTGCGCGGGGATCGGCGATTACTCAGCCGCGCGTTGATGAACTTGATCGACAACGCCATCAGATATAACCGCGCCGGTGGAGCTGTGGTTATATCCGCTTTGGTTCACCACGAAACTGCAGTACTTACTATCCGGAGCAACGGCAATGGAATTTTCGGCGAAGCGAAAGAAAAGGTTTTCGACCGCTTTTATCGCGGGGATTCCTTCAGCGGAGACGTAGCAGCGGGGCATGGTCTTGGGCTAAGCATCGCGCGTGAGATCGCGCGCGCACATAACGGAGACGTAACACTTCTGCGTTCCGATCGCCAGTGGACTGAATTTTGCATGACGTTGCCGATCGCGAACGACTCAGAGCGGATGCAGGGCCACACTTCCACCGACCCAAGTGTCAGGCAAACATACCCCGATGCAACGCCGCATGGGAGTCGTACTTAATTAAGCGCAGTAACCGCTGGCAGATAATTGCGGCTCTTCCAAAACCATGACGAAAGACTACTCAGCGAACAAAGATGAAACTAACAATATTCCTCTCGTTATTAGGTGCTTCAGTCGCGATAAACGGAAGTCACGAGGCCGACGTAGCACCGGTGATCCTACAGCAGAGCATCCCCCTGCCGGGCGTGAAAGGGAAGTTCGACCATGTCGCGATTGATCTAGTTGGCCAGCGAGTCTTCATAGCCGCGAAAGTCAACGACACACTCGAAGTCGTTGACCTAAAAAACGGGAGTCGCCTGCGAAGTGTGACTGGGTTCCACGAACCACAGGGAGTTCTTTATCTCCGAGACACAAAGCAGGTCGTAGTCGCCAACGGCGGAAATGGAGAAGTGCAATTTTTGGACGGCTCGTCACTCAATGTAGTTCACCGCTTCCCGTTCACTGCCGACGCGGACAATCTTCGTTATGACGCACAGGCGCGGCGAGTCTATGTCGCGGCACAAGACGGAGTAATTGGATCGATTGATCTAAACACGATGGAAAAGCTGCCCGAGATCAAGCTTCCTGGCCATCCGGAAGCGTTCGCGATAGAGACGGGCGGTTCCCGCCTCTTTGTGAATGTCCCGAAAACCGACAGCGTTTTTGTGATCGATCGCAGCAAGGCAGAAGTCGTCGGTCAATGGCAACTGACTAAAGCAAAGGTCAATTACACCATGGCCTTTGACGAGGCGCACAGCAGGCTGTTTGTAGGTTGCCGTAATCCTGCAAGTGTGGTCGTGCTTGATAGCAACACGGGACGCGAAGTCGCGATATTTCCGATCGGCGGTGAAACTGACTGCATTTTCTACGATGGGGAGCATCAGCGGATATATATCACCGGGGCCGAAGGCACGCTCGATGTGGTGGAGCAAGTGGATGCTGACCATTACCGCGTGCTCGCAAAATTGCTGACCGCTCCGCTGGCACGGACTTGCTTGTTTGTGCCTGAACTTGACAGACTCTTCGTTGCTGTGCCGCGACTGACAGATCATGATGTCCGGGAGTGCCTGAACTTGAATATCGATTTTATGAAGTATCCGCGCCGATGCTTCGTCTCGCGCGTCCGGGTAAAGCGAAATATGTCCTGCTCCTGTGGTAGCGGGAAAACCAAGAAATGTTATGGCCCGATCGACAAAACAGGCTGGACGTCCGTGTTACGGCGACGCAGACGGCTTCGGAGTGGGGTCGAGCAGCCTGCGACCGCGAAGTTGGTGTCGATGGCGTTCATCGATTTGCCGCAATTTCAAGCGCTGCTCGTCGGTGAGATTTGCAGCCATTTCCTGATGTGCGCCTATTATGATTTCATGGACGCCCCAGGCAGTGTCTCGCCGCATTTGTTTGAGTTGCACGGCCGTTTTATCGATGATTGGCGAGATTTTTACGAGTTGCTCCGGCGTCAACTTGAGCTCCGTGCTGAGCCTTTCCTTCATTCTAAGGCCTATTAGTCGATAATGAAATTGATGGAGAAGATGCCGGGCGTGTAATCCTCCAACAAAAGCGCCGGTGACGCACCCAGCAATGAACACGAGGGTAACGCCGCCAATCAGTTTCCACTGCAACGAGCGGTTCACTTTAAGAGCTCATCCTGCATCGCCGAATCGGCGATGGCGAACTCATTTGTGAAACGCTCACCGACTTCTTCCCGGTGTTGCCTTGCCTCGTAAACTGCTCCAACCGCCGATATAGTGATAACGGCCGCCGACAGCAATGCGATACGCCGAGGCAGCAGTGTCAGCTCATTCGCATTCATCGCAGTCGCATGCCAGAGAGCGACCATCCGCGTAACGAATCCGAACGGCATCGCCGCGGGAACATAGGGGCCGGAGTAGGTGTCGGTGTCGGATTGGGCTTCAGGTCGTTTCCCTAGAAAGGATTGGTTTGTCCAACTCTCCTGTTGAGCGGAGTCTTCTCCGAAAAGCCCTAGCTGGTCGGGAGTAATCATGCGCAAGCTGCGTCCCATTCAAATGCGCATGCCTGAGCGAACATTTCCGTGTTAACCATCGCCCCTGCCGACTGGATCTGGATACGATTGAAGACATGGTGGTTGAAGGCTTTGAAAGCGCAGTCAATGTCGCGGATCCTGATCCCTAGCACCTGCCGCACGAGGATATTCCAACCCCAGGCAAACAACAGCCTGTGCGGCGGATCATGTCTCCGGGCTCGGTAACCGGCAACGATATCGTAGGCATCCGTTTGTTCCAGGAGCGTGGCCACCTCTCTCAAGTCGAACTGCCCATCAGAGTCGGTGAAGAAAATTACATCGTACCGCGCCCGCTCGATGCCGCTCTTGAGCGCGGCCCCGTAGCCCCTGTTAGCCGCATGATGAACAACACGCACCTCGGAGAACTCTACGGCCAGATGGTCGCAGATGTCCCCCGTGCGATCTTCACTGCCGTCGTTCACCACAATGATCTCAAAAATTGGAGCAAATTTCGATATGATCCGACACGCGTCCTCAACGACAGCCCGGATATTTGCCTCTTCGTTAAATGCAGGAAAAACGACCGATAGGGATTTCGCGACGCTTTGAACCTTTCGATTTAAGCACTCGCCCGCCCCTATTCTTTGGAGCGGACGATCCGACCTTATGTCAGAATCGAGGCTCAAGGACGTATGCTACGCAGATTATCACGAACGTGTCAAGCCGAAAAAAGTGAGCGTCTCTGTTGTCGCTGGCTCATCTACTCCGCAATGGGTTTACGATGCGGGAGCCATTTCGCATGGCGTAACTGCCAGCAATCTTGTGTTAGCTAGGATTTTAACCGATACGCTAATCAGTCGTTCGCCTCATTGTGTGCTCGGAGCGCGCTATGACGGCAATGTTAATCTTTTCTATGTGGTAATGACGGGATCTGGCAAACCGAGGGGGTCTCGATGGTTTTTTCCGCTACACTCTATCAGCAGCAGTCGCTTTGCGGGGAGCAACGCAAGAGTATTCGGCACGCGTAATCCGGGAACGTGCAGTGCCTCCAGAACGCGCAGCTGTTTATACTGGCATCAAAGCATGGCCTTCGTCGCCATGGCCAGCTGCTTTCCAAGCACCAAATCGCAGTGTGCAAGAGAAGTCGCTCTTGAGAACCGAGTCGTTAAAAATAATCCGTGAGTGGAATTAGTCCTGTTTTTTGCGGCGAGACGGTCGCTTGTGATCAAGCAGAATTGCTGATTTGCTCAAATACTGACTGAGAGCTTCGCGAACGATCACCGCTTCGCTTTCGCCGCGTTGATGCGCCACGTCATTGATGCCGCGCTTCATATTAGTGGAAACCCGCGCCTTAATTAGCTGGGCTTTACGCTGTTTCATGCCGGGACAGTCGTGGCACAACTGGCCACGCAGATTTCTACGGAAATTCGAGGAGCAAGTTCCAAAAAATAAATTTAAATTTTATTGACAGTCTGGCCCATTTGTGTCACAAGAGGGGCCCCCAGAACGTAGACCCAAAGAGTGCCGGTTTGATTCCGGCAGCGTCCCCCGAAATCCAACTAGGAGGCAATATTTACCATGAATATGATCAATAAAGAAAACCACCGTCGATCCCTTCCGTTTAGAACGGCGCTTTTATTTGGCGCGCTATTCTGCGCATTTCTTACCACGCCGGGGAAAGCATTCTCACAAATTCCTCGAGGGGTTTTTTGTTTGCAACCAGCCGGGCAGGGGACTGGCCCGGATCCGATCGTATATTCTGATCCCGACGTAGACGGCATTAGCGTGCGACAGAACTGGGCTGATCTGCAGCCGACGGAAGGCGTTTACGACTGGAGATATCTGGATAACGTGATTGCAAGGGCAGCAGCTGCGGGTAAGGCGGTCTTGCTGCGGGTTATCACTGGAGGGGGAGATATTGCTCTAGGTGGAAATTGCCCGACCTGGGTAATGGACGCAGTGGCCGCTGAGCCTCTTCCGGCATCACAAAAGTTTTTCACCTTTAACGGCGACGGGGGATCAGTGACAATTGCAGTTTTTTGGGACCCGGTTTGGCTCGCCAAGAAAACGGCTATGATTACGGCGGTCGGAGCACGTTATTCGAGTAACCCCGCCGTGAAAATTGTCGGAGTAAGCTTCGCTAACGCTAGCAGCGAAGATTGGGGCGTGCCCCACCTGCCGCCTGAGGTAGCTGAGTGGCTTGCCGCTGGCTACACGACCCAGAAAATGCTCGACGCGGGCGCGACAATCATCAATGCCACGATGGCGGCTTTCCCGAATCAATATCTGACTCTCGCCGTGGGGGGAAATGGCCCCGCTCTGGACCCAGACCAGAGCTACGTGGCCCGTAACGCTGTGCTAAATGCTCGCGCATCCTGGCCGGGCAGATTGATCGTTCAGAAAAACACACTGGAAACATTTATCCCTGACGCACCGGGGACAGGCACTCTTTGGCAGTTGCTATGGGATAGCCGTCCCGATGTTGCCGGGCAAATGGCGTATTGGTGCTATGGCGATACCACTTACCGGGTGAATAATGGCGTTCCGATTGATCCTTCGACAGCCTTGATTAACTCCGTGAATAAGGGTTTGGGCTATGAAATGAAATACATCGAAATATACCGCAAGGATGTCGTAAACTTGCCCGCTGCGACCCATTACGCGCATCAGCAACTTTTTATCCCATCTCCTTCACCAACACCTTCGCAAACCCCCACACCTACGCCAACGGCAACTGCGACTGCCACAGCGACAGCAACGTTCACACCTACACCTACGCCAACTCCGACGGCCACTGCGACTCCTACGGCAACGCCAACCGCGACAGCTACTCCCACCGCTACTCCCACCGCTACGCCAGTACCGAGTCCGACTGCAACTCCAACCCCAACATCGACGCCGATTTCTCAATGTACTGTTCCTAATTTCATTGGCGCCCGGTTAAATCAGGCTCAGTCAATTTGGAGCAACGCGGGGTTCACAACCAGGGTTACCACGGTCGGCCCAATGGGCCATCAGATCACGTCGCAAAGTCTTCCTGCCGGATATGTCGGCTCTTGTACCAGCACAACGATCACCCTTACCGCTCGATGAAATTCGCGATCAGGTTTTGGCTTTTTTCATGTGCGCCAAGCCTCGCCGCGCCGGCGCCAGATCACACTCAGCGCGCGTGGCTACAAAGTGCAGGGGCAAAATACGGTGGACCTCTCATGGACGGGGGCGACTTCGAGCAGCATTGACGTTTACCGCAACGGCTTGTTGATCGTTACGGTTCACAAC
>QHOK01000051.1 GCA_003218755.1 Verrucomicrobiota bacterium
ATGTTGTAGAGGCGCTCGCCGCTGCGAGCGCCTATGCATTAGTTCGGCGTTTGACACAAACGCCGCTACAACGCGTTCATTTCTTGCACCACTGATCGACCCAATCGTTCACAGTTTTGTACCAAAGCCGTGAGTTTTGTGGCTTCAGGACCCAATGGCCTTCGTCGGGGAAATACAACATTTTCGACGGCACTTTCAGTATCTGCAGCGTAGTGAAAAGATCGAAGCCTTGTGAAACATCGATCCGGTAATCGTTCTGGCCGTGCACGACTAGCGTCGGTGTTTTGAAATTTGCCGCGTATTCGTGCGGTGACCACTTCCGATAAACATCCCGTTTTTTCCACGGCGGACCGCCGAATTCCCAATTCGGGAACCACAATTCCTCGGTCGTGCCATACGCCGACTCCGCATTAAACACGCCGTCGTGCGACACGATGCACTTGAAACGATTCGTGTGACCTAACAACCAGTTCGCCATGTAACCACCGTAACTCGCGCCCAGCGCGGCCTCGCGGTTCTTGTCGATGAACGGATAGGTTTTCTCCACGTAATCGAGCCCCTTCATCAGATCGACATACGGTTTGCCGCCCCAATCGCCGCTGATCGAGTCGGTGAACTTCTGCCCGTAACCGGTCGAGCCGTGGAAATTGATCATCACCACCACATAGCCATTCGCGGCGAACAACTCCGCGTTCCAGCGATACGTCCACGAATTTCCCCACGCCCCTTGCGGCCCGCCGTGGATCAAAAACTTCAGCGGATACTTCTTGTTCGGATCGAATCCCGACGGCTTGACGAGGAATCCCTGAACCTCTTCGTCATTCGCACCTTTGAACGTGAATGTTTCCAGCGGCTGCATGTCGATCTTCGATAGCACCGCGTCATTCATATGCGTGACCTGCCACGGCGAAGCTTTGTCAATGCCCAGTCCAACTGACCTGCCCCAAATTTCGTTCGGAGCAGCGACGGACATACGTGTGAAGTAGAGCTGTCGGTCCGAACCATAGACCAAATCGTCCGAGTGAAATACTTGCTGAACTTGTAATGGTTGTCTCAGCGCTAACACAACCGGGATGAAATAAAGCGGCGCTTCACCGTGGTCTTCCGCGCTAAACGCGATTGCACTTGAGTCCGGCTGCCAGGCGAAGCTGCCTACCGATCGATCAAACTGTTCCGTCAGATCTCGCGTCTTCCCTGATTGTCCGTCTCGCACAAGGAGTCGCCATTTGTCGGCTTCGAAGCCGGCACGCGCTTGCGAACGCCACGCGAGATATTTTCCGTCCGGCGAATAGAGCGGCGTAGTGTCGGCGCCGGTACCGCTGGAAATCTTCCTGGGCTGTGCTGTAGCCTGCGCTGTCCTCACCGCATCCGGCGCTTGTCCGCTGGGGACAGCGGACTCTATAGCAATTGGCACAGTGAAAATTTCGTTGTTCGTACTGGTCGCTTCGACAAACGCCGGTCCGGCTTCGGACTCGATGTTGCTCGTGTAAGCGAGTTCCTGGCCGTCGGGTGAAATCGCATACATATCCTGCCCGCCGAGATGGAACGGCGGCGCATCGTGATCGCCCGGCGTGAGGTCGCGCGGTTCGTTCTGATTCTTCTGTAGTGGCAGCCGTGTCGGCTGCGATGGCGAGGATGGTGCAGGCGACACGCCTGCCTCTACAGTTGTCGTTTCCGCGATTGCATCAGCGGGAATGACAAACAGATGGCTCCGCTTGAATTCAGTGAACGCGTTCCAGTGCCGATAGAAGAGCTTTGTGAAAATTTTCGCTTTCACTTTGCTCTTTTTTAGCTCTTCATCCCGCTGTTTGTTGCACGCATCATCTTTGCAATCCGGGTACACCGCCGAAACGAACACGATGTTCTTCCCATCCGGCGACCAGATTCCGCCGTCGGCGCCGGTCGAGATCGATGTGACTTGATGCGGTTTCCCGATCAGCTGCCCCGCTTCAGGGTCGAAATCGCCCATCCAGATTTGTGTTGGATCAGTCGCTTTCGAAGTCCAGATGAGCCGTTTGCCATCCGGCGAAAACCGCGGTCGCTCTTCGTGATTCGGCGTTTCGTTCAATCGCCGCGATTCACCGCCACTCGCCGGCACGATCCACAAATGCGAAATCTTCGTGTTCGCGGCGAGATCGACATCTTCGCAGTCGAACACGACCCATTTGCCATCCGGCGACGGCACCGGCGCGCCGACGCGCTTCAGCGCCATCATGTCATCGAACGTGAACGGATGTTTGGCTGACGGCGAGGAGGTTTGCGCGAAAGCGGCGGTGGCGATGAAAAGAGAGAGAGTCAGAAGCGCTTTCATGCGGGTCAAAGTCCCGTTGTAACTCCGCGCGTGCAACTGTTCCGGGTAGCGCACGCGTCTCGCGTGTCTGGTTTCGGCGTCACGCCGAAACGAACTTCCCAGGGAGCGCGGTAGTCAGCGAGCGTTAGGAACATCAAACCAAAGTTCGCGATCGCGAGGACGCGCTCGCCAACATGCGGGACGCATGCGCTACCCAGAAATCCGCGATCGCGCGTTCTTGTCATTCCGAGGGGAGTCGAGGAATCTCTGACTATCTCTCGTCAGAAAAATATTTAGAGATGTCTCCACTTCGGTCGACATGACAGTAGAATAGAGCCATGGCTCAAGTAACAATCGAGACAATCAAGAACGGTCCTTACATCGTGACCGGCGAAGTGGAGTTGATCGACGCGGACGGAAACAAGTTTCCGGTCGAAAAACGGATGGCGCTCTGCCGTTGCGGCGCATCGACCGAGAAACCGTTTTGCGATGGCACACACTCCAAGATCGGTTTCCAAGCCGCCGAGAAAGCCGTGCCTGAATCAAAGGAATAAACGCGCTGAGGATTGCATACTTGATTGTGAAACAAACCGTCGGCTTCACATTCGCTCTTGGCGCGTTAGTTGCCTTGAATGGCTCGCCGGGTGCAACCGCGCAAGCTTTGCCGAAAACGATGAAGGCGATCGTGGCGCACGAATACGGCGGACCGGACGTGTTGAAGTACGAGGATGTCCCGTTGCCCGAACCGAAGGAAAACGAAATTCTCGTGCGCGTGATCGCGAGCGGTGTGAACCCGGCGGATCCGCTGATTCTCAATGGCAAATACGCAAAAGAGTTCGGAACGCATCTACCATTGGTTCTTGGTTACGACATGGCCGGAGTCGTGGTGAGGGCCGGCGCGAAAGTTACGAAACTAAGAGTCGGCGATCCGGTTTATGCATATCTGCTTTGGGGCGGCGGCTGGGCGGAATACTGCATCTCGAACGAAGGCGAGTCCGCGATCAAACCGAAGTCGCTCGGCTTCATCGACGCAAGCGCGGTTCCGTTAGCAGCGTTAACGGCGTGGCAGGCACTGATCGACATCGGAAAAATCGAGAACGGACAAACCGTGCTGATTCACGGTGGGTCAGGTGGCGTGGGAAGTTTTGCGATTCAAATCGCGAAAGCGCATGGTGCGCGCGTCATCGCGACAGCGTCAACGGCTAATCAGGATGTGCTGAAGCAACTCGGCGCCGAGGTCGCGATCGATTACACGAAACAAAAATTCGAAGAGATCGCGCACGATGTCGATCTTGTGCTCGATCCGGTGGGCCGCGATACGCTCGCCCGGTCCTACGGCGTGGTAAAGAAAGGCGGCATCGTCGTAACGATTGTATCGCGTTGCGACCAGGCCGAACTCAAGAAACACGAAATTCGCGGCGCGTCCCTCTCTTCCCATCCTGACTCCGGAGAGCTCGGCGAGATCACGAAGTTAATCGACGGCGGAAAAATTAAACCGATCGTTACCGAAGTCTTGCCTCTGACAGACGCTGCGAAGGCGGACGCGCAGGCGGAGACGCATCACACTCGCGGGAAAATTGTTCTAAAGATTGCTGATGAACCCAAAACCTAAACGATGAGAACTCTACTTTGTGTTGCTATTGCTCTGATTGCTTTCAGTTCGCGCGCCGAAAAAATTTCGCTGGTCGGCGGAACTGTGATTGACCCTGCTGACGGCAAGGTGCTGCCGAATGCGACTGTCGTGATCAACGGCGACAAGATCGAACGCGTCGCGATGGGGAAACAGGATGCCGCGGCGCTCGGCAAACAGATCGATTGCGCCAGCAAGTTTATTTTCCCGGGTTACGTCGACACGCATGTTCACTTCTTTCAATCGGGTGATTTGTTCACGCGGCCAGACGGCGCTGATTTCAACAGCGTCCGGCCGTACAAGGACGAGGTCGCATGGATTAAATCACATCTCGACGATGTGTTCGCGCGCTACATTCGTTGCGGAATCACGACCGTCGTCGATGTCGGCGGACCGATGTGGAATTTCGAGGTGCGCAAAAAGGCGAATGCGATTACGAAAGCACCCCGCGTCGCTGTGGCTGGACCGCTAATCTCCAGCGTCTCGCGCGAGAAACTCGATCTCGGCGACCCGCCGATCCTGAAGATCGACACGCCAGAGCAAGCCCGCGACTTCGTGCGCAAGCTCGCGGAGCAAAAACCGGATCTCGTAAAAATTTGGTACATCGTCGACAAAGATCATCCGGTCGATTCGTTTCGGCCGATCGTTCGGGCGACAATTGAAGAAAGTCATGCGCACAAAATCCGAGTGGCGGTCCACGCGACCGAATTGGAAACCGCGCGCGCTGCGGTTGAAGAAGGTGCGGACGTGCTGGTCCACAGCGTGATCGATAAGCCGGTCGATGATGCATTTGTGAAGCTATTGAAAGATCGGCACGTCATTTTATGTCCGACTCTGGTGGTGTTTGAACGCTACGGCCGAACGTTTTCGCACCAGCTGAATCTCACTCCGGAGGAACAAAGGTGGGGCAACCCGGAAGTGATCGCGTCCCTCGATGTCACGAAAATTCCACAGGACAAATTGCCGGATCGAGTGAAGACGGCTCTGGCTGATCCGAAAGCCGCTCTCGACAAGATCAAGAAGACCTATGAAGTAGCGCTGCCGAATTTGAAAAAATTAGAAGACGCCGGTGTGACCATCGCCGCCGGTACAGATGCGGGGAACATCGGAACGATTCACGGCCCGGCGTTGTTCCGGGAATTTCAGCTGATGAAAGAAGCCGGCCTAATGCCGATGCAGATCTTGCAATGCGTAACTGCGAACGCGGCGAAACTGTTTGGCGGTGAAACCGGCGCGCACATTGGCAAAATCGAAAATGGCTATTTCGCCGATCTGGTAATTCTCAATTCTAATCCGCTGGACGATATCGCGCACGCTTCCGACATCCACACAGTGATCAAGAACGGGATGGTTTACCCGGCTGATTCCATTCTGCACTGATCGCCCAGCGGAAAATCATCTTGCTTCGTATCGGACCCGTTTATGAAGTGCGCGTCGGTTGTCCTCGTTTTCTTACCGCTGCTTGCTGCCTCGACAGCGGACGGCGCCACTCCCTCGCCGACACCAGCGAGGGTGACAAGCGCCAATGAGATCGCAGAAGCTTATCTGAAACTGGTGCTCGCGATGGGGCAGCATGATCCGGATTACGTTGACGCTTATTATGGGCCGCCGGAATGGAAGAAACAGTCGCAGGAAAAGAAGCCACTCGATGCGATCATGTTTGAGGCCACGCGATTACGTGACCAGTTGGCGAAGATTTCCAAGTCGACGGACGAGATGGAGCGGTTGCGACGCGGGTATTTAACAAAGCAACTATCCGCGCTCGAGGCACGAGTGCGCATTTTGAACGGCGAACGTTTGAAGTTCGATGAAGAATCGCAGGCCCTTTATGACGCCCTTGCACCTACATTTGCCGAAACGCATTTCCAGGAAATCCTCGCCAGACTCGAGCCGAAACTTCCGGGTGAGGGAACGCTCTTGCAGCGTTACGAGAATTGGCGGCGAGCGTTCGTGATTCCCAAAGACAAGCTGGACACGGTGTTTCAGCTCGCGATCAAGGCGTGTCGCGAACGCACGCTAGCGCACATCAAGTTGCCGCCCAGCGAAAATTTCAGCGTCGAATACGTCACGAAAAAGCCGTGGGGCGCTTACAATTGGTACAAGGGCAATTATCGCAGCATCATCCAAGTGAACACCGACCTGCCGGTCTATATTGATCGCGCTATCGACCTGGCCGCGCACGAGGGCTATCCCGGCCATCATGTCTACAACGCGCTGCTTGAGAAAAATCTCGTCCGGGATCGCGGTTGGGTTGAGTTCTCGGTGTATCCGCTCTTCTCACCGCAATCACTCATTGCCGAAGGCACGGCGAACTTCGGCAGGGAGGTCGTATTTACAAAACCGGAGCGGTTGGAATTCGAGAAAAAAGTGCTCTGGCCGGCGGCGGGGATCGAACCGTCACGCGTTGAGGAATTTTATACGGTGCAGGATTTGGTGGAGAAACTGACTTATGCCACGAATGAAGCAGCGCGGGAGTACGTGAATGGCGAGATCGATGCGAACGCGGCTGCGACTTGGTTGCAAAAATACGCGCTCATGGATGAGAAGCGGGCGGAGCAAGCGACAAAGTTCATCAAGAAGTACCGCAGCTACGTCATTAACTACAATCTCGGCCAAGACATGGTGCGCAGTTACATTGAGAAGCGCGGCGGCACGGCGGAGCAGCCGGAGAAGCGCTGGCACGAGTTCGAGCAGTTGCTCGCATCGCCGCGGCTGCCAGGCGATATACGCTAGGCCTTGGCAAGATTCGCTCGTAGCACATCGCAAAAGTAAAATCTCTTGCTCGTGCAGAAGAGCAGCCCGAAATTTCTTGTCCTATGGCTACCCATCCTACGCAGTACGCGCACCCAGAGGCGTTGGTAGAAACCGATTGGCTGGAGAAACACCTCAAAGATGACGGCATCCGGATTGTCGAATCGAATGAAGATATTTTGCTTTACGATACGGGGCACATCCCGGGCGCGGTGCACATCGACTGGCGCGCTGATCTGCAGGACCCGGTGATTCGCGACTACATTTCGCCGGAAAAATTTGCGCGGCTGTGCAGCTGGCACGGAATCACGCCGGACACCACTTGTATTTTCTACGGCGACAAGGCGAACTGGTGGGCGTGTTACGCGCTCTGGGCATTCCGGTTGTTTGGTCATGAGAAAGTAAAAATCCTCAACGGCGGCCGCGACAAATGGAAAGCGGAAGGACGTCGCATGACGCGGGAAATTCCAAAATACGCAGAGACAAATTATCCGGTGCCGAAGAGACGTTTCGATAAGGAGATTCGCGCGTTTTTCGATGAAGCACTGGCGCAAAGCAAAGGCGGCAAGCCGCTGATCGACGTGCGCTCGCCTGGCGAATACAGGGGCGAGATCACACACATGCCGGAATATCCGCAGGAGGGCGTGCTCCGCGGCGGCCACATTCCAGGCGCAAAGAGCATGCCGTGGAAGACTGCTACCAATGATGACGCCACGTTTAAGCCAGCTTCAGAACTGTCGAAAATTTATTTCGATCAATGCGGAGTCGGTCCCGACAAAGACACAATTGTTTATTGTCGCATCGGCGAGCGCTCCAGTCACACCTGGTTTGTGCTTAGCTACCTGCTGGGCCTCAATAACGTCCGCAATTACGACGGTTCGTGGACCGAATGGGGCAACAAGGTCGGCGCGCCTATCGAAAAAAGTGCGTAAGCGTGTGGCGCTCGCGGATCGCGTTTGTCGTTAAGCTCGTTGGACTCGTTCTGATCTTCGCGGGAGCAGCAACGTTTCCAACTTCGATTGGCTCGCCAAGATGGGGTTTAAGCGTTTTCCAGAATGTTGAAGCCTTGGGAATCTTTTTACCCGTTGGGGTGGGGTTAGTTTTTCTCGGATTAGTGCTGCTTGTAATTGGCCACGCGATTTCGCAAGACTGGCTCTTTTGAGAGGCAAGAGATTCCTCGACTCCGCTCGGAATGACAGGGGCGGACAGCACTGAGTCGTATTCAAGCGCGTCCTCTTTTCACCAGCAGCTCATTGATTAGCCGCATTCGTTTCTGCTCTTTGCGGCTGGAACGGAGCTGCGCAATCGAGCGTCGCATTCTTCGTGTCCAATTTAGGTTTGCTTTTGTCCCAGGGACGTTAAAGCGATATTTGCGCGCCAGCAGATCGGTGATCATGACCATGGCAATCCACGATTCGCACCTGAAAAGCGCTTCCATGATCGCCGGGTAAAAATCTTTTTCGAAATCGAGCTCGTCGATTTTTGGATTCAGCCCAGCAAACAGAGCAATCTTCTCGAGCGTGGCTCGCGCCTGTTCTCCAGCATTCGACGCTAGATGCTCGAGCGCCTCGCTCCACAAAGCACGAATCGGTTCATGATCGTGCGTCGCGTAAGTCGCCACGGAAAGCCGTTCATATTTGTCTCCGGGAATGATCATGCCATCGCGCCCTTCCCATTGCGGAATCTTAAATCCGGCTATGCCGAGCGATCTCAGGTTGGGTCGCACATAATCCGGCACAACGCCAAGGTCTTCGCCTACCACCCGCCTGCCGCCAGCTTCCTCCAAGACAACACGCAGGTATTCTTCGCCCTCACGTTTGTTTGCTTCGCGATTTTGGGGTGTCTCGTCGTCACGCGGAACGAAATGCGGAGCGCGGCCGCCAGTTTGCTGGAGCATTTGGTTATGATCGAGTGGAAGAAATTGTTTGTTCATCCGTGGCCGCCACGGGAAAGCATAGATGCGATAAAATCCCTGGACGTGATCGATCCGAAAAAGATGAAAGATGCGGCGGATAGCACGCACTCGGTCGCGCCACCACTCAAAATTGTTCGTGCGCATTTTGTCCCAGCGATAGAGCGGAATACCCCAGTTCTGGCCCCATTTTTGGGTGAACGCGTCGTCTTTGAAGTGCGGCTCGGGAGGCGCGCCACCGAACCACTCGAGCATGAATTCATCCGCGCGCGCGAAAACGTCGACGCTGCAATAGCTGACGCCGAATGGAATATCGCCCATCAGTGCCACGCCCCGTTCCTCGGCGTACAATTTGACGGCGCGCCATTGCTGATTTGCGATCCATTGCACGTAACAGAAGAAACTTTCGCGGTGTCTCAGCGCTGCCTGTCGATCGTGCGGCAGGTCGCGCAACCAAGAGCGCGCTGTTTCGATTGTCTGATGCTGCGCTGGCCATCGATTCCATGCCGCGCTATCCTCGTTCCCCTCCATCAGGACTCGAAAAAACGCGTAATCGCGCAGCCACGCTGATTCTTCTTCGCAGAATGTTCGAAATTCCACCTGCCGTTCTTCGCTGGCGTGACCTGAGAAACTCGCAAACGCCTTTTCCAGCAAGCGACGCTTTAGCTTTTTTACGGCTCGATACTTTACTGTGCCAAGACGCAGACTGTTAGGATCAACGTCGGCAATTAGATCATCAAAGTCTTCGCGCGTTAAATCCTGCGGCGAGTCTGGCGCAAGGTGCAGCGTCGTTGGCTCGATCGCCATGGCGCTGATCGCGTTGTACGGGCTGTTGTCGGCTCCGGTCTCGTTGACGGGCAGAAGCTGGACAAGTTTGAATCCAATTCCGGCCACCCAATCGATAAACTCCCGCAACGTCGCAACGTCGCCGATGCCCAAATCCTCCTCTCCCCGCAAGGCAAACAGCGGCGCCAAAACCCCAGCGATCTTCTTTTCCGGCGACAAATTCATTCCTTAGCCACGGATGAACACAGATGAAACACGGATCAGAAGACAAGGCGCTTGTACTCGACTTTGTTTCGTCCGAGCGTAAACTCATTGAACAGCGCTGCTTTTCCGGCGACCAGCTCGCTCAATTGCGGCGATGCTCCTTTGAGCATGCCCGATACGATATAATTGTTCTTGACCACGGGATGACTCTCAACTTTCCAGCGCACACTCTAACCCAACGGATCATGCATCCCAATGTCACGGCACCTGGCTATGACGGGCCATAAGCAGAGTTTACCCTCAGCGCGGCAGCGTCGGACCAGAGCTCCGTCGCCCTTTGCGGATCCCCTTGTCTTTCCGAATTCAGCCCATTTATCACGAATCGTGGCGAAACAGCTTGAGGGCAAAACATCGACATAGACGAAACGATCCATCAATCTCTCAGTTTCTGCCACTTGTAGCGCGCGGCTTATGTCGGCCAATAAAGGCACTTGCTGCCTCGCATCGAAGAACTTCGATTCGCCCGCAATCGCCCAAACTTCCGGGCGCAGGAATGTGGGGTGAGCTAGGGCCCGCTCAAACCATTCAAGGGCATCTTTCTCGAAGATAATATCGTCCTCTGAAAAGATGACCGACTCGCTTGTTTCGAACGCGTGATCAAGAAGCCGCTCAGCCGTCTTATAGGGACCATCATTTCGGTCAGAATGGTCGAAGCAAACCGACGCGAAGCGATGGAGATTACCGGATATCCATGACTCGATTGCTCTGGTAGTCTTAGCCTGTGCGTGCCGGTAATTTTCCGCATGCTCAGATCCGTCCCATCCGTCTTGCAGAATTGAGAGGTTGCAATTGTCGGCGCCGCGACATGCCGCGATTGAGTCCAGTGTGCGTGTGGTTTTCTCGGCTTTGTTAAATGCCTGAACAGCTATCGTGGCTGGCACTCTAAACGGTAGCCTCCTGCTGCCAGAGCTTCAACCGCGGGCCAGGGCAGGTTCTCCATTTGGCTCCGAAACCCGACGCCGACGCGGCTGGGTAATCGCCTCGGTAGTGGCGCGATGCGCCAACTTGTCCGCGTGTTTGTTGTGGACTTCTAACATCTGCTTATCCGTGTTTCATCCGTATTAATCCGTGGCTGCTGAATCAGCTCCTTCTCACTTGCCAGTCTTCGACGAGGTCGCTTGGAATTTCTTGTAGAAAACGCGATGGCCGCTGGAACACGTCGCCGTAGCCTCCGCTCAAGCGCAGTTGCGGATACGTTAGGTAAAGCTCGTCGCGCGCGCGTGTGATGGCCACGTAAAACAGACGCCGCTCTTCCTCTAATACCTCGCGCGTATCGAGCGAGCGGCTGCTCGGAAACATCCCGTCCGTCAACCAGATTACGAACACCGTGTAGAACTCGAGACCTTTCGCCTGGTGCACCGTCGACAGATTGACCGCTTCCTTGTCTCTTGTCTGAGCCGGCGCGGCCTCCGCATCGACGTTGCTAATCAGCGCCAATTGCGCAAGA
>QHOK01000170.1 GCA_003218755.1 Verrucomicrobiota bacterium
CGCTGTCCTCAGCGGACAAACATTGGCGATCTATTCTCCCTGCGCTGAGGACAGCGTAAATCACAGCCGTTCAACGTAAGCTGCCGATTTGCACTGGCGATTTGTTTCGGTTGCAATCGCCAATCGAAAATCTACAATCGAAAATCACGTCGCGGGTGTAGTTCAATGGTAGAACGGCAGCTTCCCAAGCTGCACACGGGGGTTCGATTCCCCTCACCCGCTTTTCTCAATCGTAAAACGGAGCTAAATCGCCACCGCAGTCATAACAGGTGTGCAGCAAAGTCCTAACATGTCCCCTGGAATCTGTTGGGCCTATGGAAGGTAGCGTCTCTAAATCGAGAGCCGGCCTAATCGTAAACGTGAATCAGAGCTTGATGGGAACGGCTGTAAAACGGGAATGGTTTGCGCTACACGGCGCAAGCAGACGCTAAAAAAAAGCAATTGACCGGCAGCAGTCCGCCAAACCGAGCTGATAGCCTTCGCGGTCAAATGAAGTCTACGTTGCGCGTCGGCATTTTCGTAGCCGCAATCTTATCAGCGTTGCCCTCTTTCGGTGGCGCGCGGCACTTTACTTTTCTTTACGAAGCCAATACATCAGCGCCTGGCAGCTTGGAGCTGGAAAATTGGGTTACGTGGCGGCATGCCACAGGGGCGGGCCGATTCGATCAGGTCGATTTCCGCCACGAACTCGAATACGGAGTAACCGAAAGGTTCCAGGCAAGCATTTATCTCGCAGACTGGTTTTACGAAACCGATCCTGAACATTCCGGCTCTACCTATTCGGATACGGCGATCGAGTTGATCTACAATTTGACTAACCCGGTTGTCGATCCTCTCGGTTTGTCGATCTACGGAGAGCTGCGAGCGGGTGATCGACTGATCGAGTTGGAATCGAAGCTGATCAGCCAGAAAAACTTTGGACCGCTTATCCTCGCTTATAACGCCACACTTGAATCGGTATGGGAAGGAAACGATCTCGCCGAGCGTGAAGGCGAATTCAGCCAAGCCCTTGGCGCAAGCTATGAAATCTCGCCACGCATTTCCGCGGGAATAGAACTGCTGCATGAATTTGTATTTCCAGAGTGGCACGACACGGAAAAGATCAGAAATTTTTTTAAGAAGGTGTCGATCTTCGTCGCGCTCGCTTGCCTGCTGGTCAGTTGCAAATCGACCAACTACGTGCCGCCTGTTACTTCGCAGATGGCGACCCCGAGAAAGGGACAACATGTCGATCTTGCGATGTTGCGCGAAGGCCGCACGCTCTTCGTCCATCGCTGCATCGAATGCCACACGCTGCCGGTGCTCTGGCACTACCGCGCCGAAGACTGGCCGGACATCGTCGATAATATGTCGCATCGCGCGAGTCTGAAACCGGCGGAGCGCGAAGCGATCATCGCCTATATTCTGGCCGTGCGATTCGCTGAACATTGATATCGACACTTCGGAAGATTGGGAAAAACTGAATGAATCTAATCATCATGAGGGCAGTGAAGGATCTCGCATAAGCTGATTGCTCACGGCGATAAGTTAATGGGTTCTACGGTTGATTGTGAGGTCCCTCCCCAGCTACTTGATATGATTCTTTTGCCGCGATGATCTCAGGCTGTTGCAAGTAGCTGGGTCGGGATGGCAGCCATCATGGTCCGCCGAAAAGTCTTCGGAACGATCTGAACAAACGACCGGGGAAATTTGCGGCCTTTTGAGGAAGACCCGGGGCCTGCTGAGCAAACGGCCATTGCGCACCTCCATGCACCTGGCATGCGGCGGTTGGCACCTTGTCGGCAGGCAAATCGATATCGTAGGCGCTTCCAGCCGCCATGCATCCTGTGGTGGCCAGTTGATTGGAAAGCGAACAGACCGTGGCGTGTTGGAGTGGCATGGTCGGTTGCAGCGGCACGGCTGGATAATGCTGTGCCGCTTTGTTCATCACCTGTGTCCACACTGGTAGTGCCAAAGCGGCGCCGTATCCGTGTGGAATGATAGTTGTCGGCTGATCGAATCCGACCCACACACCGGAGGTTAGCGTGCTGGTATAACCTACAAACCAGGCGTCCTTGTAATCATTGGTAGTGCCGGTCTTACCAGCGGCTGGCAATCTGAAGCCAAGTGACCGCGCGCTGGCGGCAGTGCCGCTGGTCAAAACTTGTTCCATCAACTGCGAAGTCATCCAGGCTGCGCTCGGATCGAGCGTTGGCACAGAAATATGCGCGGCGAGATAAATCGGTTTGTGCTGCTGATTATCGATTCGCTCGATGATGTAAGCCTGCTTGCGCACGCCCGCATCGGGAAAAACGGAATACGCAGCAGTCAAATCTTTCAGGTTCGTCTCGAACGAGCCGATGTAGATCGCGGGGCCATGCGGAACGCTTTTCGAAACGCCGAGGTCATTCGCGACCTTTTGCACAGCGTCCAGCCCGGCGAATTGTCCAACGCGCACGCTCATGGTGTTGCGCGAATGGATCAGGCCGTACGAACAAGGCATGGTGCCGCCGTAGGTGCCGTCGGAATTTGCGGGCGACCAACTTCCCGCCCCCTCAATCTCACCGGGTTGAATCGGGCCATCGCTGATCGCAGCACCCGGCAACAACCCGTGGCTGAACGCGATCGTGTACACGAATGGTTTGAATGCCGAACCGATCTGCCGGTTTGTCGGCGCCAGCGCCCGGTTAAACTTGCTTTGCGCGTAATCGCGTCCGCCCACGAGTGCGCGAATGCCGCCGCTGGCATTGTCGATCACAACCACCGCCCCCTCCAGGTAAGGCATGGCCGAATCCCCTTCTCCATTCTCAGGCGGTTTGTAATCCGCTTTGAGCGGATGATGAAAATTGGATTGATGCTCGATTTTGGTGAGTTGCTTCTCGAGCGCATCCTGGGCGGCGTTTTGCACGGCCGGATCGAGCGTCGTGTAGATGGACAGGCCGCCATTATCGATTTGGTCCTGTGTCAACAACAGATTCAGATCACGTTGCACCGCGTCCATTGCATAATTCTCCTGGATGAAGGGCAGACGCTTGGGATGGGGAGTAATTTTCGCGATCTTTGCCTGCTCAGCTTGCGCTGGCGTAATTTTTTTCAAGGCAACCATCCGATCCAGCACGGCGTTGCCCTGCATCCTCGCGCCTTCCGGATTTTTCACTGGTGAAAAACGATTTGGACTGCGGATCAATCCTGCGAGGATCGCAGCTTCGGAAAGATTCAGCGTCGACGCGTTCTTGGCAAAGTAAGCTTGGGAAGCGGTCTCAACGCCATAGCAGCCGGAACCGAAATAGATCCGATTGATGTAGAGCTCGAGAATTTGCTGCTTGGTAAATTGATGCTCGATGCGCAGCGCGACCATTGCTTCCAATACTTTCCGGCTAAGGGTGCGGCCACCGAGCGGAAGACTGTTTCGGGCAAGCTGCTGGGTAATGCTGCTGGCGCCTTCCTTGGCCGAGCCGCTGAGGATATCGTGTACAAGAGCCCGCAGAATTCCCTTCCAATCGATGCCTTTGTGCTCGTAAAAGCGAGCGTCCTCGCGCGCCAGCACGGCAGTAATGAAGAACGGTGAGACCTCGCTCAGGGATACCTTGAGGCGGTTTGCGCCGGCCAGTCGGCTGTAAATTTTTCCATCGACATCGTAAACCGTGTTTCGCTCCGGCATTTCGCCGACGTTCTTCATGTCGAAGGTTTGCGCCCACGTGCCGTAAAAGAGGAAAACTGCGAAGCCCGCGGCCGCGAGTAAAATGAGCAACGTGATCTTCCAGCCGTAGCGGAAAAGGATGTTCCCGTTCTTCGTTTTTCGCGACCGGAGACGAGCGAAAAGTTTCATTTGGTTGAAGCGTTAAACCCGTTAAAGCGTTGAAGCGAGAGATCGCTGTAACGCTTCAACTCTTCGACGCTTCAACGTTTTACAAATTCAGCTTCACGACGCCCTCGTGTTGCTCGGTCGCACAGGGCGCGTTGGTCGGAACGTCTGTCCCAGTGTCGCTAGGCTGGACGAGTTTATTATCGACCAAGTACCGTTCGACTTCCTCACCGCTGACGTCGGCGAGCATGTGCCCGTTGATTTCGACACAGGGCGAAAGTGGTTGTCCGCTTTTTGTTTCCATTTCCCAGCGGAACGCCGGATTCTGGATGATGTCCTTTTCTGTGTATGGAAGATTGTATTTGGCCAGCACAGCGCGCACACCGGCGCTCCAGCCACAATAGGTCTTCAGATATGCGGTAA
>QHOK01000171.1 GCA_003218755.1 Verrucomicrobiota bacterium
GTCCACGCGGGGATGACTAAGATCGACAATGTGAATGAGCAGATCGGCTTCGCTCACTTCTTCGAGCGTCGCCTTGAACGATTCGATTAATGTATGGGGAAGTTTTCGTAAGAACCCGACCGTGTCCGTGAGAAGGACCCGCTGTTTGTTAGGCAAAACAAAACTACGCGTGGTAGGATCCAGCGTCGCAAAAAGCTTGTCTTCGGCTACGAGATCGGCACCGGTGAGCAGATTCAACAGCGTCGATTTGCCAGCGTTTGTGTAACCGACCACGGCGGCCACAGGCCATTGATGGCGTTTGCGGGCTTGTCGCTGAATGGCGCGCGTTTTGCGCACCGCCTCCAGCTCTCGCTCGAGTCGCGCGATCCGCTCTTGCACGCGCCGGCGGTCAACTTCCAATTGTGTCTCACCAGGGCCACGTGTACCGATCCCGCCGGTCTGCCGGGACAAGTGATGCCACATGCGGGTGAGGCGCGGCAGAAGGTACTGCAACTGTGCGAGCTCGATTTGCAATCGACCTTCTCGGCTGCGCGCGCGCTGGGCAAAAATGTCGAGGATCAACTGAGTTCGATCGAGAACCTTGCGCGCAAATAAATTTTCCAGGTTACGACCCTGAGCGGGTGAAAGTTCGTCATCAAAAATAACGGAGGTCACCCGTTGATCCTGACATGATTCTTTAATGGACTCCGCTTTGCCGCGACCGATGTAGTATGGAGCAGTCGGCTTTTGCAATTTTTGCGTGACAGTATCAACGACCTGGGCTCCCGCGGAGTTCGCCAGCTCGCGCAACTCGTCGAGGGAATCGTGTAACTCCCACTTCGAGACGCCCTGCTTTTCCAGGCCAATCAGGAGCGCGCGCTCCTGCGCTTTTTGCGGACGCGTTTCGATCATCCCTTTGCGCGAACCCCCGAACCCTTTCGGCGCTCCGAAAGCATTCGGAGCAGAATCTTTGCTTCGTTGTGAGTGAGAAGCGACAAGTTCAGCGGTAAAAAATTAGTTTGCCGCCGAAACCAGGTCAACTGTCTTTTGGCGTAACGGCGGGTGGATTGCTGAATCTCCGAGATACATTGCAAAAGCGACATCCTTCCTTCGAGCAGTTCGCGAATCTCACGGAGACCGATCATCTGCGAAGCAGTCGCACTCGTTGCCCCAGCGGCGCGCACCTCTTCGATCACGCCCTGTTCGAACATTGCTTCCACCCGCTGATTGATTCGGGTGTAAAGATCTTCCCGGTTGCGGAAGACAAAAACGCCTGTAGCCGCTTCGCTGTGCGAAGCGCTTCGTTGACCTGTCACAACACCCACACGGCGCGCCTCGCACAGCGAGGCGGCTACAGCCCATTGCGCACGCTGTGCGAAAGCGGGCTTTCCGGTGAGTAGACTAATCTCCAGTGCTCGGATTACGCGGCGGCGATTTTTCGTGTCGATTTTTCGCGCCGATTCGGCATCGAGCTCGGTGAGTTGGGAGCGCAATTCATCCAAACTCATGGCATTCAATTGTGCCCGCAGCTTTGGATCAGACTCAGGCACAACCGCCAATCCATGCGCGAGCGCTTTGATGTAAAGCCCGCTGCCGCCAACAACGATCACGGGTTTGCCGCGCGAATGAATTTGATCAATGACACGCGACGCAGCACGGCGATATTTTTCTGCGTTCATCTCTTCGTGAAGAGGGGTTGTGCCGATTAGATGATGCGGAGCTTTTGCAAGGGTCGAAGCGTCCGGTTTTGCCGTCAGGAGATCGAGACCGCGGTAAATTTGAAAGGCGTCGGCACTGACAATTTCGGCTTCTATCTCGCCCGCGAGATCGGCCGCCAGCTCGGATTTGCCTGTTGCAGTTGGGCCGACGATAAAAAACGCGCGCCTCATCCAGTCAAACCGAGCTTACCTGTTTCACGTTTCTCCTAAAAATTAAATCGGCGGACTCTCGCTGCCCGCCGTCGCCATGAACCATCTGCAGGCTTGATTTCGGCGCGAGTCTTTACTTGGATCGCAGGGTGCCTGCTGATGAACAGGTGACGTCTGCGACCGGAGTTGGTTCCGCAGCTGCCGGAGAAAGTGGAGCGGTCGCGTTTGCAACAACGCATTGGAGCGTGGTGTTAACCGCACAAGGTGAATCGCCGGCCGCTGATGAAGCGCTCGAAAAACTTTGCCGTACTTACTGGTGGCCGCTCTACGGATTCGTAAGGCGCAGTGGCTACAAGCCCGAAGAAGCACAGGACCTGACCCAGGGTTTCTTCGCGTTGTTGCTGGAGCGGCGCGATCTCGACGTGGTCCGCCGCGAAAAAGGACGTTTGCGTTCTTATTTGCTCGTGTCGCTAAAAAATTTTCTGGCGAAGGCAAGACGCCGCGAGCTGACAATGAAACGCGGCGAGGGGCGAGCATTAGTTCCGCTGGATGAGTTGCTCGCGCGTGAGCACGCTGATCTGGAACCAGCAGACAATCTAACCCCCGATCGAATTTACGAGCGGCGCTGGGCGCTGACGTTGTTGGAACAGGTGTTGGCACGGTTAGAGAACGAATACAAGTCTGCGGGCAACGCGAGACTCTTCGATTGCTTGAAGGAATTTCTTTCCGATGAACCGGGCCGCCGGTCACAGGCAGAAATGGCGGCCGAGCTTGGTATGACAGAAAACGCGCTCAAACAAGCGTTCCATCGATTGCGTCAGCGTTACCGGCAATTATTACACGACGAGATCGCCCAGACCGTGGCCGTGCCCGGAGATGTAGAAGACGAGCTGCGCCATTTCATTTCCGTGCTCCAGGCGTAGACATGAATTACACGAAGGCTCGACACGAATTACACGAATTGTCACGAATGCCTTAAAGCTGCGGTCAAGTGTTGAAA
>QHOK01000052.1 GCA_003218755.1 Verrucomicrobiota bacterium
GCTGGGAAATAATCGCTGACAATCTCAAGAAAGCGGGATGGAGTTGGGGCTGCGTCTCAGCGATTGATTCCAACGGGCGAACAATCTGGATTGTTGATGCGCATCGCGACAACGGGAAGCGTTACGTTGTGCGTGCGGATGAAAAGCTGACCGCGTTTGCATTTTCGCCGATTCCCTTGCCGTCTTTTGCGGCTCCCTAAACGCATAGGACTAAGGTCCAATATACGGCTCTCGGGAGTGCTGATAGAATCCTCCTTGATTACGTTACCCGACGTTTCAACGCATCTTCGGCCGGGCTCAAAAGCCGGTTGGGGAGCTTAACCTTCGCTGAGGCACCGCTTAGCGCGATCTCCAGATTCACCTGGAGCCCCGAGGCAGCCGAAGTGAGGCCGCGGTTCAAAGCGCCTCGTTAGGATGATTCCTCGTTGCGTGCGGATTTGGAGCAGTCAACTCCAAATGAAAGACGGTTTATGAAATTCGTAACGCTCACAACAGAGCACACTCATCGAGGGGGTAAATTACATAAACCATTAAAAACAGAAAGAACTAGGTTATGACAAAATCAACCCCGACCCTTACGCTTACGCAAAGCGGACTGCTCGCGCTGTTGCTGCAACGCCAGCGTTACGCAGTCATCCAGTTGGCCCGGCGGTGCGCACACCGCCAGCACCTGCGTGCCGCCCTTTGGAAAACCCTCACCTGGCCGTGGCAGGCGCTTACGGCACCGATGCCCGTCCGCCATTCGCGCCGAGCCCTTCGTCGGAACCGTCCCGCGTCGCACTTGAATCTTTGACCGAGGCCAATTGCCATGTCTCATCAAATCCACACGTACACCGAACTCCAGCAACAGATTCACGACGATCTGCGGATCCAACATCCTGAATGGGTCGAGCCAAATGGCGAATCCCCCAAGTGTGATTCTTACGAGGCGCGCCTCACGGAAATGCTGGACACTTTGACGCGAAGGGGATCCAACGAAGGGAAGACTGACACCGTTCGGCAAACCATTCGCGAAGGAATTGCTTGATGAAAGCACGCCCGAAGAGGGGAGGCTGGCGAATGCCGAAGCCCAAATGCAGATCGCAAACGTCGAGCAGACGTTCGGGAGCATTGTGGCCGGAAACGGGCGATGCCGATGAATCTGCTCAGGCTGAAGAAATTGATAGCCTTCTCCTGTCATCGCTGAGGTACTGGGAGGTTGAACGCGATTTGATCGAAGAACGTATGGCGCAATTGCCTTGGTGAAACTCACCATCGACAAGCTGGCATTGCCGGTCTTGGGGGGATGTGGGGCTTTGACGTGCTCGGCACTGGTCGCGGGCACCGCACGGCCAACACAACACGGCGCAAACTTTGCATTCAGTTGGCAAAAGTGGCATCCGATCACGGAGCGAACGACGTCGAAGCCGCAGGCCCCTTTGGGGGGTTAAGCTCTGCACTGCCACGCGGCTCAGAAAAAAGAATTTCTTTTTGCGGCGGGCAAGCACCGCTTCCCCTAGTCATGCCGTCGCTGGGAAAGCGATCACGTCCGCCTGCTTTACTGTAACTGGCACGAACGTCACGCGCTGCGCCTGCGCGATGCTGTGCTCGCGCCGCAAGTGCCCGTAGGTTTTCATTGCCAGCGCGCCGCCATCCTTGTGTCCAAGCCAGCGTGAGACAGTCGGAATGTCAACGCCGCTTTCGATGCAGCGCGTCGCGAATAAGTGCCGCAAATCGTGATGCCTGATGCGATTTGTGCCGATTTTTTTGCACGCTCGATCAAGAGCTTTTTGGCATTCGTTTACGCGAAATACTTTTGCGTCTGACGATTCACCGGAGCGTTCGCCGCGCATTCGCTGAAACAGTGCGCGAGCATCGGGAATCAGCGGAACCCGGCGCAATTCCCAATTCTTTGTGCCCGTCTCGGCATCGCCGCGGACAACGATTTCGCCAGTGTCAAAGTCCACATCGCGCCATTCGATCTGACCGGCTTCACCTTTTCGGCAACCGGTGAATGCCAATCCGCGCAAAAAGTCCGCGCAATCTCGCGAACACCACGCGCCCGCGTGTTCTACCGCATCGACAAGTTGCAAGAACTGGTCACTGCTCGGCAGTGTGAGTTGCTTCGCGCGCACTGGCACGCGCTCCAGCTTTTCTGCCCGGTTGCCATACATAATCCCTGCGTCCTTCGCGACTTCGAACACATGCCGCAAGCCCGCGACCGTGTTGTTATAGCGTGTCGGGGACGCAACCTTGCCAAATCTGCGCGCCCACTCTTTACAATCCGTTTTGGTGATGCGCCGGATTTCCCGATCTGCCAAACCCGGCCAGCTTTTCAGCAGAGCAACAAAAATCTGATTCCAGTAGTGCCGCGTTGACGATTTGATCGTCACGTCATCGGCTTGATTCTGCTGATGGATTTTGAGCGCCTCGCCGAAGGTCATTTTCGCCGACACTTCGCCGTTGCCGTCGCTCACGCGCTCGCGATGTTCTTTGAGAAATTCCGCGAGCTTGGCTTGCGCCACGCTGTAGTGCGATGTCTTGAGCGACTTCCAAACTTCTTTGCCGCCAGCAAAAGCTCTGGCATAATAGCTCCCTGACTTATGGCGGAGAAGATTTGGCTTTCGGGTTTTTTGCCATGTTTTCGTGGATTTGCGCAGTCTCATAAGGTTGACAGTAGAATAGCACCGTGAAAAGCGAAGGCAAACTCTTTTTCGCTATGCTAATTTACCTATGAAAACGGGCCTGTAGCTCAGCGGTTAGAGCAGGGGACTCATAATCCCTTGGTCCCAGGTTCGAATCCTGGCGGGCCCAACCTCCCATGCCAGTGATCGGCTGTGCGCCGCAACGCAAATTGATGTGGGAGCACGCGGAAGCAAACGGTGCGTGAAGGAATCCGTCTTAAACGCCCGGCAGCGTCGCTGCGCCTTCTTGAATTAAGGAGTCGAGCTTGTTTAGGTCAATCGGCTTTACAAGGTGATGCTGGAATCCTGCCTCGTAGCTCCTACGAATATCGTCTTCCATTCCGAAACCCGTGAGAGCGATCCCCAGAAGCGGCTGCTTGGAGTGGAGCTTCTGTATCAGATCGATTCCATTGCCATCGGGCAAAGCCAGGTCGCTGATGAGCACATCAAATTGCTCCTTTGCGCTTAGATCGACGGCAGATTGAAAGCTTAGCGCTGATTGCACATGATAGCCGCGCCGCCGAAGCAAATTCGTAAGCGAGCGGTTCGTATCTTCGTGGTCTTCGACAAGCAGGATGCGCATGGGCTGGCGTTCCGGTAGCGTCGGTGAAACAGCCGGGGCGATTTGTGCCTCCACCTTTTCGCAGGTGGGAAAAACCAGCGTGAACGTCGAGCCTTTATTTCGGCCGGCGCTTTGCGCGCTGATCGTTCCCTTGTGCGATTCCACAAGGGTTTTGCTAATGGCTAGTCCGAGGCCCAGACCTCCGAGCTGAGTCCGGCTGCCTTGTTCGAACGCATCGAAAATTTTCGGCAGCGCTTCCGCCTCGATCCCCAGGCCGGTATCAGCGATTTCGACACGCAGTTGTCCGTCGGAATCATTGCTGGTGGTAATGGTAATTTTCCCGTTCCTCGGCGTAAACTTCACCGCGTTATTGATCAGGTTCCAAAAAATCTGCTGCAATCGTGCCGGGTCTGCCCGCATATGGACCTTTTTTGCGCCGAGGTTGAGGGAATGCCTCAGATGCTTTCGCTCGATTTCTGCCTGACAAATCTCGAGGGTGCTTTGCAACAGAGTGTGCGCATCAACGACCTCGAAATTGAGCTGCACCTTGCCTTGATCGATGCGCGTCAGATCAAGCAAATCATCGATCAGCCGCGCTTCCAGTTCCACGTTGCGGCGGATCATTTGCAGCGATTCGTGAATGTCCTGCGGCAACTCCGGCTCGCTCTCCAGGGCGAGAGCAGAGGCGAGCACGGGCGTTAGAGGCGTGCGCAATTCGTGGCTGAGCATGGCTAGAAATTGGTCCTTCGCCAGATTCGAGCGCGCCTTTTCCTCGAGCTCGAGGTTTGTCTTCTGCAACTCCGCGGCGAGCGATTGCGATTGTTTGAGCAGGTTTTCTGTTTGCGTGCTGGCTTCGATGGTATTGAGCACAATGCCAATGCTCTCGGTTAATTGATCCAGGAACGCCTCGTGGGTCGGACTGAATCGCTCAACCGACGAAAGTTCCATGACCGCTTTTACCTGGCCTTCAAAGAGAATCGGCAGAACCACGATGTTCGTCGGATGAAATTCGCCGAGGCCGGAACTCACTTTCGCGTAGTTGTTCGGTACATCAGTCAGAAGAATGCGTCGTTTTTCCAACGCCGCTTGTCCCACGAGGCTCTCACCCATTTTGAAGCGGTTCTTCGCGCCATTGCCTTCCTGTGAAGCGTAGCTCGCTAGCAGCTTAAGCTCCGATTCTCCGTTAGAATTATCGATCATGTAGAAAGCGCCTTGCTGCGCTGAAACCAGCGGAGCGAGCTCGGATAGAATGAGTTTGCCAACCGTTAGGAAGTCGCGCTGTCCCTGCAGCATGCGGGTAAATTTGGCGAGGTTTGTTTTGAGCCAGTCTTGTTCCTTGTTCCGCAATGTGGTATCCCTCAGATTACGGATCATTTCGTTGATGTTGTCCTTAACGAATGCAACCTCGCCTCGTGCTTCCACCTGAATTGAACGGGTGAGATCGCCTTTGGTGACTGCTGTCGCGACATCAGCTATAGCACGAAGCTGCGTGGTCAGATTTGCTGCCAGTCGGTTGACGTTGTCGGTCAAATCCCGCCACGTACCCGCGGCGCCTGGCACGTTCGCCTGCCCGCCGAGTTTTCCTTCCACGCCCACTTCGCGCGCGACCGTCGTAACCTGATCGGCGAACATCGCCAGTGTATCGATCATGTTATTGATCGTCTCGGCGAGCTCGGCAATTTCGCCTTTGGCTTCGAGGAAAAGTTTGCGTTTCAAATCGCCGTTTGCGACTGCCGTCACCACCTTGGCGATACCACGCACCTGATCGGTAAGGTTGGATGCCATAAAGTTGACGTTATCGGTAAGATCTTTCCAAGTTCCTGAAACGCCTTTGACCACGGCCTGGCCACCAAGCTTGCCTTCCATGCCCACTTCGCGCGCGACGCGCGTGACTTCATCGGCGAATGACGATAGTTGATCCACCATCGTATTCACCGTGTTCTTCAATTCTAGAATTTCGCCTTTAACATCGACGGTGATTTTCCGGGTCAGATCGCCAGTCGCAACAGCAGTGGTCACGGCGGCGATGTTGCGCACTTGTGTCGTGAGGTTAGAGGCCATGAAGTTGACATTATCGCCGAGGTCCTTCCATACGCCCGCCAGTCCGCGCACATCGGCTTGTCCGCCGAGCTTGCCTTCCGAACCGACTTCGCGCGCGACACGAGTAACCTCCGATCCGAACGAGCGAAGTTGGTCCACCATCGTGTTGATCGTGTCCTTTAGCTCCAGAATCTCGCCTTTAACATCGACGGTGATTTTCTTGGACAAGTCGCCCATCGCGACGGCCGTGGTTACTCCAGCGATGTTGCGAACCTGCGCGGTAAGGTTGGACGCCATCGAGTTCACGGAATCGGTCAGGTCTTTCCACGTGCCGGCCACACCGCGCACATCGGCTTGGCCGCCGAGTTTGCCTTCGGTGCCGACCTCGCGGGCCACGCGCGTCACTTCCGCTGCAAAAGATGAAAGCTGATCCACCATCGTGTTAATGGTGTTCTTTAACCCGAGAATCTCGCCTTGTACGTCCACGGTGATCTTTTTGGACAAATCGCCGCTGGCCACTGCGGTAGTCACGTCGGCAATGTTGCGCACTTGTGCCGTAAGATTCGACGCCATCGAGTTTACCGAATCGGTCAAATCTTTCCAGGTGCCGCCGACCCCGGGCACCTGCGCCTGGCCACCGAGTTTTCCTTCGGTGCCGACCTCGCGCGCCACACGCGTCACTTCCGCAGCGAACGAGCGAAGTTGATCCACCATGGTGTTGATCGTATCCTTGAGTTGGAGAATTTCGCCGCGTACGTCCACGGTGATCTTTTTGGACAAATCACCCTTGGCCACAGCGGTTGTGACGTCGGCAATGTTGCGAACTTGGCCCGTCAGGTTGGACGCCATCGAGTTCACTGAATCAGTAAGGTCCTTCCACGTGCCGGCCACGCCCCGCACGTCCGCTTGGCCGCCAAGCCTGCCTTCTGTGCCGACTTCACGAGCGACGCGTGTCACCTCCGCCGCGAACGAACTGAGCTGGTCGACCATCGTGTTGATTGTGTTTTTTAGCTCTGAAATCTCGCCTTTTACGTCGACTGTGATTTTCTTTGAAAGATCGCCATTCGCGACTGCGGTTGTTACCTCAGCAATGTTTCTCACTTGGCCGGTTAGGTTGCCGGCCATGAAATTGACGCTGTCAGTGAGATCCTTCCATGTGCCTGCGACGCCTTTGACGTCGGCTTGCCCACCGAGTTTTCCTTCGGTGCCTACCTCGCGCGCCACCCGTGTCACTTCCGATGCAAACGAACTGAGCTGATCAACCATCGTATTGATCGTGTTTTTCAGCTCGAGGATTTCGCCCTTCACATCGACTGTGATCTTCTTCGACAGATCCCCCCTCGCGACAGCAGTCGTGACGGCGGCAATATTGCGCACCTGTCCGGTCAGATTGCGTGCCATGAAATTAACCGAATCGGTCAGATCCTTCCACGTACCGGACACCCCTTCCACGCGAGCTTGTCCGCCTAGAATTCCCTCAGAACCTACTTCGCGCGCGACGCGCGTTACCTCCGAGGCAAACGACCTAAGCTGATCCACCATCACGTTGACCGTGTCTTTCAGCTCAAGAAACTCACCTTTCACATCGACTGTGATTTTCTTGGTCAAGTTGCCGTTTGCCACTGCAGTCGTGACCGTCGCGATATTGCGGACTTGAGCCGTGAGATTGCCGGCCATTAAATTCACATTTTCTGTTAAATCTTTCCAGGTGCCGGCAACGCCTTTCACTTTTGCCTGGCCGCCGAGCTTTCCCTCCGTGCCCACTTCGCGCGCCACCCGCGTGACTTCCGACGCGAACGCGCTGAGCTGATCGACCATCGTGTTTACAATCTTTGCCGTGCGCAAAAACTCTCCTTTGAGCGGCTGTCCTTCGATCTTAGTGGCCATCGTTTGGGACAAATCCCCCTTCGCGACGGCGCCGATCACGCGCGCCATTTCGCTTGTCGGACGGAGCAGATCCTCGATCAAAATATTGATGCATCCGATGGCGCCGGCCCAAGCGTCGGACACGTTGTTCAGCGATGCCCGCTGTGTGATTCGGCCTTCTTTTCCGACCACATGCACGATGCGTTCTAATTCCCGGGTCATGCGCTCGTTGCTTTCGATCACTGTGTTAAACGTGTCGGCGATTTTGCCCGGCACGCTCGTCCAATCCTCCGGAAGTCGCGCGGAAAAATCGCCGCGCTTAAATGCCATTAATGCGGCAAGCAATTGCCTCATATCGAATTCATTTTCGTTAGTCTGCGCGCGATTCCGCGGTCGGGCCTTTGTGGTAAGGGGAGCTTTCTTCATAAGGTGGAAGATGGTTAGAAAAGGGGACTTCTCTTTGCCGTTGCGAATCCGAGGCGCAACATGAGACGGTTCATATTCCGGAGCCGTAGAGTAATCGCCTAATCTATCACACCAAGCCGCATTTTTTTTAACAAAACCACTGCGAACCCATTTGGTCGCGCAAAAAAATGCGCGCGCCGCAGGAATACGCTATAGACGATGGGATGAAACATCCGGCCGCGTCAACCGCCGGGTCCAAAAGCTCGTGTCCAAGCCGTTGCCGACCTTGCTCGTGCTCTTTCGCGCCGGCCTTGAATGCCGAAGCAAGAGCAAGAGGAAGAACTAATTTTCTGCTGACTAGCGCACAGGCAACGCTGGCAAGCTGCGCAAACGAAGGCCAAAAATTATCGCTAGAACACCGAATATCACTGCGTACCACGCCATAATCCAGATCAGCGTCGCCGCACCGAGGACCGGGTTCCATAAAAGTAGTATCGCAAAGACAATTGAAGCCAGGCCCATCAAGATCAGGAACCATTCGCCTTTGATTTCCCGGCGCAGCTTGATTGCCACCGCGATTTCGGTTGCGCCAATCATAAGCGCCCAAGCTGCGATATAAATGACTAGCGCCAGCGCCGTTATCCCGGGTGCATGGAATGTGAGGAATCCGATGATAATTCCGAGAATTCCGATGATTAGATTAAATCCCCAGTCGGAATCGGATGCGCGATGTCCAATCGCGCCGACGATGCGAAAGACGCCGTCGACCAACACCCAGGCTCCAAATAACAGCACGAGCACCGCGATCGTTAAGCCAGGATAGACGAAGGCGATTACTCCGAAGACGATTGCAGCGATACCCCTTATGACCGGAACCCACCAATGACGTTTTAAGGTTTCGATAAGCATTCCTTCCTTTTAAAGATCGGTTTGTAGTGACGCAAGCCAGTTTTGAAAGATGGCTCCGCTCAGGAGCCGGCCGTCCGAACCACCGCGCTCAGCGAATGATCAAAGCCCGCACTTTGTGCCGGCTTCGGCAATACTGGAACGTGTCCGAAGGAGCGACGCTAAATACGTATCAACCAAAGGCGCGTTGTCGATTTGCGCCAGATTCGCAGGCGTCTCGAGACGCGAAAAAATGGCGTAGGCGATCTTGCTTCGTGGAACAGATTTCTCACCGTAACCTGCCGGAATGTTACTCGACCAATATCGGACATACTGGCCGTCCGGCCGATTCTCCGTTCCGAGAAAAATCGTGGAGTGTCCGTGCTCATTTTTTCCGACCTGGCGCGACCAAAAAATTTTCATGAAGTCGCCCGGCTTGACCTGATCGAAATTGTCGAAGTTCCGCCCTAACTGAAGCTCGTGAAAGAGACGCGCCGTGCCCGGCCCATTTGCATTCCATCGGCCCCAGATTCCTTCGCCATCGCGTTGATCGCGAATGATCAGCTTTTCGAGCGTCGCATAGTCCAGATGAAGCTCACCTCGGGCGCGCAAACCCTCGATTGTTCTGATGAACACCAGATACGTTGCGCCCGAGCAGAAACTTGGCCCCGACGGCAGAATGAAGAATTTGCCGGACTCGAAATGTGCCGAAGACTGAAGGCGGATTTTTGCGAAGTGCGAAACAGAATAACGGCCCCCTTGCGGCATCTGCTTGATCTGCTCGAGAATCAATCCGTTGCAGTCTCCAGCCAAGAGCCGATGCGGCGTGAATGCAAAGATTGCAAGAAAAACGGAGGCCGCCAGTCCCTTCACGGCAGAATAAGTAATCATCAAAACTGGATCTGGCAACGGCTGAGCGCTTGGTTTGTTCTCCGGCACGGCTTTTTGTAATTCCGAGCGACGTGGAGGAATCTCTGGCTGTCAAACAACAATAAGAGATGTCTCGAGCACGCTCGACATGACAACAGACACAGCCACCGCTAAAATCAGAGTCATGCTGCGTTTCACGAAAATGAACGGCGCGGGAAACGATTTTATCCTGGTCGACAACAGGGCAGGGGACATCCATCTGGATCGCGGCCAGATTGCGCGTCTTTGCGATCGTCACCGCGGCGTCGGTGCCGACGGAATCTTGTTACTCGAAAAGGCATCGAACCAAGCCGACTTTCGGATGCGCTACTTTAATGCGGACGGAGGAGAAGCAGAGATGTGCGGCAACGGCGCCCGCTGCTTTGCGCGTTTTGCAAATAACATTGCCGGAGCACAGGCAAAAATTTCTTTTGAAACGCCGGCGGGCGTCATCGCGGCGGAGCTGGTGGGCGAGCTTGTGACGCTGCAGATGACCAAACCGACCGATTTACGGATAAACATGAAGCTTCCCGTGGCGAACGAAAACAAAACCATTCACTTCATCAACAGCGGGGTGCCGCACGTGGTTATTCCCGTTCCGCGAATCGACGAAGTTGGTGTGCAGCGCGAGGGTTCAGCCATTCGTCACCACGACATGTTTTCGCCCAAAGGCGCAAACGTGAACTTCCTGGAAAAACGCGGGCCGAATAAAATCGCCATCCGCACCTATGAGCGCGGCGTGGAAGACGAAACTCTGGCTTGCGGTACGGGAATAGTCGCCAGCGCGCTGATCTTCGCCGCCATTGAAAAGGTCAATGGACCTATCAACGTGATTGCGCGCGGCGGAGATGAACTTCAGGTTGGATTTGAAAAGATCGAAAACGGTTTTCGCAACGTCACGCTCACCGGTCCCGCGGAATTTGTGTTCCAAGGAACAATCGAGGTTTGACCTTCGTATCGTTGCCCGCTTTGTCATTCCGAGCGAAGTCGAGGAATCTCTAATTTTAAGCGAGAAACAATCCGAGATGTCTCGACTTCGCTCGACATGACAATTGAGTAGGCCGCCCTACAATTAACCAACATGTTTCGCGGCACGTTCACGGCACTGGTCACGCCATTTCGCGATGGCGGCATTGACGTTTCTGCTTTCGAAAAACTGATCGAGACACAAATCGCGGTAGGGATCACAGGAATTGTCGCGATCGGAACCACCGGCGAATCGCCGACACTTTCTCACGAAGAACGTGAAGAGCTAATCCGGCTAGCGGTCGCAACGGCGAACAAGCGTTGCCTGGTTCTTGCGGGAACAGGTTCAAATGCGACCGACCACGCGGTGGCCGATACAAAGTTGGCCGAGAAACTTGGGGTCGACGGCGCGCTGCTGGTAGCCCCGTACTACAACAAGCCAAGTCAGGAAGGGCTCTACCGCCATTTCAAAGCAATCGCCGACGCCACATCACTGCCGATCATCCTCTACAACATTCCTGGACGCTGTAGCGTGGACATCTTGCCGGACACTGTGGCGCGCTTGGCAAAGGAGTGCCGCAATATCGTCTCAATCAAGGAAGCCAGCGGAAGTGTCGAGCGCGTCAGCGAACTGCGCCGGTGTTTGCCAGAATCGTTTACGATCTTAAGCGGAGACGACTCGCTCACGCTGCCGTTCATGGCCGTAGGCGCAGCGGGCGTGGTGAGTGTGGCCTCGAATCTGTTTCCCTCTCAAGTCTGTGCACTCGTCCGCGCGTGCGAGTCAGGGGATTTGAAATCGGCTGCAGAATTGCATCGGAAATTGCTGCCGCTGTTCAAAGACTTGTTCATTGAGCCAAACCCGGTTCCTGTGAAGACGGCCCTCGGCTGGCGCGGCGCGATGTCTGGCGAAGTTCGCTTGCCGTTGTGCGAGATGAGCGAAGCCAACCAGGCCTGCTTACGCAAAACGCTCGAACAATTCGAGCGAGACAAATGAAGTCGCCCGTGCGCGTGTTGCTCATCGGCGCGGCTGGACGCATGGGGACAACGATCATCGATGTTGCCAAAGCGGATTCGGAGATAGACATCGTCGCGCAATGCGATCTTAGCGATTCAATCGAGCCAGCGATGAAAAATTGCGATCTGGCAATCGATTTCAGTCAGGCCGATGCCATCACTGAAGTCTGCCGCGCTGGGTTACATCATAATAGGCCGCTTGTCATCGGGACGACTGGACATTCCCCAGAGCAATGCCGCCTGATCGAGAACGCCGCGCAATCGTTGCCGATTGTGTTCGCGTCGAATTTCAGTGTTGGCGTCAATGTGCTCTTCTGGTTGACGCGCAAAGCTGCGGAACGGCTCGGCCGCGATTTTAGTGCGGAGATTGTTGAAACGCATCACAAGATGAAAAAAGATGCGCCCAGCGGCACAGCCAAAACTCTCGCTGAGGTTTTGAAAGCGGCGCAAAAAATCAGGAACGAAATACCGATTCAATCAATTCGCGAAGGTGACGTAGTCGGCGAGCACACCGTAATTTTCAGCGGGCCCGCCGAGCGCCTTGAGCTCACGCATCGCGCAGCGAATCGTGAAATTTTTGCCCGCGGAGCATTGCGCGCAGGGAAATGGATCATGGGAAGACCGGCGGGCCTTTACTCAATGCAAGATGTGCTGGGACTGTAGTGGCGGCCGTGCCGGCTGCATTTCCCGGCGCGTTCGCAGGCGACACGCCTGCCTCTACAGGAATCGACTATGAGAACCGCGGTTGCCCTTGGATCGAACGTCGGCGATCGCTTCGGCAATTTGCGCGCCGCACGAAAGGCGATTCTCGGTCTCTCGGATGTAAAGCCGCCGATTCTTTCTTCGGTAATTTACGAAACCGAACCAGTCGATTGCGAACCGGGAGCAGAGAAATTTTTGAACGCAGTTGTTGAATTTGATTACGAAGGTGATGCCGCAAGTTTGCTTGAGCAACTCATTCGAATCGAAGGAGCATTAGGCCGCGGGCGCGATCATCCAAAAAATGTTTCACGGACGATCGACATCGACCTGCTCTACTGCGGCGACCGGGTTGTTGAAGATGAGCGGTTGCGACTGCCGCACCCGAGGATGCACTTGAGAAAATTTGTTCTTCAACCGCTGGCCGATATCCGGCCAGACCTGATGTTGCCCGGCCAGACAAAAACGATCAGGGAATTGGTCGCGGAATTAAGGGAACCTGGCGAGGTAGTTCTGGTCGCGGACGACTGGTGAATTTCGGAGGAATCTAACCGACGCGAAAAGCGACGCGAGGACGCGTCGCACTCCAAAGCACTTCGTGCGAAATTCTTTGGAAAACTAATTTCATATCGCGCTAGTTTTCGGAGTGCTGGGCGTCCTCGGACCGCTTTTTCGGGGCGAGCTTGCGTTCTCAAACCAGAAGCTGATCTTCCGAACAGGCAGGATGAAAGATTTTCGTCAAATGAAGCAACGCGGTGAGAAGATTACTGCGCTGACGGCCTACGACTATCCTACCGCGCGTTTGCTCGATGAAAGCGGCATCGACATCATCCTTGTGGGCGACTCGGTGGGCATGGTCGTGCTGGGCTACGCGGATACGACGAATGTGACGCTACAAGAGATGTTGCACCACACGCGGGCCGTGGCTCGCGGGGTGAAACAGGCACTGCTCGTCGCCGATATGCCGATTTACACCTATGATACGGTCGAGCAAGCAGTTGCCACCGCGCGGCAATTTGTTGAGGCCGGTGCGCAAGCGGTGAAGCTCGAAGGCGGGACGAGCCATGTTGCGCAGATTGAAGCCATCACACACGCAGGCATTCCGTTCATGGCTCACATCGGCATGTTGCCCCAAAGTGTGCGCGAGGAAGGTGGCTATAGAATCAAGGGCCGCACGCAATCGGAGGCCGAAGCTCTGCTCGCCGATGCGCGCGCAGTAGAAAAGGCCGGGGCATTTTCTGTGGTGCTGGAGATTGTGTTGGCAGACATCGCAAAGCAAATCACAAAGGCAATCGATTCGTGGCGCGGCACGCGCGTTTATCGAGCGCACACGGGCAAACGCAGCTGCGCGTCCCGTGGCTCAAGCGCCCAAATGTGATATTTTAGGAGCCGAGTAATGAGAGTTTCCGATTTCGACACCTTCGAGACCGAAGGCCTGCTTACGGGCACCAAAGAACGCAGTTGGATTTGGTTCGGATTGATTGTTTCGCTGGCAATACACTTCGCGCTCTGCGCTTATTTTTATCGAACACGTTTCGCGCCTATGGAGGCGGCGGTCGCCCAAAACGAGCAGACGCCCATGTTCAAGGTCAGGAGCATCACCGAATCCAACCTCGACAAGAGCAGCGCCGATCAAACAACTCAGGCGGCGAAGCCGAACCCTGACAACACCGACGTGCAATTGCCGGACGAAAAGAAGTCGTTCGACAAATTGTTGCAGGACATTCAGGCGAGCGCCGCGCTACCGGACGACATGCGGGACGTTTTGCCTGACCAACCCAAAGTAGAACAACCGGAAGTCAATTCAGTGCTTAATGAAATCGAACGCTCCACAGCGCAGTCTCTCTCAAATGATCCAAGCGCGCTGCACGAACAATCTTTACTTAACAACAGCTCGACGTCAGGCCGCCCGCAGCCCGCTTTGAGCGGAACGGAACTTGCCACGAGTACCGCAATCAAACGGCCAAACACGTTCACGAGTAAATTACCAGGCGATAGCGCCGGTCCCAATAAAGGGCGCACTCCCGGCTTTAGCGATTTGGATCAATTACTCGCGCAAAAAGGTCCTCTGGGATCAGGCACAAAATTACGCCTGCCCGACGATCAACTTTTCGAGTACGACAGCGACATACTGCAATCCAGTGCCA
>QHOK01000053.1 GCA_003218755.1 Verrucomicrobiota bacterium
CGGAAGGTCCCATGGACCAACCTCAGCATTGGGCTGGACGGCTTTCAGGATGTCATTAATATTCTCGTCGATGCGGAGCTTATGATCCTCGAAGGCGATTACGGCTGCTACAGCGGAGATCGCCTTGCTGACGGAACATGCCTGGAACAGGGTCGTCGGCGTGACGGCGGTCCCGTGTTCGGTGTCGCTCTGTCCGAAACCCTGTGCCCACTCGATGCGATAGTTCCGAATGACGGCCACGCTAGCGCCCGGGATCTTACCGGCGCTGGTCTGGAGTTTTTTTTCAATCCAGGACCTCAGCGCCGATCGCCGCCCTTCCTCAACTCTCGGGCAGCCCGAGAGCAACACGAGAAGTAATGGCACGATCCGGGTTATTCCGTTCCGCATCAAAAGACTTTCTACCCGTCGTAGCGAAAGGCCATTACGCGCGCGGAGACCCTTCATATTAAGCTGGATTGCCTCCCTTGCCAAGCCACTACTGGCCGCGGCTCCCAAGTTTCGGGGAGTATATACTTAGCGCAACTAAAGCGCCCAGTATATGATTCCCGTTTGAAAGCATTTGCGCGTCGCAATTCAAATTCGAGCAGAGATGAATCGAGTTTCAACTTGACATCATCCGGGCTGCGCCGGTTGCGCGCTTTAAAGACGCCGGCCGGCATTCAACGGTTTCTCGATGAATTGCCATACAACCTGAGTTACACCGCGCGTTCGCCGAAGAAAGTCCTGGACGATCGCACCGCATCATGTCTCGAAGGCGGAATTTTCGCGGCGGCTGCGCTCCGCGTCATCGGGTTTCCACCTTTGATTTTCGATTTGGAGGCGGAACAGGATACCGATCATGTCGTTGCGATTTTCAAAGTGCGCGGGCATTGGGGCGCGGTGGCAAAATCCAATTTCACCGGCTGCCGTTATCGCGAACCGGTATATCGCAGCTTGCGCGAGCTGGCCATGAGTTATTTCAATATCTACTTCAACCTGCGCGGCGAACGCACCTTGCGGCGGTATTCGCTTCCGGTGAACCTGGCGCGATTCGATCATCTGCACTGGATGACGACAGAAAAACCGATCTGGTTCATCGCCGAATATCTCTGCGAAATCCCGCATATTTCATTGCTAACACCGGCAATGGAAAGGAACCTCACCCGCGTCGACCGGCGGACGCTGCGCGGCGAAATGGTCGGCCACAGAAAAAAATGACTCTCATCAACTGTGGTGGCAGGCCTGCCCGCCACGCCGGAGCTTGGCGAAGGCGGGTCGCCCGCAAAATCGCGCGGAAGCCCTCTCGGAGAAAAGTCCAAACAGGCGAAACAAACTTTCGTCGAATCGTAGTTAGATCGTCGACAGCCGGGACATGCGCCGCGCTCTTGTGTGCTTTCACTCGATGGGAAGGAGCATTGCATTTTAGCTAGAGCTATGCCGCGCATCTTGTTCTTGCCCGACCAGCGATACGTTGAGGCTTCCAATTTAGAGAGTGTCCTCTCCGCATCCTTGCGAGCAGGTATCCCTCATACGAATGAATGCCGTGGGAACGCACGATGTTCGACGTGCCGTGTGCTTGTCCTCGACGGTTTGGAGTTTTGTTCTCCACGCAATGAGAAAGAACAGGCGCTTGCTGCGCAACTACACTTCGGCGAGAGAGTTCGTCTAGCGTGCCAGACTACTATCGTAGGAGACGTGACAATGCGACGGCTTATACTGGACGCAAAGGACGCCGGACTCACGGACCAGAGAAAGGAGACAACAACCCATGGCTCGGTGGGTGAAGAACGGAAGATTGCCATTCTCTTTGTCGATATACGCGGTTCAACGAGCTTTGCTGAATCGGTTCCTCCCTTCGATCTGATCCATGTTCTCAGGCGCTTCTATCATCACATGGAGAGAGCTGTTATGGATAACGGAGGCCACGTCGCCTGTTATACAGGCGATGGATTAATGGCGCTCTTTGGAGTTGAGCCGTCAGAATCTGCGCCCCTCCAAGCGGTCCTGGCTGGCCTTGATATGCTCCGCTCCGCAAAAGAGGATATACAGCCGTATGTGAAGAGATTGTTCCAATGCTCTTTTAGAATTGGGGTTGGAGTGCACTTTGGCGACGCAGTCGTTGGCACGGTGGGCGGTGGACCGCAAGAGCGAGTCACTGCCCTTGGAGATGCGGTAAACATCGCCAACCGAGTTGAGCGGGCAAATAAAAGAGCCGGAACCGAGTTCTTAGTATCTGAAGCGGTACTCCACGCAGTTCAGGGGCGGGTTCGCGTGGGAAAAACCATTAGCGTGAGACTTCCTGGTAAGACTGGCAAACATGCGCTTCACGAGATTGTTGGTGTCCGAACGCCGCGACGCAAGCGAGGGGCGAGCTCATAGAATGTCATGAAGCGAACTTGTGGCGAAGCAGCACCGAAGACCTAACCAGACGCTGGAGCTTACCCAGTACTTTATTTCAACCTCTTGAAACATGTACGCCGCACAATTTCACAGTACTGGGTGGCTGGTCTTGCGTCTTGTTAGGCATAGATCGCTCCTGAGATGACTATCGACGAGTTTCGAAAGATGGCGCTGGGAATTCCCACGGCCGTCGAGCGTTCGCACATGAATCACCCCGATTTCCGTGTTGCCGGAAAGATTTTCGCATCACTCGGTGTCCCCGACGCAAGCTGGGGCATGGTGAAGCTCACGCCAGAGCAGCAGCGCGCATTCATCGAGAAGGGACCCGAGGTCTTCAAGCCGTGTAGCGGCGCCTGGGGTCGCCAGGGCTACACGAATGTTTATCTTACCGCCGCGAAAACGGGTATGGTGCACGCCGCTCTCGACGCTGCGGCGAAGAACGTTGCCTCACATGCGAAGAAGAATAGGAGATCGAGGCGGCGCAGTCGGCGCTTTTGACCAGCGGGAGTCATAAACAGCCGCTACAGGGCGTTTTGGAAAAACGCCTGCTCGAACGTCGGCTGAAATGGGCCGGGATCGGTATCGCCGATTCGAAATTGCGGGCTGATCTCAAACTGGGTTGCGCAATGGATTTCCAGATCGAGCTTGCCGCACTTCGCCAGCGACGCGCGCACTGTCTCCAGCGCCAGAGCGGGTGTGTTGCAATCCCGGCTGAGATGTCCGAGCACAACCCGCTCGATTTTTCCCGGTAACAATTCCTCGATCACGCCTGCCGCCGCTGCGTTCGACAGATGACCATGCCGCGATTGGATTCTTTGTTTCACCGGCCACGGCCGATGCGTGTCGTTCTGTAGAAGTTTTTCGTCGTGATTCGTCTCAATGACGAGCGTTTGCACCTGGCGCAGTCGTTCAACGATCAATTTGGTGACGTAGCCGAGATCGGTGACGAACCCCAGGCTCCCTGAGCCGGCGTAAAAAGCGAACCCCAGCGGATCCACCGCGTCGTGCGGCACGGGAAACGTTCGCACCGTGATGTCACAGATAGAAAACTCCGAACCAGTTTCGAAGATTCGCCAGTTACGGTGTCGCTCGAATGAGCTGTCGGAGCGAACTGCTTCTGCCGTCAACGCATTGCAATAAATAGGCACATCAAATTTGCGGCACAGAATTTCAAGACCGCAAACGTGGTCGCCATGTTCGTGCGTAAGAAGGACGCCATCGAGCTGCCCCGGCATGATCCCGCAATGCTCCAGACGTAAAACCAATTGTCGCGCGCTCAGCCCACCATCGACAAGAATCTTGCAATGATCAGTTGCGACCAGCGCGCTGTTTCCCGCGCTCCCGCTGCCGAGCATGGTCAAGCTGAACACGGGTCTCAAGGTAACCGCGTTGCTTCAACCTACGCAAACGGAAATGGAGAGAATGACAAAACCCGAATGACGATCTGCCACGTCGCTCGACATGACCAGCGGCGAGAATTACATTCCCGCCGCTTGAAAGCACGGCTTCTCATTTTCATAGCAACAGCCACGGCGCTCTCCGGAGGCATCGATTGCGCTGCGTCAGCAGGTGTGTCCTCCGCAGATAGCAGCGTCTTGGGTTTCAAACAGTGGGGATTGCTTGCGATCCAGGACGGCGGCCGGCGCAAACCGATTGACACGTTTGCAAAGGAAACACTGATTCGCATCACCGGAAGACCGACATACACAGACAAGACAGGCCGAAAATGGCGCCCGAACGATTTCGTTTTGTCCGCGCTGATTGAAACCCGCGATTGGAAGAACGAGCCAATGGTGCTTATCTCATTTGGCAAGCTCAAAGAACAACTCGGGCTCGACGAAACGCAGCGGCGATTTTCGTTCGCGCAATTGGCCGGGTCGGGGGAACTACAGCGCATTGCCAATGAGGCGCAGGCGCTCAAGCGCGCAGAGAAACCGCTCGACCGGGTTCAACAGGAAGCATTGGGCGTCAGCGATCGGCTTACGCTTTTGGCCCGTTTAATGGACGGCAACACATTACTGATCATCCCTGCCCCGAAAAATGAAACGGGCCCGTGGGTCGAGCCATCGGGTTGGTCGAAATATTATTCGGCAGCGCAATTTGCGCGGGTCCAGACTCAATTGCAGACAGTCGCCACTGCGTATGTGAATGGCGACGGATTCAACTTCAGCCGCGCCGCGAATCAGCTTCGCGACAATTTGCGTGGCGTTAGTCCATCAATTTATCCGCAGGAACGACAACTGCGGCTCGAATATTTCTATAATCATTTCGAGGCCTTTTACCGTGCGATCTGGTGTTACGGAATTGCGCTCGTGATTCTCGTCACGGCACACTTGCGCAAGCGCAGCCGTGCACTGCAGAACATTGGCGTGGCAGTCGCGCTCGTGGGCCTCGCGTTTCATGCATCGGGAATCGTGATGCGTTGCATGATTGCCGGGCGGCCGCCGGTCACCAACATGTATGAATCGATTATCTGGGTTTCGTTCGCCGTCTCATTTTTCGGGATGATCTTTTTCGCGCGCTATCGGGCGCCTGTATATTTGTTGGCGGCGTTGCCGGTCACGCTCATCGCACTTTTGCTTGTACATCAAATGCCGATCGCCATGCCATCAAGCATCGATCCACTGGTCCCAGTCTTGCGCGACAATTTCTGGCTAACTGTTCATGTGCTCACCATTACTTTGAGCTACGCGGCTTTCGCGCTGGCAATGGGTTTCGGGCACATCTTGCTCTGGCGCTACGCGCGCAATCCTGCCGCGGCGCGTGCCGATGCACCGATGCATTTCTGGCTGTATCGCGTCCTTCAGCTTGGTGTGCTCCTCTTGGCCGCAGGCACAATACTTGGCGGCGTCTGGGCAAATTATTCCTGGGGCAGGTTCTGGGGCTGGGACCCGAAAGAGACGTGGGCGCTGATTGCGCTGCTTTGTTATATCCTGGCGCTGCACGGCCGGCTCGCGGGTTGGTGGACGCAGTTCGGCTTGGCAGTTGCGAGCGTGGTTTGTTTTCTCGCCGTGCTAATGGCGTGGTACGGCGTGAACTTTGTTTTGGGCAAAGGTCTCCACAGTTACGGATTCGGTATCGGCGGCGAGACGTATGTCGCGACGTTCATTGTGCTCGATCTTTTATTCGTTGCGTTTGCGATCTGGCGATATTGCACCAGCAAATCGGCTGTTGCTCCAGTAAGTGAAATCGAAGGCGAGCGCGTCGCGGTGTAGCTGACCCCGGCCAGCCGGCATCACCGATGCCGGCTACAGCGTTTCTGCCGTGAGTGTGTCGATAAATTCGCGCGAAGATTCGGCACGAAGCAGAGTCGTTCGGGTCGCGTCATCTTTTGTCAGGCGCACGAGCGTGCCGACGCAAATCAAATAATCGTTCACCAAGCGTTCCGGCACGCCGATAACAAAAATCAATCGGGCACGCTGTCGATTCGCGCCGACTGGAATCCCGGCGCGGCTGCGTCCAATGCCGATGACGATTTCATCCACTAGGTCGGTTCGCGCGTGAGGAAATGCGACGCCGTTTTCCACTGCGCTGGGATGCGCCTGCTCACTTGCGAGAACTTGTCGGAGAAATGTTTGCGCATTGTCGATCTTTCCATTTTGCGCGAGCAACTGAATAATCTCGCGAAGCGCATTCGGCAGTTGTCGTGAGCGCAGCCGCAGGATCACCTGTCTCTCATTGAGTAGCTCGGAGAGCGCAATGGCCATTGGTGACAGAGATTTATTGGATTATCGGGCAAAGCCAGTTATCCAGTTAATTAACGAGCCGTGGCAACTCAAAACACAGCAGTAGCTCCCACTGAGGAGAGAACAGTCTCCTTTCAACGGAGCATTTACGACCCGGGCTATGTCAACGCGATGTCGCATTTTTATCGCGGCGAGATGAGTCGTATCATGGTTTGGCGACAGCGGCTGGATGTAACTACAAACTGGGCGATTACCAGTACCACCGCCATTATCACCATCGCATTTTCCACCCGGGAGGTGCCACACATCATTTTCTTCTTCAATCTGGCCATTGTTTGGGTACTGCTCTGGATCGAGGCGCGCCGTTACCGTTTTTACGATGCATTCCGTGCGCGTGTCCGAATGCTCGAAGCCCATTTTCTTGTCCCAATGGTGATGGAAAATCGTGAGATGCTTCAGGGCGAATGGAAAAAGCTCGTCTGCGAAGATTTGATTTTGCCCTGCTTCAAAATCAGCAAGCTTGAAGCAGTAGGGCGCCGGTTGAAACGCAATTACGTTTTCATTTTCATTCTGATCCTGATGGCGTGGATAACGAAAATATTTTTGCACGCCACCGCGCCGATTAACGATTTCGTCTCGTTTTACCATGCCCTGCGCATCGGCCACATCCCGTCCTGGCTGGTGGCGCTGATTTTTGCCGGCACGTTTGTCAGTGTGATTGCTATCACGATTTATGTCAGCAAAAGATCTTCCGGCGAAATCTCCGAGTTCGGCACGCACCGCTCTTTGTGGCGGATTTAACCGATGTTTGATGTTTGAGGTTTGATGTTTGATTGGTTCGAAATGAACCGATCAGCAGCCAATCAATTTCAGAAGCTCTGCGAAATCGTCGCGAAGTTGCGCGCGCCCGGCGGCTGTCCATGGGACCGGGAGCAAACGCATGAATCCCTGTTGCCGGCACTAATTGAAGAAGCTTACGAAGTGGCGGAGGCTGCGCGCGCGAAAGACGATGCGCATTTTCGAGAGGAACTCGGCGATCTGCTCCTGCTGGTAGTCATGCATGCGGAGATCGCCCGGGAGACTGGGCGCTTCGACATCGGCAAAATCATTCGCGAAGCGTCGGACAAACTGGTCCGGCGGCATCCGCATGTGTTCGGAACCAGCGACGCGCGCGATTCCGGCGCCGTGCTCAAACAATGGGAGGCAATCAAGCGGGCAGAGAAAAAGGCCGACACACATTACCTCGCCAGTTTACCCAAAGCGTTGCCCGCGCTTGTGCGCGCGCAAAAAGCGCAATCAAAAGCGGCGCGGGTGAATTTTGACTGGGCCGATGTGCGCGACGTGGTCGCGAAATTGGAAGAAGAACTTCGCGAGACGAAAGAGGCGATCGCGTCGCAGGATCGAGCAAGGATCGAGGACGAGATAGGCGACGTGCTCTTTGCAGTCGTCAATCTGACGCGGAAATGCAAAATCGACGCGGAAAGCGCGCTGCAGGGCGGTACAGACAAATTTGTGACGCGATTCAATCAACTGGAAGACGAGGTGAAGGCGCGTGGGAAGAAACTGGGCGATGTCGATCTTTCGGAAATGGATGAGATTTGGAATGCAATTAAGAAGAATGACGAAGCTCGAATGTCGAATGCCGAATCAATGACGAAGCCCGAATGACGAAGGGCTGCGCTGCTGTGCTCGCGCTGTTTCGGTTTTGGTCATTTGGGCCTTCCTTCGTCATTCGTCATTTGTCATTCGTCATTAACCGGCGATATTTCGCGTCCCAATGACTTTGCTGATCAATCTGTTCTTAGTGTTTTTTGTCCTGGTGGCGCTGCTCATGGCACTCGTGATCCTGATGCAACGGCCAAAGAGCGAAGGCCTGGGGGCGGCATTTGGAGGAGCGGTCACGGAAAACATTTTCGGCGCGCAAACGACGAACGTGCTCGTGAAGTTCACAACATGGCTGGCCGGCATTTTCTTTGCGCTCACGCTTGGGTTGTCGATCCTTTATGCCCACAGGAGCACGGCCGACAGCGCGTTCCGTCGCGAGCTGATGAAAACGCAAGCCGTGCCGCAAAATTCGCCTGCGCCTGCGGCGGCACAACCTTCACCGGTCTCGTCGCCGGCAACTAAGCCTATTCAGGCTTCACCGGGCGCTTCTGCAGCGCCTGATTCTGGCGCAGGCGTGTTGCCCGCCGGCACCACCACGCCAGCCGCTTCTCCAGCGTCAACCGCACGACCACCAGCGAAACCGTAGACCGGCGGTTCAGGTGAAACGCCCCGCGATTGGAGATCGCAAGAGCTCGATTTCACACAAAGGTTGTGAAATCAAAACTCGCATCTTTGTAGCGCTAGGAGACCCGTGTCGGATTGGTTTTTGCCGAATAGTTTTCGGAAAGAATCTCTACCAATAGCGCATGCGAATCACATTGATGCACAATCCGAAGGCCGGTCGCGGTAACCATGCTAAGAGAGGTTTAATGGCTGCGTTGGCCAACGCCGGGCATCGCGCCATTTATCAATCGACAAAGAAGAGCGATTACGAGAAAGCTCTGAAAAAACCTACCGACTTGGTGCTTGCCGCTGGCGGAGACGGCACGGTCGGAAAAGTCGCCCACGAACTTATCGATAGCGGCATTCCGTTGAGCGTTCTCCCGCTCGGCACGGCCAACAATCTGGCGCGCACTCTTGGTTTCATCGGCTCGCCCAGAGAAATCATTGCCGGGCTCGAAGCCGGGAAAAGGCGAGCGTTTGATGTCGGCGTCGCGCGAGGGCCGTGGGGCAAGCGCTATTTTTTTGAAAGCGTCGGCGGCAGCCTTCTCGCGGATTATCTGCGCAATGCGAAAGGCAAAGCTAAGAAGACGGCAAAGCTTTCCGAAGAACAAGAAATGAGGCAACACGTTTCGCTCTTGCGCCGAATCTTGCACGACTATCCCGTCCGGAAATGGAAGATTAACATCGACGGCGATGACATTTCGGATGACTACATTCTTTGGGAAGCGATGAACATTCGCTCCGTCGGCCCCGCGCTTTATCTCGCTTCGCAGGCCGCAACCAGGGATGGCAGGTTAGATTTCGTCTGTGTCCGGGAAGAGGAGCGTTCCCTCTTCATGGAATATCTTAATGCGCGGCTGGCTGGGCGGAGAGCCAAATTCCCGCTGCCGCTTCGCAGGTTTCGCAAGTCAAAAATTGTTTGGGAAAACTCGACGCTTCACTTCGACGACAAACTTTGGCCGCGCAAAAAGCAAAAGGCGATAAGTCCAGGCGAAATCGAGATCACAGTGAAACCATCGGCGCTCGTGATCCTGCAACCGGGGCGCTGAGCACAAGTTGGCGTGATCACAGGCCGAATCCGGTCACCGCGAGCTGCCACCGATTCCAAACCGCCGCCATATTTTTTGGCGTGGAATCACCGGTGAAAAATGTTACAGCAGTGTGACTGGCCAATACCAAGATCGACAATGAGCTACCAACTACGGCACAGCGAACCCCTGGGCGACAATCTTCGCCGGATTTGCCGTAAACAAATCGAGGGCGCCATCGCCGTGGCGAAGGACGAAGTGAAAACCGACGACACGCCGGTGCACGAGATGCGCAAGCACTTGAAAAAAGCGCGCGGGGCGCTGCGGTTGGTGCGGAAGGAGATCGGCCGCGGTCTCTTCCGGGAACAAAACCGTTGCCTGCGCGATGTCGGGCGCCTTACTTCGGATATCCGCGATGCCGAAGTGCGTTTGCAGACCGTGCGGCAACTTCAAGAAATCACGCAACGCCATGGGCGAAGCGCCTACGGAAAACTCGAAGGGATGCTGATCTTGGAACTGGAAAATTTCATGGCTGCGTTCGCGGAGTGGCAAACACAGGCGGTCCCGATGTTGGAGCGGGCGGACTCAGCTGTCGATCGCTGGATCCTCGCCCAATTTAACGGTAACCAGCTCCGGGGCGCTGTGCAGGCAAGCTATAAGCAGGCCCGGAAAGCGTTGGGCAAAGCAACAGCAAATCCAACCGCAGAAAATTTTCACGCATTCAGAACCAGGGCGAAAACACTCTGGTATCAATTACGGATTCTCCGGCCAGTTAATCCGGTCGTCTTAAAAAGCTTGTCGGACGACCTGCGTTCGTTATCCGATCTGCTCGGTCGTGCGCACGACTTGAGTTTTCTCGGCGCAAGATTGCGGAGCGAACATGGAAAATCGAAATGGCAGCGCGAAGGTCACAAGCTGCTTGCCATTATTGAAGTCAGCCAGACCGATCTGCAGCGCGGCGCGGCGGAGCTGGCGCAACACTTTTTCGCCGAGCGTCCGCGCGATTTCGGCTCTCGCGTCGCGAGCTGGTTCCAGGAGTGGGAAGGCAAATCATCGCACTCGCTGGCGGAAGCGCTGGTCACTTAGATTTTCGCGCGAATTTTGGCGGGAAAAGCCAGAGAAGTTTTCCTTCTTCGGACTCAGGATCGACATCGAGCAGGGCGAAGCCGGCTTTGGAAAGTTTGAGAGAAGCGCCAGTCAATCCCGAAATGATAGTCGTAAAGTCTGGTTCGTGGCCGACCAGCATCAAAACTTTTGCGTGGTGCCGTTTGAGGATGGTTCGCAGCTCGCTCATTCCAAATCCGGGCGCAAGCAATTCGTCCTGGCGCAGTTTGGCCTTCAGGTATTCCGCGGCGATTTTCGCAGTCTGGGATGCACGCGGCAACGGGCTGGTCACGAGCAAATCCGGTCGCACCTTGAGACGCGCGAGAAATTTCGCCACATCGCGCATTTCTTTTTTACCGAAATCGGTGAGCGGACGCTCATCATCCGATTTTTTCCAATCGGGCCAATCGGCCTCGCCATGTCGAAGGAAATAAAGTTGCATGTCAATGTATACGCCTTGTTACATGATCCGCCACTTCACTCGGTGTGTCCGCGGGTCGATTTGCCAAAGTCGAACGCCACCAAGAAAAGCGTTTCGGTTATGTCCTAGCTCTATGTCGCCCGGCAGCTGGTCAAACTTCTTCGCGCTCCCGCCGCCGAGAACGACATAGTCGGCAATAAGCGACTTCTTCAACAACAGGACAGCGCGAAGGACCTCGCGTTTCCATTCTTTTTCGCCCAGCTGTTTCATTCCCGATTTCCCAAGGTAATCCTCGATGATGTCGCCATTGCTGTAAGGAAGATCGCCGAGCTCCAGCGGGAGCACGTTCGTTTCCCAAATCAATGTCGATCCCAGCCCGGTGCCGAGTCCAAGAAACAACATGCGCCCGCCGCGAAAACTGCCGAGGGCCTGCATGGCTGCATCGTTGATGATGCGGATCGGTTTGCCCAGCGACTTCTCGTAATCGAACCGTGTCCATCCCGGACCGAGATGTTTGGGTTCGCTCATGATGCGCCCATTGCGGACTGGCGCCGGAAATCCCATCGAGACAGCGTCAAAGCTCCAATCCCGCAGCAGCGGTTTCATCTGAGTCATCATTTCGCGCGGCGTCAGGTCCGGACCGGATTTGAATTTTCGTTTTTGCGCGCGTGAAATCATTACCTTCACGTTCGAGCCGCCCACGTCGATGACGAGAATTCTTTTCTTCACGGCTTCTCCGACCTTCTCGCCGCCGCAGCCGAGTCTTCATGCACTACGCTGATCGGAACTAATTTGTCCGCGCGCGGTTTTTTCTTCGAGCCACTGAGTTTTTTTGTGCGCTCGCGTGACACTTCCCGAAATTGCCACTGCGCCTGTCTCGATTGGGAACGCCACTTCGATCCGCCGAAAGAAATTGCGCGGCATCCAATCCGCGCTCGAAAGATAAACCAAAGGATCTCCACCGTTTTCGAAATGATGGATACGGCTGTGTTCCAGAAATCGGCCAACGATACTGATGACACGGATGTTCTCGCTTAGTCCCGGGATTTTCGGGCGCAGACAACAAATTCCGCGGACAATAAGATCGATGGACACATCACTGCACGAAGCCTCATATAGCTTTTCGATGATCTCTTGATCGACCAGTGCATTCAGTTTCGCGACGATACGAGCCGGTTTGCCCGCGCGCGCGTTATCTCGCTCGCGCTCGATCAACTGGATGAGACGGCTGTGCATGTCGAACGGTGCGACCATCGATTTCTTCAGGCCCGGATAACCGGCGAGACCCGTAAGCGTGTTGAAAACAGTTGCCACCTCCTCGGTCAATTGCGGTTCGCTGCTAAGCAGACTCCAGTCGGTGTAAATGCGGGCAGTGCGCGGGTGATAATTGCCTGTGCCGAGATGGACATAATGCCTAAGTCGATCGGCATCGCGCCTGACGATGAGCAGTGCTTTGCAGTGCGTCTTCAACCCAACCACACCATAGATGACGTGGGCGCCGGCTTCTTCCAGCCGCCGCGCCCACTGGATATTCGTCGCTTCATCAAATCTGGCGCGAAGTTCGACAATTGCGGTGACCTGTTTGCCTGCGTTCGCCGCGTCGATCAACGCCTCAACGACGGGCGAATCGCCGCTGGTGCGATAGAGCGTAATCTTGATCGCTAACACCTGCGGGTCGGTTGCCGCCTTCTCGATGAATTCAACAACCTGATCGAAGCTGTCGTAAGGATGATGCAGCAGCACGTCCTGCCGCCGCAATACCTCGAAAAAATCGGCATGTGGCGGTAGGGAGGGATCGCGCGCCGGTTGAAACGGACGGTCCTTAAGTTTCCCGAACGCATCATTGGCAACCAGCGGAGCAAGGTGCGTCATCGACAACGGACCGTCGAGCTTGTAGGCGTCGGCCTCGGATAAATTGAAGAACCTCAGGAGCAACTCGAGAAAATCCTTCGGGCAATCGGCTTCCACCTCGAGGCGAACGGCATTGCCGCGGCTCGAGCGCCGCAGTTCCTGCTCGATCGTGCGCAACAGGTTCTCCGCTTCCTCATCGTCAATGTAGAGATCGCTGTTGCGAGTGACGCGAAACGCATGCGCGCCATCGAGAATTAAACCGGGAAACAATTCGCCGATATGCTGTTTAATGAGTGAGGCGAGATAGATATACTCCCACGGTTCGTCCGCGCCTTTGCCTCGGGGCAGAAGGATCAGGCGCGACACCGCACGCGGCACCTGCACGATGGCGTGCAGCGGCTCGCCGCGACGGCGCGTCTTTGCGCGCACGAGTAGATTGTGACTGCGGTTCAAGAGGTGCGGGAACGGATGGCTGGCGTCCACGGCCAGCGGCGTCAGCATTGGGAAAACTTCCTGTTGAAAATAACGATGCGCCCACGCTGCGCGTTTGGCCGGTAACTCCGCAATTTCGCGCACGTAGATCCCATTCTTCGCCAGCTCCGGCAGCAACTCATTTTTCCAGAGCGCATATTGCGCCGCCACCAGTTCGCGCACCGTTTTCTGGATGCGATCGAATAGCTCGGTGGGGCTCAACCCGTCAGGACCAACGTCGCTGGTCTCGCTCTCGATCTGCTGTTTGATTCCGGCGACGCGAATCTCGAAGAACTCATCCAGATTCGAACTAAAAATCGTGAGAAACTTGACGCGCTCGATGAGCGGTTGCCTCTCATCTTGCGCTTCTTCGAGGACGCGGCGATTAAACTCGAGCCAGCTCAGCTCGCGGTTGATGAAATTTTTCGGGTCGCTAAAACGCTCATGCGCGGTTTGTACGACCTCCGGAGCGGCAACAGCGCTGCTTTCCTCTTCGGTT